>JBGQGY010000057.1:0-21822 GCA_041497675.1 bacterium | reverse complement strand
TGCCGCCGACACCGATCCCGATGCGCATGCGATCGCTCCCGGTCCGTCCAGATGTTTCACACGGTTCACGTCAGGTATGCTATTATAGTATGCAACAGGATCCTCCAGCGAAGGGTTCCCGGATCGTCCCAGTCTTCAACCTATGGGCTTCGCTTCTCAAGACCGGGAAGGGAAGCCCATAGAGTGGTAGAGCGTCCCACGGAGGATCAACGATGGAACCGATAAAGGTACCCCTTTCGTCCGCGCCCACTATCACACTATCGTACTATGCGGGCACTCGACGCCTTCCGAATTTGCCTGACGGGAGAGAAGTGTGGCAGGCGTTCGTCGACAGGCTGTGGCGGACCTTTTATGAGCTCCCGCTCGACGGAACAGACTTGGCGAGGATTCGACGGCGCTTGGCGGTGACCGGAAGAACGCGCTGATCGAATTACCCTCGGCGGGTCGTCGTTGCGCCGCCGAGTTCTTGGATCACTTCCTGCGTTGACGTCACCCTGCCAAAGAGCCGCGCAAACGCAGCAAGGCTGGCATGGTGATGCGCGTCATGAAGAGACGTACACGCGTCGTCAACGATGACGCATTGAAAGCCAAAGTCCGCGGCGTCACGAGCGGTGCTCTCCACGCATACATCGGTGGAGACTCCGGCGATGACCAACCCCGTAATGCCCAGGTGATGAAGCGTCCGGGCGATTCCGGTGGAGGTGAAAGGGCTGGTCGTCGTCTTGTTGATGACCAACTCACCTTTCTGAGGGTCAAGCCGGGGAAGGATTCCGTGCTCCGGCGTCCCTCTGGCAAAGTTGTTGTATCTCCGGTTTCCGTCTGTGCGGCGTCGATACCACGGCAGGTCGCTTCCATCGGATAGCTCCGGACCGAAGGTCGTAAAGATGACGCGCCCGCCTCGCCCGCGGAAGTCGGTCAGCAGGCGTTCGACGTTGCCGACCACCACGTTCAGCCTCCGTTCGTAGTCTCGCGCGAGATCCGGAAACGACTCCCGCAGCTTCTTGCCGAGCCCATAGGCTGGGTCGGCGCAGAATCGCTGCATGTCGATGACGAGCAGGGCCGTTCGCGCCTGTTCGAGGTCAAAGATCGGAACGGGCAGGGGCCACTCCTCAAGACTTCGCCGCCAATCCGTCGTCATCGCCGGTCAGCCAAAGATCTCGTCGGCCACAGTGTTCCCGAGCACGAGGCATCCGTACAGCGCCTTGAACGCCTTGAGATAGTCGTGATCCGTAACCGCCACGGTCCGGGGGCCGCGCAGCTCGACGGTGGGGAAGAGCGTCGTGATCGCCGCCTCGGCGGTCGACATAAAGTCGATCTCAAACGTCACGGGCGACGGCACGCGCGGGACCGGGAACTCCTTGACCCTCTTCAAGGCCCGTTGCGCAGCTTCCCGGATGAGCACGGCCGACGCCTGCAGCGTCAGGGTGTTCGCCACGTAGCGATCAAGCCCACGCTTGACCACGACGCTCTCGATGTTGCCCAGCGCGGCCGTCGCTTCGGCGACCGCCTTGTCATCGCCGGTGATCAGCGCGATCGGCACGCCAAAGTGACCGGCGATCCCCGAGTTGATCTCCGCCTCGCTGGCGGCGCGTCCGTTTCGACGAATCTCCCGCACGGCCTTGCCCAGATAGGTGTGATTGATCACCGCGTCGGCCGTCCCAACGCTGGCGTGGTAGCCGACATAAAAGACGGCTGTGTAGGAGGAGTCCAAACCTTCCATCTGGGCCAGGTGTTTGTTCCGGCCGGTGATGAGCCGCGCCCGCGGGTCGAGGTCCTCCAGCAGGATGTTGGTCATGGTGAAGTGGCCATCGTTCACCACCACTTCGGTCGCGCCCGCGTCAAACGCACCGGCCACCGCGGCATTGATGTCGCTTGTCATAAATCGGCGCGCCCGCTCGTAGGCCGCGTGTCCTTCCACGACCTGCGCCTTGACCGCGACGCCGGTAATACCCTCCATGTCCACGGAAATGTAGACTTTCATCGGTTCCCTCCTTGGTGTTCGCGAGACATCGCTCGAACGATCTCGACCAGCGATTCACCCGCCGCGAGACGTGCGCGGATGCGCCCTTCGTGCTCCTCGAATTTCTCGGCGGCGGCCAGTAGAGGCCCAATGTCATCAGGGCGAATGATGACGATGCCGTTGTCGTCCGCCATGACGAGATCTCCCGGCGACACCGTCGCGCCCCCGCACGCGATCACGCCGTTGACCTCACCGTCGTTGTACGAGGCTTTCACCGTCAGGACGGATAGGCCGCGGCAGAACACCGGGAACCGCGTCCGCCGAATGTCCTGGACATCCGTGGCGACGCCGTCGATGATGACCGCCGCGATCCGGCGGGTTTGGGCGGCGAGCGTCGTGCCGTCCCCCCAACAGGCGTGCGCGCGATCGCCGCCCGTGTCGATGACGAGCACATCCCCCGTGTGGGCCGCGTCGATGGCCATGTGGACGGCGCCGCCGTCGGGCGCGACCATTCTGACGGTGAGTGCCGGCCCGACCACCGACACCGGCGTCACGAGAGGGACAATGCCGGTATCCACAAAGCCGGTCTCCCGCAGGTGGCCGATGGTCGCGGGGGCGATGCGACGCGCGCGATCCAGGAGATCGGCCGCCGGCGGTGGGGCGTGCTCGTGGACTCGAATCATGCCTCTCGCCCGCCCGTTCGCAGCAGCCGCGGATCGAGCGCATCACGCAGCGCGTCGGCGCTGAAGTTGAAGCCGAGCACGGTGAGCAAGATGGCGACGCCGGGCCCCACGCTCATCCACGGGGTCTGCTCGAGGTAGCGGCGACCGATTTCGATCATCGAGCCCCATGCGGGGGTGGGGGGTTGGATCCCCAAACCCAGAAAGCTCAGACCCGCTTCTGTGAGAATCGCCTGGCCGATACTGAGCGCGCCCTGGAGGATCAGCACGGACGTCATGTTCGGCACCATGTAGCGCAGCAGGATTCTTGCATCACCCATCCCGACCGCCCTGGCCGCTGCGACCATCTCCAACTCCCTGAGCAGGAGGACCTGGCCTCTGGCGAGGCGCGCAAAGGCCGGACACGTGACCGCCGCCACGGCGACGATCACATTTCTGATGCCCGGGCCCAACGCCGCGGTGATGGCCATCGCGAGCACCAGGGCGGGAAACGCCAGCAACCCGTCCATCGTCCGCATGATGAGCGTGTCGCTGATGCCGCGATAGTAGCCGGCGGCCAGTCCCAGCGGCACGCCCAACAGCGCCGCGGCGACCACCGCTACGAACCCCGCCATCACCGAGACCCGAGCGCCGTACATCACCCGTGTCAGGAGGTCGCGACCGAGGTCGTCGGTGCCGAGGAGGTGCTGCCGGTTTGGCCGGGCGAGCACGTGATCCAGGTCTTGCCTTGTGGGCGAATATGGCGCGAGCACCGGCGCCATGATCGCCGTCACCAGCACGACGAACAGCAGCGCCAGGCCCACAACGCCTGTAGCGGCCATTCGCTACTCGAACCTGATACGGGAATCGAGGGTCGCATAGAGCCAATCGACCGCGACGCTGGTCCCGACACGCGCGGTGGCGAGCAGCAGCACCGTCCCCTGGACGATGGGGTAGTCTCGTGCGAGGATCCCGTCCAGGAGCAACCGGCCCACGCCCGGCAATCCAAAGACCGTCTCCACCAGCACCGTGCCGCCGAGGAGCGTCCCCATCTGCAGGCCCGCCACGGTGACAACCGGCAGCAGCGCATTGCGCAACGCGTGTTTGAAGATGACCTGACGCTCTCGCAGACCCTTTGAGCGCGCTACCAGGATGAACTCTTGTGAGAGCACTTCCAGCATGCTGCCCCGCACCATCCGCAGGATCACCGCGGCCAGACCCGTGGCCAGCGCGATCGCGGGCAAGATCATGTGCCGGATGTTGTCGACGGCGCGCTCGGTCACCGAGACATAGCCGAGCGACGGGAGCCAGTGGAGACGCAGGGCCAGCACGTCAATGAGCACGATGCCCAGGAAGAAACTGGGAATCGAGAGCCCCAGCAGCGACAAGACCGAGGTCGTCGTGTCGATAGCCGTCTGCCTGCGGACGGAGACCAGCACTCCGAGGGGAATGCCCAGGAGCAGGACGAGACCCATCGCCAGGACTGTCAATTCCACGGTCACCGGCAACCGCTGCGCGATCGCCTCCGTGACGGGTTGGTGGGTTCGCAGCGAGAACCCGAGATCGCCGCGCCCCACCCGAGACAGCCACCACAGATATTGCAGCGGGAGTGGTCGATCGAGACCGAGTCGGGCGCGCGCGGCCTGCACCGCTTCCCGGTTCGCTTCGCCCCCCCACATGATCTCGACGGGGTCTCCCGGGATCAGCCGCATGACACCAAACGTCACGATGCTGAGTACCAGCAGCACCGGGAGAATGCCCCAGATGCGATTAACGAGGTACTGTGCCACGCCCCTGGCTACTTGCGGATCGACACGTACTTCAGCCTCAGGATGTTATCTGGGCTCGATCGGTAGCCCTCGACCCGCGCGATCGCCGCTTCATTCTGCGGCAGGTAGAAGAGGAACACGCTGGGCGCCTCGTCCGCGATGATGGCCTGCGCCGCCTGATACAGCCGGACCCGCACGTTTTGATCGGTCACGGTGCGCGCCCGATCGAGCAGTTCGTTCACTTTGGGATTGTCGTACCCGGTCACATTCTGCGAGCCGCGTCCATGGAACATGAAATGCAGGCTGCCGTCGAGATCCGGGCGCCCGCTCCACCCGCCCATCTGCGCGGCGTAGTCTTTTGTCCTCAGCCGGCCGACATAGTCGCCAAAATCGACGAGTTGGATATCCACCTGGATACCGACCTCGGCGAGTTGCTCCCTCAGCACCTGGGCCACCTGCTCGCGCACTTCGAAACGTGGAACCATCACGGTGAACCGGAAACCGCCTGCCCGGCCGCCTTCGGAGAGCAGCCCTTTGGCCTTCTCGACGTTGCGGCGATAAGGCGCAAACGCCCGCTGATACCCTGCATGCATCGGTGAGGTCGGGCCGTGGGCCACGACCCCTGTGCCGAAGAGCACGGCGCGCACGATGACGTCTCGGTCGATGGCCCACGCGACCGCCTGACGGACCGCCTTCGTGTCAAAGGGCGGGCGGGTGACGTTGATGTCGAGCGAGCGCCACCCAAGGTCACTGACCTCGAAGTACTTGAACTTGTTGTCCTGCTTGAGACCGGCCACGTCCTTCGGCGGGACGCTGTCGACCAGGTCCAGCGCGCCGGTCTTCAGGTTGGTCAACTTGACCGCTTCGTCGCTCACGGGAATGAAGCGGATCTCGTCGATACAGGGAAGATCCTTCTCCCAGTACCGGTCGAACCGGCGAACAGTCAGGTGGTCATTTTTCAGCCACTCGACGAACCGGAACGGCCCCGTACCGACGGGGTTCCGCGCGTAGTCGGGTCCGAGCCTCCGCACGGCTGTGGGCGATGACATCATGCCCGAACCGTCCGAGAGGATCGCGAGCAGGGGAGCAAACGGCTCCTTCAAGTTGAACTTCACGGTCGACCGATCGACGACCTCGACCGACTCGACGCTCGCAAGCTCGCTGACCCGCGGACCCGCGATCGACTTCTTCCGCTCGATGTTGAACTTGACCGCGTCGGCGTCGAAATCGGTGCCGTCGTGGAACTTCACGCCCTGACGCAGCTTGAAGACGATCGTGGTCGGTGACCGATACTCCCACGATTCGGCGAGCTCGGGGACGATCTTGAGTTCGGCCGTCAGGCCGACGAGCGTGTTGAACACTTCCTTCCAGACCTGCCGATCCGGCCGGCTCGTCGACGCATCGGGATCCAGATTGATGAGATCCGAGTCCAGACCGACCCGCAGCGTCCCGCCGCGCTCGGTGCACTGCGTGGCGGCCGCGGGCGCCGCGAGAGTGGCCCCATGTCTGTAGGATGGAAGGTTGCTCAGCACCACGAGGGTCAAAATTGTTGCGAGCATCACAATCTTGCGGTACATACGCTACCTCCTAAGAAAGGTCTTGTTCACCAGCCGACGGCGTATGATTCGCGCCGGTTGTCGGCGGCCCCAATCAAGAGGCCCGGCTCCGTCCCGACCTGGATGGCACAGACTCCGCTGCTCCGGTGGCGATCCCAGTGCGTCAGCCGTCGCACGCGGTGGCCCCGGCTCGAGAGATCCGCGGCCACGTGTTCGCTCAAGCCCGGTTCGATATCTAGAGCTCCCGGGCGATAGGCATGCGGCCAAAACGAGTTGGGGAAGCTGTAGCTGTGCACTCTGTCCTTCTCGAGCGCGGTCTGCAATTCGATGCCAAAATCGACCACGTTCAGCAGCACCTGCAGCATGGCCTGCGGCTGGATATCGCCGCCCGGCGTGCCAAACACGAGGAAGGGGCGGCCGTCGCGGAACGCCATGGCGGGAGAGGGGGTCAGCCGCGGGCGCTTTCCCGGGGCCAAGGCGCTCGGGTGTCCACGCGTGAGCCACGATTGCGAGCCCCTCGAGGACACGATGCACCCGACGCCCGGCACAAGCGGACCGGTCGACGCGCTGTCGCTGGGAGTGGCCGAAAAGGCGTTCCCCCACCGGTCGACCGCGGAGACGTAACTCGTGTCCGGCTCCTTGAAGGACGAGGCACGCGCCTCACCGGTCGTCACTCTCGCGCCACGGGTCTGGACGTCGCCGGGCGGCGGCATCTCGGGAAACGCCTGCTCGCGGATGAGGGATCGGCGCTCTCGCGCGTACGCCTTGGAGAGCAGCGCGTCCATGGGCACATCGACAACTGCCGGGTCGCCGTAGTAGGCTTCGCGATCCGCGAATGCCAGCTTCAAACTCTCAACGACGAGATGGAGGTGCTTAGCGCTGTTGTGCTCGAGCGCCGCCAGATCGTCTCCCTCCAGCAGGTTGAGCGCCTGGAGGAGCACCGGACCCTGACACCAGGGTCCGCATGAAAGCACCTCATAGCCCTTGTACGTGGTGCGCAGCGGCTGTTCGATGCGGACGCGATAGTTGCGCAGATCGGGCGGGCGAAGGAGTCCGCCTTCCGATTCCATGAACCGCGTGATCCGTTCGGCGGTCTCACCCTCGTAGAACTCTGCGCGCGCCGCCGCCAGACCGGCCCGCCGGCCACCCGACTGGGCTTGCTCTTCGGCCCGGATCATGCGCCGCAGGGTCGCCGCTAAGTCCGACTGGACGAGCAGCGTCCCCACCGGTAAC
The DNA here is from genome assembly GCA_041497675.1 of bacterium. Classification (GTDB taxonomy): domain Bacteria; phylum Sysuimicrobiota; class Sysuimicrobiia; order Sysuimicrobiales; family Humicultoraceae; genus JBGPNN01. The sequence goes on along the minus strand of JBGQGY010000057.1, from coordinate 14,645 downwards.
GGCGCGCCGTTGCGGAGCAAGAGCTGCGATGTGGTCGGAAAGCGACGATACCCTGCGAGATCATGGATGAGGTTCCGGTGCAGAAATCGATAGACGGGGAACCCGTGCTCTGCCAATTCCAGGGCGGGGGCCGCGACCCGTGCGAAACTCATCGTCCCATACTGGTCGAGCGCGGCAATCCAGGCGGCCACCGCGGCAGGCACGACGGATCGCAGCACGCCGGGGGGCATGTCACCGCCGCATTGTGTGTCAAAGAAGTCGATCGACGCCGCCCGGGGCCACACGCCCAAACCGTCGATCGTCACGACGGAGTGCGTGTCGGCCCGGTAGATCATGATCGGCGCCACGCCGCCGAGGCTGGTCATGTCCGGCTGGAGCACGTTGATGCACAGCCCCGCCGCGACGCCGGCGTCGATGGCGTTGCCGCCCTCTTGAAGGATGAGCGCTCCGGCGAAGCTCGCCGCGTAGTGGCCCGAGGACACGATCCCACGAGTGCCCAGCACCGGTGGACGGTTGGCCGTCGAATACTCATCGGTGTGCAGGGGATCATCCCATCTCGCCACGGTTCACGCTCCTCGAACGTCCTTGAGGTAGCTGTACATGGTGAATCGCGCGATGCCCAGGGCCCCGGCCGCGCGCTCGACACCGCCTCGGATGAGAAAGAGACCGCGTTCGTGCATCAGCCGCACGGCGCGGAGCCGTTCGTCGCGGTCCATGAACTTCGGCGGTTTGCCGACCTCCGTCACCGACTCACGGATGATCTTCTCGACGATCTCGGACACGTCGATCTGACCGGCGTCGTCCTCCGCGGCTGCAGTCTCGGCGGGCGCCGGTCTCGTGATCTCATCCAGCAACTGACGCACCATGGTCATTGCGGAGAGATCGAGGTTCACGCACAACGCGATGACCGGCTTGCCCTCAGGCGTGCGATACACCATCGAGCTCGACCTGAGCTCGCGGCCATCTCTGGCCTGCGTCTTGTAGTTGACGGACAGGGTCGACTCGGTGACGCTCGAGTCGAGCATCTTCAACGCGACGTCCTTCGACGGTCCACCGACGACGGGTCCACCAACCCGCCGGCCGGTGATCTGCCCGTTCCAGATCGCGACGACCGATCGCTCGGGCACCCGGAGGTCATGGAGCACCACTTCGCAGTGCGCGCCGACGGTGGCGCCAACGGCTTCGACGAGCGGGCGCAATATGCTCAGGACCCCGTCGACATCTTTCTCAGGGACGGGGGGAAGGCTTGCGGGACTACGGTCGCTAGACGCAGCAACCGAACCCTGGTGTCTCGCCACGCTGCCCACCTCATCGTCATAGAGCAATTTTGCTGTAAGATATACAATTTGTTTGGGTCTCTATCCTGCCGGTATCCGCGCCGAAAGCGAGTTTCCGGTCACCAACCAGCGTTAGCGCACGAGTTCCTCTGACGGGGCATTCGGAATCTTCACTAGCAACCCAACATCGAGCGGACAAAGACATTCAATGACGCTCGCCGGTGTCTTGTTGCACTATCCAGCCTAGGCGGTGCAATAGGTAAGCCCCGTTTCCTTGTAGAAGTAGCCACGGGCTTATTTGACCATGAGCAAGTTGCTGCGGAAGATCCTGAAGACACCCCTTGTCACTGAACCTCTCGTTGGAACAGACGGGAATCAGCAAATCGAGATCATCGCGCGCGAAATCGATGAGCGAGCGCGCGGGCTTCTTGGTCGCTCCCTGCACATCCGGGAGGTCGATGCGGGTTCATGCAATGGCTGTGAGATCGAGATCGTCGCGCTGAACAATCCGTTTTACGATCTTGAGCGATTTGGCCTGCACTTCGTCGCGTCTCCGCGTCACGCGGACTGCCTGCTCGTGACCGGTCCCGTGACCCGCAACATGGCCGACCCCCTTAAGCGTACGTACGAGGCGATGCCTGCCCCCAAGTTTGTCGTGGCAGTCGGGGACTGCGCCCGCGATTGCGGAATCTTCGCCGGCGGGTACGGAGTGTTTGGACCGGTATCCGCCGTTGTGCCCGTCGACGTCGTCGTCGCGGGCTGCCCGCCAACTCCACAGATGATCCTCTCGGGCATCCTGGCCGCCCTGCAGAAGCGCGAACAGAAGCCATGATGAACTTGCTTGTAGGAATGCTTGCGAGCTTCGGAGCCGGAGCCGCCGGAGCGTTGCTCAGCGCCCGATCGCCGCGGGCCTCGCGCGTGGTCGGTCATGCTTTTGCGCTTGTCGGCGCGTCACTGGCCCTGGTATTTGGACTGGCGGGGCTGGCGGGAGGGACGGTCAGCGTCTCCCTCCCGCAGATACTGCCGGTCGGCGGGGTGACGCTCGGCATTGATCGCTTGAGCGCTTTCTTTGTCGTCGTCATAGCAAGCGCGGCCATTCCTACGACGCTCTTCGCGATCGGCTACACCCGCGAGTACGAGGGCCGATATTCGCTCGCGGGAATGGGCGTCGCCTTGAATGTCTTCCTGGCCTCGATGATCTTGGTCGTGATGGCGCGCAATGCGCTGACGTTTCTGGCGCTGTGGGAAGCGATGTCACTCGCGTCCTACTTTCTGGTCATGACCGAGCACGAGAGCCGTGAGACCGAGCGCGCGGGCTGGCTGTACTTCGTGATGACCCACGCTGGGTTTGCCTGCCTGCTGATCGGCTTTCTCTTGCTGTCTCGTGCCACCGGCACGATGGAATTCGCGGGCTGGCACGCCGGGACCGCGGCCGTCACCGGAACGACGCGCAATCTGATCTTCGTACTGCTGGGGCTGGGTTTTGGGGTAAAGGCGGGCGTGATCCCGCTTCACATATGGCTGCCGCAGGCACACCCGGCAGCGCCAAGCCATGTCTCCGCGCTCATGTCGGGTGTGATGATCAAGCTCGGCATCTATGGGCTCGTGCGCGTAGGGTTTGACTGGCTGGGCGGTGGTCCCGCGTGGTGGGGCGTAGTGCTGCTGCTGGTCGCGGCGGTCTCGGCTGTCATGGGAGTGCTGTATGCGCTCGTCGAGCACGATTTGAAACGCCTGCTGGCGTATCACAGCGTTGAGAACATCGGGATCATCTTGTTCGGCGTGGGAGGAGGCATGTTGTTCCAGACCTACCATCTTCCTGCGCTCGCCGCGCTTGCTCTGATAGCAGGTTTGGCGCACACGTTGAACCACGCCGTGTTCAAGAGCCTGCTGTTTCTGGGCGCCGGCGCAGTGCTGCACTCGACCCACACACGCAATATGGAAGAGATGGGCGGCCTCATCAAACGCATGCCGCAGACGGCTGTGTTCTTCCTGGTCGGGTCGGTGGCCATAGCGGCGCTGCCGCCGTTCAACGGATTCATCAGCGAGTGGCTCACCTTTCAATCGTTGCTTCTGAGCTTCCAGATCCCGTCGAGGGCCATCAACCTCACCTTCGCCCTTTCGGTTGCGGCTCTTGCGCTGACGAGCGGACTCGCCGCAGCCTGCTTTATCAAAGCATTCGGTATTTCGTTCCTGGCGCTCCCGCGCAGCGAGCGTGCTGAACACGCCCGCGAGGTTGGCTTCTCGATGCGCGCGGCCATGGCGCTTCTGGCCGTTGCATGCCTTGCGCTCGGACTGGCCCCGTTCGCGGTGCTGCGGTCGCTGAGCAAGGCCACGTCTGAACTGCTCGGAGCCGCACCGGACATGCGTTTCGACTGGAGTGGCATTGTCGTCAACGATTCCTTCGCCACCATGTCGCCTCTCTGGCTTGCGGTGGTTCTTGCGGCGTTGCTGGTATCAATACCGATAGCCTTGCGCGTCTTGAACGCCAACACCGCGCGGCGTGACTACGAGACGTGGGGCTGCGGGCGAGCCTTGCAGACCGCGCGTTTCGAGTACACGGCCACGTCGTTCGCCGATCCGTTCAAGCGCGTCTTCAGCGTGCTCTACCGGCCGGTGAAGGAGCTGGCAATCGAGTTCCACCCCGAATCGCGCTTTTTTGTGCGAACGATGAGCTACAGGAACGAGGCGCGATCGATCTTTGATGACGCGATCTACCGGCCGCTCAATCGAACGCTTCGGTGGGTCGCCGAACGCGCGCGGCTTCTGCAATCAGGCAACGTCAACGTTTACCTGTTGTATATCCTGGTGGCTCTGGTTGTGTTGCTGGTCATCGTACGTTGACCATGATGGCGAGTGTTCTGATCGAGGCGATTCAACTTCTGATTGTGGCTCTTGGTGCGCCGCTGATGGTCGGGTCGCTGCGCAAGGTCAAGGCCCGGCTTCAAGGCCGGCGGGGCGCAAGCGTGTTCCAACCGTATCGAGACCTGCGCAAGATGCTGGCGAAGGAAGTGGTCATTTCCGAGAATACGTCGTGGATCTTCCGATTTACCCCTTACCTGGTCGCGTCGGTGATGCTGCTCTCGTCGCTGCTCGTGCCGATGCTGACCACCCGTACGCCGCTGGGATTCATCGGTAACATCATCGTGCTGATGTATCTGTTGCTCCTGGCGACGTTCTTCCTGGCGCTGGCGGGATTGGACGCCGGAAGCGCCTTCGGGGGCATGGGATCGAGCCGAGAGATGATCATCGCCGCGCTGGCTGAGCCGACCGTGATGGTCGCGATCTTCGCCATCGCGCTCCGCGTCGGCAGCACCAGCCTGGACGAGATTGTCAGGCGTGGCGCTGAGGATTCCCTGCTCCTTCTGAATCCGGGGCACGTGCTCGCGTTTGTAGCCTTCTTCATCGTCGCCCTGGCCGAGACGGGACGGCTGCCGGTCGACAATCCCGCGACGCATCTCGAGCTGACGATGATTCACGAGGCGATGGTATTGGAATACTCCGGGAGACATCTCGCGCTGATCGAGTGGGCGGCGGGCATGAAGTTGTTCGTGTTCCTGGTGCTCCTTGCGAACCTGTTCTTGCCTTGGGGCGTGGCCCGCTCGCTTGAGCCCGGGCGTGTGGCTATCGCCTTTGCGGTTCTCGCGCTGAAGGTTGGCGCGTTGGCCGCTGCGGTGGCGATACTGGAAACCTCGGTGGCCAAGCTGAGACTGTTTCGGGTGCCGGAGCTGTTGAGCGGTTCGTTTACACTCGCGCTGCTGGCGGTCATCTCATTTTTCTTTCTCAGGTGACCGGAGTTGGCAATGTTTGTCGAGATATTTCCTAAGCTCGTCAACATGTTGGTGTCATTGGCGCTGGGCACGGTGTTTCTGTTGATCGCGCGGGGGGACCTCGGCGGTCAAGTTCGGCTGTTCGCGGCCCAGTCGGTCTTCGTCTCGATGCTCGCGGCGGTGATCGCCGTATTTGCGCACAGCACGGAACTATTCGCCGTGGCGCTCGGTCTCGTGGTCGTGAAGGTGCTCATCATTCCCATGATCCTCAACCGCGCGGTTACGAGGATCGGTTTGCAGCGGGCCGTCGCGCCGTACCTTGGAACACCGACCGCGCTCTTCGTCTGTGGGCTCCTCGTGGCGATCGCCTTCTACGTGATGGCTCCGATCAGTACGTCGAACCCACTGCCCACGGCCGACGCTATCCCGCTGGCATTTGCGAGTGTGCTGATCGGCGCGTTCATCACCGTGATTCGCCGGCGCGCGCTGACGCAGATCCTGGGGTTCCTGATGCTGGAGAACGGCATCGTGCTCCTGGCGCTGCTCGCCACCTACGGTGTGCCGTTTATCGTCGAGATGGGTGTGTTTCTCGACGTGTTGGTGGGGGTGCTGATCATGGAAGTGTTCATCTATCGGATCAAAGAGAACTTCGATTCTATAGAGGTCGGTGAGATGGGGAGTCTCAAGGGATGATCTTAGTGACGCTGGTGCTGATCCCGGCTGTTGCGGCAGGAGTGATTGCGTTGCTGCGCCAGCGGCGTGTGATGGAAGTGATTCATGGTCTTGCCGCCCTCGCCACGCTGGGGACCGGACTGGCGGTGGCCGTCAGGGTCTGGCACGGGAGGGGTGAAATCACGGCGCTCGGCTCCCTGTTGCGCGCGGATGCGCTTTCGGCGCTGATGGTCACCGTCGTGACGGTGCTCGGCGCTATAGCCGCCATCTATGGGCTCGGGTACATGCGGGTCGAATTCGATGCCGCGCGCACACCACGGGCGCGGCTCTTCTTTTCGCTTTCGCAGGTCTTTATTTTCACAATGCTGCTTGCGGTGACGACCGATAACTTGGGCGTGATGTGGGTGGCGATAGAAGGCACCACGCTGGCCACGGTGTTTCTTGTCAACCTGCACAACACTCGGACCTCGCTCGAGGCGGCGTACAAATACTTGATCCTGTCGTCCGTGGGGATCGCGCTGGCGTTCGTCGGTACGGTGCTGATGTACTACGCGGGCGCGGCTCGGTTTGGAGAGATCGCGGTGAACTGGACCTCCCTGTACGCCGCGGCTTCGAGCCTGAACCCGCAGGTGGTGCGGGTGGCCTTTGCCTTCATCCTCGTCGGCTATGGCACGAAGGCGGGGCTCGCGCCAATGCACACGTGGCTGCCCGATGCGCACAGCGAGGCGCCCGCCCCCATAAGCGCGCTGATGTCGGGCGTGCTGCTCAACGTCGGCCTCTACGCGCTGATGAGGTTTAACGCGGTTGTGAATCTGACTCTGGGGTCGAGTTTCTCTTCGCAGTTGCTGATGGGTATCGGCCTGCTGTCGCTCGCGGTCGCTTCAGTGTTCTTGCTGACCCAGCGCAACTACAAACGCATGCTGGCGTACTCGAGCGTCGAACACATGGGAATCATCTGCCTTGGGCTCGGCTTTGGAGGGTATTGGGGCGTGTTCGGCGCCCTGCTTCACGTGATCAACCACGCGCTGTCGAAATCGCTTCTTTTCATGCTTTCGGGCAACATTCTGTTGAAATACCGGACGACCGACATTGGCCGGGTCCGAGGGCTCCTGCGTGCCTCGCCGCTCACAGGAGGAGCGTTCCTCGCGGCCACGGTGGCGCTCGTGGGGTTGCCGCCGTTTGGGCTGTTTGTCAGCGAGTTCATCATTTTTCGCGCGGGTCTCGAAAGCCATGCGTGGGTCGCCGCCATCGGCGTCGCGCTGCTCGTCGTCGTCTTTGCCGGGATGCTCGCGGGCGTCAATCACATGCTCTACGGCGAGCCGCCCGACACGCTGGATCGCGGCGCGGTGCCTAGCTGGGCGATTGCGCCGCTGGCGGTCAACTTCGCCCTGCTCATCGGGTTTGGGCTTACATTGCCATCGGCGGTTGCCGATGCCGTGAAGCAGGCCATAGAGGTGTTGGGAGGCTGACGTGATCGATTTGAACATGGTATCCCGTCAGCTCCACGCTACAGCACTCGGCCTGACGGGCATCGAGCCGCGTGGACCCCGCGAAGTGCGAGTCACCGTGAAGAGAGAGATGATTCCGGCGCTTGCGGACTACCTCCGCGACCGATTTGGCGGGCGCCCGGAGTTGATTCTTGCCGAAGACACGAGGAAACAGCGAGGCGAGTTCACGTTACGATATATCTTCGAGCTTGCGGGCGCTGATGTCTTCGTTGTCGCCTCTGCGTTTGTGCCAGAAGACGACAGGGGGTTTCCTTCTCTGGCGACGCGGTCGTATCTCGCCAGCCGTTTTGAACGCGAGATACACGACCTCTTCGGGCTGCTACCGATTGATCATCCAGACCTGCGCCGGCTACCGTTGCACCAGTTTTGGCCCGCGGAGTACCACCCGCTGCTGAAGGATGCCGTGCCGCCGGCCGAGTTCGTAGACGATGGGACTCCCTATCCGTTCCGGCGCGTCGAGGGTGAGGGCATCCACGAGATCACCGTGGGCCCCGTGCACGCCGGAATCATCGAACCGGGTCACTTCCGCTTCAGCGTCGAGGGCGAAACCGTCATCAACCTCGAATCGCGCCTCTACTTTGTTCACAAGGGGATCGAAAAACTCTTTGAGACCAGGACGCCGGCCGCCGGAGTCGAGCTTGCCGAGCGAATTTCCGGCGATTCGAGCGTAGGTCATGCCATGGCTTTTTGTCAGGCTGTCGAGTCACTGAGGGGCGTCGCGATTCCGGCCCGCGCGGCCTACCTGCGCGTGGTGCTGCTCGAGCTTGAGCGCATCTACAATCATATTGCGGATGTCGGCGCGATCTGCACCGACACGGGTTTCGCTTTTGCCAACGCGCACGCGATGCGGCTGCGGGAGGAAGTGCTGCGGCTGAACGCACATCTTGTCGGGCATCGCCTGCTGCGTGGTGCTGTGGTGCCGGGCGGCGTGCGCTGCGATCTTACCCCGTCTCAAGTGAACGAGGTGCGCGAGACACTAACGCGAGTGGTCACCGACTTCGACGAAGTCGTCGACATTGCGATCAGCAACTCGAGCGTGCTGGACCGGCTTCACGGCACCGGGCGGCTGACGGAGAAGACGGCCCGCGAGATGCAGGTGGCAGGGGTGGTCGCCCGCGCAAGTGGTATTGACGCTGATGCCAGACGAGACCATCCGTTCGCAGCCTACAGGGATCTGCAGGTTCGGGTGACGGCAATGAGCGAGGGCGACGTGTGGGCGCGGATGATGGTGCGGGTCGAGGAGGTTCACGAGGCGCTTAACTTGATCACACGCGCGCTGGACGCGCTGCCCGAGGGACAGATTGTCCAACCTATTGAAACCTTGCCAGCGGGTGCCGGTGACTTCGGCTTGGTCGAAGGGTGGCGCGGCCCGATCTGGCACTGGATCGTGGCCGGCGAGGACGATTCACTTTCTCGAGTCAAGGTGAAAGACCCGTCGTTTGCGAATTGGCCCGCGTTGAATTACGCGATCCTCAAGAACATCGTCCCCGATTTTCCGCTGGTGAACAAGAGCTTCAACTTGTCTTACGCGGGAAATGATTTGTAAAGAGTGATCTTACTCGCGTCAATTACATTTGACGTGCAACTCCGCAGGGACTATGATAGAAGTTGTAGCGCGACTGCTGCAGTCGGATCGCACAAGGTTACGCCGCTAGCGAGTACGCTCCATTCCTTCCGGTTCATTCCCTCTGGGAACAATCGAGTAATCTAGACAGTCCACCGGGACAAGCGAATCGCCGTGGGATGGCTGCCCACTCTTGGCCACCGATAGGGTGAAGAGTGAGGACAAAGCCACAAAGGAGAAACACATGTCACCGGAAGACAACAAAAAGCTTGGTCGTCGTATTATCGATGTCCTCAACGCGGGTAACCTGGCCGGTGTCGATGAAGTGTTGGCCACTGGCTACGTCGACCGGAATCCGTTTCCCGGCATGACCCCGGACAGAGAAGGCTTCAAAAAGGGCCTGACCAAGTTCCGGACCGCCTTCCCCGACGTCCGTTACACGGTTGAGGACGAGATCACGGTAGGGGACAGGCTGGTTCACCGTCTCGCGGGGAAGGGTACGCAGAAGGGCGAGTTCATGGGTACTCCCGCAACGGGCAAGCAAGTGACCTGGTCAGAGATCCACATCGGGCGCATCGTCGACGGCAAGGTCGTCGAGCACTGGGGCCTCGCGGATCAGAAGGGTTTGATGGAGCAGCTCAAGGTTGTCCCAGCAGTCGCAGCTAGGTAAGGTTAGGTAAGGCAAGGAAAGGCACGGCAGGAACGCGACCGGGGCGCAGGGATCGACTTCCTGCGCCCTTGTTGTTTGACGCTAAGAGATCTTGCGGATATAGTTGGCGCGGCGACCGTGAACCACGCCACCCAGACGGGCCTTCAGTTGACCACTTTCACGGTCTTGTAGTATCCGACCACCTCGTTGCCCGGATTGGTGGAGAGATAGTGACGCAAGCTGCACACCACGCCCGCGTACTCGGCTGTGACTGTCTCGACGACCTCTCCAAAGAGATTGATCAGGCGCCCGATGACTTGGCCCTCCTTGACTTCGTCGCGGATGCGTACCTCGGATACCCATAGCCCGCCGTTCTGAGCATACGTGGGGCGTCCTTCGACGACCCGCCACTGCTTGGGCCAGTCCGGATCCCCATCAATCATCTTCAACCACTTCAGGGTATTGAGGATCGTCTTCTTTTGATAAGCGGGGTCGCCGATCTCCACGCTGGCGCACTTGAGGTTCATCTTCAGGGCTTCGCGGATCCAGACACCTTCGGCGTGCAGGCCCTGCCAGATGATGTCGTGGCCCAGCGCCTTGGCGAACTCGAGCGAGAGAGCCTCGAAGCCGGGTTCGGTGACCGACATGGGCAACACGTCGATGTGGTCTCCGGAGTTGTGCAGGTCGAGGAAGTACTCGACCGTCGGTAGCACGTCGTGGAAGACTTTGCGCGCGACCTTGTGCGCATACCTCGCCGTGAGACTCCCCGGGGCGATCCGGTTGAGGTCGACGCAGTCAAACTCGTTCTCCCGGCGCATGCGCTCGAAGGCCGCCATGTGAACGACCGGCAGCGCCACCACGGTGCCGCGCAGCGTCTTGGGATTGAGCGATGGGACCACGGTGGCGATCGCCAGCGGGCCGGGATATTCGTTGCCGTGGACGCCGCCGCTGATGCACACGCGGGGGCCGTCAAGTGAACCGTTGACCACCATGATGGGAATCACGTAGGGGGTTCCGTCGAGTCGCTTTGTCACCTCGAGGTAGCCCTTGACGAACTCGCCGGGATCCGCCCTGATGCCGTCAACGACGAACGTCCTGGTTATCTTGACTGCCATCTCGGTTCCCTCCCTGTGCTCTCTGAGCACGCTTGCCTTCACTACTGCAGCCCCTCGACACGTAGGCGAGGGTCGATGAGGTAACGCAATCCGTTCCCCAGGAGATTGACGCCCAGGACGGTGATGAGAATTGCCAGGCCGGCCGGGACGGCCAGCCACCAGGCGGCGAAGATGAACGTCCGCCCGTCGGCCAGGATGCCTCCCCACGTGGGGGTCGGCGGACGGACGCCGAGCCCCAGGAAGCTGAGCGACGACTCCATGATGATGGCGCGCCCCACCTGGAGCGTGGCGACGATGATGACCGGAGCCCAGGCGTTGGGCAGCAGGTGTTTCGTCAGAATTCGGACCGTCCCGCAGCCGATCGCGCGGGCGGCCTCCACGAACGGCTGGCCCTTCAGGGAGAGGACGGTGCTTCGCACGATCCGGGCGTACGGCACCCACGACGTGATGCCGATCGTAATGATCACGTTGGTCAACGAAGGCCCGAGCAGGGCCACGATCGTCAGCGCGAGCAGGATCATGGGAAACGAGAGTTGGATGTCCGCCAGCCGCATGAGTACGCTGTCGACCCATCCGCCCAAGAATCCGGAGAGAAGTCCCACCGGCACGCCAACGACACATGCCACAACGACGGATACCAGCCCCACGACCAGCGAGACTCTGGCCGCGTAGATCAGACGGCTGAGCTGGTCTCGGCCCAGAACGTCCGTCCCCAACGGATGCCTGAGGTCGCCACCCGGCATCCAACCGGGAGGCTGGAGCGACACGCTCAGGTCCTGTCGCAGAGGATCACCTGTCAGGAACGGGGCAAACACCGCCGTGGCCGCCACCAACAGGATCACCGCCGTCCCAACCATGGCTTCCTTGCTCCGGCGCAACAGCCTGAGGAGGGTCTTGAGCCGGCTCCACCGAGGTTCCGGCTCCGGCTGATCCTCCCGGACGATGCGGGCCCGGGGCGCCTCACTCGTAGCGGACACGGGGATCGAGTGCCGCATAGGATACGTCCACGACCAGATTGGCGACGACGAAGATCACGGCCATGACGAGGACCAGGCCCTGCACCATGGGGTAGTCGCGATTGTAGATCGACTCGACGGTGAGCCGCCCCATGCCTGGCCAGGCGAACACCGTCTCGGTCACGACCGCCCCGCCCAGCAGCCCCGCCAGCTCCAACCCGATGATCGTGATGACCGGCAGCAGGGCGTTCTTCAGGGCATGACGCCACAACACCAGCCGCTCCGCCACGCCTTTCGATCGGGCCGTCCGGACGTAGTCCTGTCCGAGCACGTCCAGGAGGCCGGACCATACCAGGCGGGCCAGGAGCGCCCCCACGTTGGTTCCGAGCGTGAGCACCGGCATGACCAGATGCAGAACAGAGCCGCTGCCCGCCGCCGGCAGCCAATTGAGCCAGACCGAAAACATCAGGATCAGCAGCAGCCCGAGCCAGAACGTGGGAGTCGAGTAGCCGACCATTGCGCCAGCCATGAGGGCCGGCGCCCACCAGCTGCGGGTGCGGACGGCCGCTGCGATGCCGAGCGGGAAGGCGATGAGGCAGCCCAGCGCGAGCGCGCCGACGGCCACCTGGGCCGTTTTCGGTACGCGCGCCAGCACGATCGGCAGGACCGGCTGGTTGAACCACACGGAGCGGCCCAGGTCCCCTCGAAGCGCCCGGCCCAGGAACAGTCCGTACTGCACCCAGACCGGGCGGTCAAAACCCATTGCATGCCTGAATTCGGCCACGCGCTCCACGGTCGCGTCGGGAGGAAGCAGCAGCGGGACCGGATCGCCGGTCAGGTACATGAGCAAGAAGGCGATGGCCGAGACGCCGAGGAGCACGACCAGGGACTGCAGCAGCCGCGCAGCCACATAACGTCTCATGCGCGCATCTCCTCACCGCATGGGCTTCGCCTCGTAAGGCAGGATGCGCTCGTCCGGACGAGGAGTCCAGTCGACCGCATTGGAGACCCCGTAGGCGTTGTTCAGCGAGAACAGCCAGATCATGGGAGCGACATCCACGATCCGCTCCAAGGCCTGCTCGTACGCTGCCGTCCGGGCCTTGGGATCGAGGTTCGTCCGGCCTCTGTCGACGAGGTCGGCGATCTGCTGGTCGGAGAAGTAATCCCGCCAGAGCTGGCCCGCCGGACTGAAGAAGTAGTAGAGGGGCAGGTCGGCGTCCCCTGTCATGTCCGCGAAGCCGTGGTACCAGAACCCCTCAGTCTTGCCGGCGCTCCAGTTCACGACGAAGGTGCCCCACTCCATCTCGTTGATCTGGACCCTGACACCCACCGCGCCCAGATAGCCCGCGATGGCCTGCGCGACCTCGCGGTCGCGGAAGTACCGGCGACCCAGGTCGAAGGAGACGTCGAATCCTCCGGTCACCCCGGCCTCCGCCAGAAGCTGCTTGGCCCGGGCGACGTCATAGGGGTACCGATCGGCCACCTTGGGGTTGTAGCCGAAGGAGCGGGGACTCAGGATACCGATGTTCCGCACGGCGTAGCCGCTCATGGCCTTCTCGACCAGGGCTTGTTTGTCGATCGCGAAGTTGAGCGCCTGACGCACCTTTACGTTGTCGAGGGGCTTGCGGTGTGTGTTCATGCCTACGTACATGACCCGCATGCCCTGGACGGGTTCGAGGCGGAGCGTGCCGCGCGTCCTCACGGCATTGGCGAGCTCCGGGGGAATGTCGGTCGCGATGTCGACGCTCCCCGACAGTAGCGAGGCGACCCGGGTGGTCGCTTCCGGGACCGCCCGGAAGATAGCCACATCGTACGCGGGCTTGGGTCCCCAGTAATCCCGGTTGGCCGCCAGTTCAACAAACTCGCCCTTGACCCACCGTGCAAACCTGTAGGGACCGGTGCCGATGGGAGCCTCCCCAAACTTCTCATCACCGACCGTTTCGATAACATGTCTGGGGACCATGGGGAACTCGATCAGGCGGCGCGCCAGCGGCGCGTATGGCTTCTCGAGCCGGATCCGCACGGTGAGGTCGTCAACCACGTCCACGCCCTTGAAGATGTCCGACGGCACGACGTGCCGCAACTTCCGGGCCGGGTCGGACATGCGATCGAACGTGTACTTCACATCGGCGGCCGTGAACCGCTGGCCGTCATGCCAGCGCACGCCCGGCCGGAGCTTGACCTCCCAAGTTACGGCATCCACGGGAGTGATCGCTGTGGCGAGTTTGTACTCGAGCTTGCCGAGGGTTCGATCCATCGCGACGAGTGGTTCCATGATTGAGAAGGAGACGTTCTGGGTGGGAACGGCAGGATTGAAGTACATGTCCAGCGTCACGTGGTCGACGGTTTGCGCGATCACGAGCCTCGAGACGGCGGGGCCCGCCAGGGACCCCGGGGGGCCGAGGCTGAGCGAGACGATCAGTGCGCCGATCCCCACAAGAGCTATCAATCTTCCATGCATCACCGCACCTCCAAGGAGGATCTAGCCTGTCGGTCTACAGAGATCAAACGGGCCAAACGCGGATCTCGGACGTTTGCCCAGTGGCGCACGAGCCGTGGGAGGAGGGTCCTGTTGCAGACTCGGGCAAACTGGGGAGTCCCCGGTCGAGGGGAGGACTTGGTCGGGCCTCGGCTAGTAAGCAGATCCCCGGGAACCTGGATCAGGCCCTGGGACCCCGCAAACGCCAACGCGTCGAACCACATACCTGACCTTTCCAGGTACAGAAAGGCGGCCGGAATCAATTCGGTAACGTTCCAGATTCATTCTTGCGCGTTCGCTAATGGTCACAATCGGGCTAGGAGCCGATTTCGGCGGGCATACCGATGCGACGGTCCAATGCGAGCAACTCTATCACGTCATCGTTGATTACAGCACCGCCCCATGGTCGAAGCCCCCGCGGCCCGCGTGCTCAGGTAGATCAATGTAACGGACGAACTCCAGGCCCATGCCTCATCCTCGGCTCTGACCGGCCTCAGCCACACGCCGTTGACACCACACGTACAAGGCATCGTAGAGCGGGGTTTCCAGCCGGAGCTTCTCCAGGTCGTTATCGCCGTGGACTGTCGCAAACCCATAGGCAATAGCCCGTAGCCCCGCGGCTTCCGGCTCGATCGTGATCTCGGCGGGGATGTCGGCA
>JBGQGY010000056.1:0-22378 GCA_041497675.1 bacterium | reverse complement strand
TCTTCGACCAGCTCCTCAGCGTGCGAGGCGCCTTCGTGAAACGAGAAGTTGGTCTTGCACCAGAGGGGAGTGTAACTCACTCCACTCGTCCATGCAGAAACCACCCTCGGCGCCGGCGGTCGTAGTAGACCCACAGCAGCTCGCCCCGGCGCGTCTCGACAAAGTAATAGTCGCGGCGCACCTCGCGCACCCACCAGCCGCCGGAGAGGATATACGGCCCCGTCTGATCGGCCACCGACCCGCGTACCACGCCCGAGATGAGCCAGCCGTCATCGTGCGACGGGCGCGGCGCCGGGGGTAATGCCTGCGGTCGCGAGAACACACGGCGCACCAGCGTGGGCACATCCGTCTGGCGGGGCTGCGGGGCCTGCAGGCGCTCCATACGCTCCAGGCTGAAGCGGGCTTCGGGTAAATGGCCTTTGCGCAGCACGGCGCGCACCACCGCGCCGTCGCCCAGTTCGGCGCGCAGCCTGGCCAGCGCGCGGTTGCCGGCGTCGAGGTCGCGCTGCTGGTGCTCGGTGAACAGTTGCATCTGTTCCGGCGTGGCCGGCTGACCGCTCGCCTCAAGATCGATCTCGATCACGCCGGCCGCGAGCCCCACCGATTCCAGCCGCAGGCGCACGAGGTCGAGGATCTGCACCGCATCGAGCGTCGGTGATGCGGGACGGATCCGCTCAGCGTGCCACGGTTGTCTGTCCGGCCGCAGCCGCATATCGAGCGCGGCCAGCGCCTGCCCGCGCGTGGCCAGCGCCGCCAGCATAGGATGCAAGAGTCGCTTGATGAGAAACAACAGCCCACCCGCGTCGTTCTCGGGGTCGTCGAGGAGCACGGATCGCTGGATCGGATCGGGCGGGGTCTTCGGTTGCAGCGGGATCAACAGGTCGCCGGCGGCCAACCGGTGCAATCGGTGGAGTTCGGGGCCGAACCGTTCGAGCAGTCCATCGGCAGGCAGGCGCAGCAGCGCGCTTACCGAGCGCACGCCCAACTGGTGCAGCGCGTCGAGCGTCTCGGGCGGAATCGTCGCAAGACGCACGAGCGGCACGCGGCCCGCCTCATCGCGTTCGTCGCGCGGATCGGAGAACATGCGCACGCTTCGCGCGACCCGCGCCGCGGCGTACGTGCCGAATCGCGTGAACCCGACGACCACGAGTGCGGTAAATCCCGCCCCCGCCAGATCGGCCCGCACGGTGCCGGCCCACACATCGAGCGAGTCATACAAGCGATGCAGCCCGGCGATGTTCGCCCAAAACACACCCGGCTCATCGGATGACGGTTCGACGTCGGGGGAGAATGCGCGCAGCCGCGCGGCGATCACCTCCGCCGTGCCCGCGACGTGCGCGGGGGCCACGGCTTCCGCCCGCAGTTCCGGCACGAGCGAGAGCGCCGCCGCGTAACTCAGCCCCGGGGTGACGCCCGATTTCCTGGCGCGCCCGTTGACCCACACGATCGGGCTCTGCGGCCGATCCTCGGCGACCACCACGACCGGATACGGCCGCCAGTCGGGATGGCCCCGCAGCACGATCTGCAGCGGGAGCGCCGGAATATTAACGCATGCCAGGCGCTCCACGACACACCTCTTCGTATCCCCAGGTTGGCCCTCGCCGCTTGTCTTTGAGAACCTCGAGCCAGCAGCGGAACCGGTCGGCGGCGATCCGCTGGCGCCGGGCCCGCACGCGCAGGGAAATCAGGGATCCGAGAGAGGACGTGCCGGCGGGCTGCGTCAGGAAGACCAGGGCGGTATGGTTGCGCTGCGCGAGTGAGGCCAGACGCGCCATCAGGGGAACCGGGACGCGTGGGGTAGATCCAGTGTCCACGACGACGAGCCCAAATGCGCTTGATCGGATGAGTTTGTCCGCGGCGCGCGCGCCGGCGGCGGAATCAGGGACGCGAACCACCACAAGAGCGTCCAGGTCGATCCCGCTCTCGAGGACGTCGGGGGCGAAAAAGAGACTTTCGGACGGGGCGATCCAGACCACCTGCTCGCCCGCCTTCTGGGCGTCGAGGATGAGTCTGGCCGTCATGGTCAGGGCGGCGGAGTCCTCGGCCCCGGCGATCTCTACCAGGCGCCCCGCTATGGCCGCCAGGCCCCAGGGAGCAGGCTGAGGCCGGGTTTCTGGGAAGACAACGCTGCGCAGGGGCAGAAGTACCACGTCCGTCTCAGGGTACGAACGTATGTTCGCCATGTCAAGGAGCGAACAGTAACCCATTGTACTATTGGTATGAAAACTGCTATCTCGATACCAGACGACATCTTCCAAGAGGCGGAACAGTACGCACATCGCGCAAAAAAGTCCCGAAGCAAGCTCTATGGCGAAGCGCTCGCCGAATACCTCGCCCGGCACGCGCCCGATGCGATCACCGAAGCCATGAACAAAGTCTGTGAGGAAGTCGACCAGGCGCCTGATCCGTTTATCACGAGCGCGGGCCGGCGCATTCTGGAACGGACAGAGTGGTAGACGTCTCCCAGGGCGATGCCCTCAATCGTAGCCGCATCGCCACCGCCGTGTGTATCCCGCTCACAAGCAATCTTCGTTGGGCGAGCGCGCCGGGAAACGTGCTGCTTCAAGCGCGTCTGACAGGGTTGCCCAAGGACTCCGTGGCGAACGTGTCACAGATCATCACGCTCGACAAGAGAATTCTCACAGAGCGCGTTGGGAAACTCTCTCGAAAGAAGTTTGACGTGATCCTCGCTGGAATCGACATCGTGCTCGGACGTTGATGCGCGCTATGTCGAGGCGTGCACAGTCCTGAACCATTGTACGAAGCTTGCCAGCGCTTCCGCGCAGCGTTCGACGAAGATCCGGCCTAACTCGGGATCGGGGCGCAGCCGCGGATCACCGCCGGTGATGCTCGACTCATTGACGCGCCGCAGGTCAATGTAGATCTGCGACTGCACGCCGTCGATCTCCACGTACCGGCTGCCGGTCATCGGCCGGCCGCCGAGGGGGGCGAGTGAGCCGGCGACCGCGTGCCGCATGTCGACGTTGTCGGGCATGAGATAGAGCATCACCGATGTATTGGGCTCTGCGCCGTGCCCGAACACGGCCTTCCAGTCACTCCCGAAGAGCTCGGGGCCCCAGGCTGTCATCACTCTCCAGGGATAGAAGTGCCCGACGCTGACACCCGCGCGCGCCTGCACGGCGCGGGCCGCGACCTCGAGTGCCGGGTCGTTACCGGCGTGATTGTCGACGAAGACAAAATGGGTCGGGCCGGCGGCGGCCAGATTGATGATAATGTCTTCGGCCAGCATCTGCGTGATCTCGGCCCGCGTGCTGACGCTGCCGGCGTACCCCTTGAAAGCCGGTGTGGGCCCGTACGGCATCGTCGGCGCCACGACCGCACCGGTGAGCCGCGACGCGCGCATCGCGACCTCTTCGGCCACGAGATAGTCGGCGCCGAGCGGCAGGTGCGGACCGTGGGCCTCCTGCGCGCCAAACGGCAGCAGGACGACGGGGCGTGTGGCCAGCCGGGTTTCAGCTTCGTTTAGGGTCATTCGGCCCAGGTGCGTTTCCACGATCCGCCTCCTTAGAACTCAGCGCAGGAACTCAGCGTACCTGCAGCGCGTGCTCCCGCGTACTCAGCACTTCACAGCCATTTGGGGTAACAACGATAATGTCTTCGGTCCGGACACCGTAGCGTCCGGACAGATAGATCCCGGGTTCGACCGTGATGACGTTGCCGACCTCGATCGCCGTGGTTTCGACCGCCGAGAACGAGGGCCGCTCGTGGATGTTCAGCCCAAGCGAATGTCCCAACGAGTGCGGGAGGTCCGGGAAACCGCCACGCACCAGATGGTTGCGGGCAATCTCGTGGATCGCGCGTCCCGCGACGCCCGGTTTGACCGCGTCGATGGCCAGCTGTTGCGCTTCGCCGACCGCGCGGTACATGGCCTCGAAGTCCGCCGGAGGCTTCCCCAGCCACACCGTGCGCGTCAGGTCCGATGTGTACCCGTCGACGAGACACCCGAGGTCGAGCATCACCGGCTCGTTCGGGCCGACGACACGATCGGTCGCGATACAATGCGGCATCGCGGATCGCGGTCCCGAGCCGACGGCCGTTCGCGTTTCTTTGCGGTCGCCGCCGTGCATGCGCTGGAAGTACTCGCAGCGGGCGGCGACTTCGGATTCCTTCATGCCGGGTTTGATCCACGTGAGAAGATCTTCGTAGGCGCGATCGGTGATGGCCACGGCCTGACGGATGGAGTCGACCTCGGCGGCGTCTTTCCGAGCCCGCAACGTCTCGACGAGACGCGCCGTGGGGACGAGGTCAACCCCAGTGAGCTCATCGGCGGCGCGCCGCCACTGATCATAAGGCAGCGCAGCCGCCTCAAACCCGATCCGCGAGCCAGCGTGCACCGTGCCTTTGAGCGACTCGATCACGCCGCCGAGGATATCGCGCACTGTCGTCGTCACCCGGCCGCTGGTGAATTGTTCCGTGGCCTGCTCGGTATAGCGGCCGTCAACGTACAACGTCGCCTCCTGGTGACCCACCACGAGATAGCCCGCCGACCCGGTGAATCCCGTCAGGTAGCGGGTGTTGGTGAGTGCGCCGATCAGCGCGGCGTCCACGCGCTGCGCCGTCAACGCCTGGCGGAGCCCGGTGAGCCTCGTGGTGTGTGTGTCGCTCACGATGCGGTGATCCCTCCATCAATGGTCAGAATAGAACCGGTCATGAACGACGATTCGTCCGATGCCAGATAGACACACAACTGCACGACGTCCTCGGGGATTCCCATCCGGCCGATGGGGATCCTCGCCGAGAACCGGCGTTTCACCTCCGGGTCGACGAAGAACGGATCCAAGATGGGCGTCTCGATCGGCCCCGGGCACACCGCGTTTACGCGTACCCGGTGCTTCGCAAACTGCACCGCAAGCTGGCGGGTCAGGCCGATGACCGCGGCCTTGGACGTCCCGTAGGCGGTGATAGGAAGGACCCCGCCACCGTAGATCCCACCGATCGACGCGACGTTGATCACGGATCCGCCGCCGTTTTTCACGAGGTGCGGTATCGCGTGCTTGCTACACAAGAATACCCCGTTCACGTTGACGCGCATGACCCACTCGAAGACCTCAAGGGGCAGATCGGTAGCAACAGCGTCTGTTGGGGGGCCGATGCCCGCGTTGTTGTAGAGGATATCGAGCCGGCCGTAGTGCTCCACGCCGCGGCGCACCACCTCGATCACCTGATGTTCTTGCGAGACGTCGGCCGAGGCAAAGAGCATCTCGCCGCCGGCGCCGGACACCAGTGCCGCGGTTTCACGGCCCTGATCGTCATTCACGTCGCACCCGACGAGCCGCGCGCCCTCGCGCGCAAACACGAGCGCCGCGTGGCGTCCCATGCCGCGGCCGATGCCGGTGATCAGCGCCACTTTGTCACGGAGTCGTCCGACCCCGGTGGTCACGAGCCCTTCGCCTGTATCTGCGCCTTCCGCATCTCAGCGGTGCGTTCTCGCTCATGGGCGCGTTCTTCAGAAATCAACATGTGGATCGAAGGATCGTTTTGAAGCCAGGGGTACATGGGATCCTCGGCCACCACACGATCCAGCTCGTCGGGGCCGCTGACGTTGTACACCCACAGGTGTCCCTTTTGCCCCGCAAGATGCCCGTGTACGACAATCTTCCCTTCCTGGATGAGTCGCTCCCGATAGCGGTGCGACCGAAACGGGGCGTCACCGGCTTTTCCCGGTTCGAAGGTTGGAGACCCGTATGCGATCACAACGAAAATCATGCCTGCACCTCCGGTGTGGATTCTCGCGGCCCGCGGCTATTGCGCGGTAAAACCCCCGTCGACGATGAATGGCGCGCCGGTGACGAACGACGCCTCGTCGGACGCGAGAAACAGCGCGACGCGGGCGACTTCTTCGGCCGTGCCGAAGCGCTTGAACGCTCCCCAGTTCTTCGAGACGTCCTCGAAGCGCGCCTGACGCTTGGCGATGAATGCCCGGGACATCGGCGTGTCGATCCCGCCGGGGACCAGACAGTTCACACGGATGTTGTATTGCGCGAAGTCGAGCGCCATCTGGCGCGAGAGGTTGACGACGCCGGCCTTGGCCGCATCGTACGCGCACTGGTTGAGCGCCGCGACAAGCCCGGCCGCAGATGACGTGTTGATGATCGACCCACCACCGCCCGCAATCATGCGGGGGATGACGTACTTGGCGCAGAGGAAGATGCCTTTGAGATTCACGTTCAACACGTCGTCCCAGACCTCTTCGGGCGTATCGACCACGGTCCCGTAGCGGATGATGCCGGCGGTGTACACGACGACGTGGATGCCCCCAAACGCGTGCACCGTCTCATCGACCAGGCGCTCGGCGGCGGCGGCGCGCGTGACGTCGGTGGGCACGAACATGGCCGTGTGCCCGGCCCCACGGATGGCGCGGACGGTCTCCTCGCCGCCCGCGGTGTCGATGTCGGCGACCACAACCCGCGCCCCTTCGCCGGCAAAGAGTATCGAACACGCGCGCCCGATCCCGGACGCTCCTCCCGTGATGATGGCGACCTTCCCCTTCAAGCGCATGCGGGCCTCCTCATAACTGTTCTGCGTCACTCGGTGAGACACTCTGCTCCGGAGTCACGGACCAGAAAACTGTCCTCAATGCGAATCCCCCCGGATCCCGGGAAGTAGAGTCCCGGCTCAATCGTCAGCGCGGCATTGAGGGGAACCGGAGCCGTGTTGTGCGGAGCGATGGCCGGCGCATCCATGCCCATGATGCCGAGACCGTGCCCCGTGGAATGGATGTAGACGCCGTCATCAAAACCGGCGTCGCGGAGCACCGCCCGTGCCGCCTCATCGACATCGCACGCACTGACCCCGGCCTTGAGCGCCCCGCGCGCGGCGACCTGCGCGCGACCGACAAGGGAGAGCAGACGCGACTGCTCGGCAGTCGGCGTGCCTGCGACGAACGTCCGCGCGATCTCCGCCCAATAGTGCTCGTGGAACACGCCGATGTCGACGACGACAAACTCACCGGGACCTACCGCCCTGGCCGTCGGCAGGGCATGCGGGAGCGCCGCGCGCGGCCCGCTCGCGACGACCAGATGGCTCACCGTCCCGCCGTGCGCCCAGATCACGCGCACAGCCTCACTGGCCAGGGCCTGCTCGGTGACGCCTGGGCGCAGCACCCGCGCGATGGCGGCGGCCGCCTGCGCGACGATCCGTGCACTCGCACGGGTCCGCTGCTGCTCGTCGACGTCTTTGCTCGCCCGCTGGCCGGCGAGCCAGGGCGTGAGATCCTTCACCGGGCGGCCACGAAGCTGTTCCATCAGAGCCTCACGCCGGTCGGAACGCAGCAGCGACGCGTCGACACCTACCATCGCCCCCGGTGGGACGGCGGACAACGCCTGGGTCACGAGGTGCCCCACGGTCTGCGAAGGCCGGCGCTGGCTGCCGACCCGCGTCTCGGCCGGACGCAGGTAACGAATGTCGAGACCGGGACACTGCTCCTGCGCCAGCGTCACCTCTAACCCGGGTACCGCAAGATACGGTGCCGCTGATTCAGGGACAACCAGCAGTGTCTCCGTGCCGGGAATTCCAGACAAGATCGTCCAGTAGCCTGTGAGGTAGCAAACATTGAAGGGATCATGGATCAGGGCAAGAGGGACGCCCTCATCGCGTAGGAAGGTGTGCACGCGCTCCATCCGCTCTGCAACGCTCACGTTAGCCCCCCTCAGATCTGGCGGTCAGCCTTGATCCCAAAAGTGTCATAGAGTGCGTCGCCAAGAAAACTAAACACCGTCACCGCGACGAACATCGCCAGCCCGGGGAACGTCACCGTCCACCAATAGGAGAAGAAGTACGGGCGCGACGTCGCGATCATGCTCCCCCACTCGGGTGTCGGCGGTTGGCTGCCCAATCCAAGAAAGCTGAGGCTGGCCGTCAAGATGATAGCGTACCCGATGTCGACCGTGATGCGCGAGACGATGGTGCCCCAGCACTGTGGGAGGACGTGACGGACGAGCACACCGGCATCCGAGAGTCCCAGGGCGCGCGCGGCCTCCACGTATAGGTTCTCCCGCACCGACAGGACGCGGCTGCGCACGAGCCGCGCGTAGATCGGCCACCACACGATACCGATCGACAGCACGGCGTTCCGCAGGCTCGGTCCCAACGCGGCCGTCAGCGCAATGGCCAGGATGAGCGCGGGAAACGCCAGAAACAGATCGGCGGTTCGCATCAACACCTGATCGGCAAGACCACCTCCGTAGCCGGCCACGGCCCCCACGATCACGCCGATCGAGACCGCGATCAGCAACACGGCCCCCGCGGACAGGAGCGAGAGACGGGTCCCCCAGATCGTCCGGCTGAGGATGTCGCGTCCGGTCTCGTCGGTGCCAAACCATGCGTCCGCGGCGGGTGGTCGCAACGGCCGCGCGATGTTGAGCGCGTTCGGATCCTTTCGCGCGATGAGTGGTGCCAACACGCCGATCATGACGATCACCGCGGCAAGCGCCCCCAGGACGATCACGGGCAGGAATCTCGCGGTTCGCCGGCGCGGCGACCGCAGGAGACTCGCTGCCTGCCCTACGCGGCGGACAACCGCCTCGGATGCGCTCACGAGTATCTGATCCGCGGATCCAGCGCGATGTAGAGGATGTCGACGATCATGTTGATCACGAGGAACACCGCCGCGAGTACGACGGTCACGCTCATGATCGCGGGGAAGTCGAGCGTCCTGATGGACCCGAGCGCGTACCGGCCGATGCCGGGCCACGCGAAGACCACTTCGACGATCACGGTCCCGCCGAGCAGCGCGCTGAACTGCAGACCCAGTGCCGTAATGATAGGGATGAGCGCGTTTCTCAGCCCGTGTCTGAGGATAACCGTCGACCCGGGGAGCCCTTTGCTCCGCGCCGTGCGGATATAGGCTTCACCGAGCACCTCGAGCATCGTGACCCGCGTGAGCTTCAGGCCGACGGCCAGCCTCGCCATCACCGCCGCAATCACGGGGAGCACCAAATGTTCCATCGAGGAACGCCACGCGGCCCAGTTACCGGTCACCACGCTGTCGACAAGATAAAACCCGGTCAGGCGAAAAGGGGCGGGCACCATGGGATCGAGCCGCGCCGCCGCCGGCAGCCATCCGAGGTCCCGGTAGAACACGAGCTGCAGGAGCATGCCGAGCCAAAAGGACGGCAACCCGGCGCCGATCATCCCGATCACGCGAAGGACATAGTCGAGCGTTCGCCCCTGGTACACGGCCGCCAGCACGCCCAGGGCGATCGACGCTACTGTGTAGACGACGATGACGACGACCGCGAGTTCGGCCGTCGCTGGAAAGAACGCTCGGAGATCTTCTCGGACATACCGCTGCGTCTGAATCGATCGGCCAAAATTCAAGAGCGCTAGGTCACGGAGGTAGTGCAGATACTGGACCGCGAGAGGACGATCAAGACCCATCTCTTGCCGGAGACGTTCCACCGCCTGCGCGCTCGCCTCGGGTCCGGCCGCCGCGCGGGCCGGATCGGCGGGTATCAGACGCGTGAGCACGAACGTCGCGAGGGTGATCGCAATCAGCACGACTCCGGCCCAGAGGAGTCGCGCCATGACAAACCGCCAGGACATCGGGAGCGCGGAGACGTGCGCGGGCGGCGTCTCTCAGTACCGCCCGCACACCCCGGTCAACCTAGCGGAAGTACACGTTGTAGAACTGGAAAATGCCGCTGTAGTCCAGCGGGTGGTAGAGGTAGTTCATGAGGCGTTCCCGCACCGGCTCGACGATCGGCGTCGCCCACGCCACGAAGATGACCGGCTGGTCGTCGATAATAATGGTCTCCGCGCGGCGCCATAGCTCGATGCGGCGTCCTTCATCGGCGGTCCGCTCGGCTTCGTTGAGGAGGCGGTCGACGTCCGCATTCGCATACCACGAGTGGTTCCAGGGTTTGCCCGCATTGTCACCGCCAAACACCTGGCGGAAGTACGTCCCCGCGTCGGCGGTGAGCGGAGCCATCATGAGGTGCGCCCCGGCCATTGCGGACGTCTCGAGCTTTTCCATCTGGCCGATGAACACGCCGATCGGCGGCGCGTATCCCACTTTCATGTTGACGCCCACGTCGCGGAACGCGGCCTGGAGGAGCAACCCCAACTTGCGGCCCTGCTCTTCCTCCTGATAGACGAGGCCTTCCATGTCGAAGCCGTTGGCGACCCCGGCCTCGGCCAGCAGCCGTTTCGCCGCGGCGATGTCGCGCTTGAACTTCGGCCGTCGCGCGTCATGACCGGTAAATCCGGGCGCGAGAAAGCCGTTTGGCGTCGTCGCAGAGCCGTAGAAGATGTCCTTGACGGCATCGTAGTCGAAGGCCAGGGCGAGCGCCTTGCGCACGCGCTTGTCCCGCAGTGGTGAGTTGGGCTTCTGTGTGTTGAATGGGTAGATATACGTGCGGTACGTGGGGCTCCGGACGAGCTTCACGCCGGGCCGCTTCGCGAGGTTGTCGGGAGACTCATCGGGCCCAATCGAGTAGAGGTTCATCATGTCGACCTCGCCACGCTCGAGCATCAGCTTTTGCGTGGCGGCGTCGGGAATGATCCGAATCAACACGCCCTCGATGTGCCGGTCCGCCCACCCCTGCCAGTACGTCGAGTGCCGCTGCATCACGATGTGCTGGTCCTTCTCGGCCTGGACGATGCGGAACGGGCCGGTGCCGTTGATGTTGGCGGCGAACCACGCGCGGCCGTCGTCGGGATCGGTCACGTGGGTCTTGCCGTGGATGTAGACTTTGGAGAGCCCATACAAGAAGGTGGCCGACGGCTGGGTCAGGACGATGCGCACCGTTTGCGGATCGACCGCCTGGATTTCGCGCATCGACCGCAGGTACACGGACGGTCCCTGACCGATCTTCTTCACCCGATCGAAGGACAGTTTGACCGCCTCGGCGTCCATCGTGGAGCCGTCGTGAAAGCGCACGTTCGGACGCAACCGGAACGTGAACGTCGTCAGATCGGTCGACACCGACCACGACTGCGCGAGGGCCGGGACGATGTTGGCCGTCCCGATCTTGTAGTCGACCAAGCCCTCATAGGTGTTCACGAAGATTCGGTAGTGTGTCCCCGCGACGCCGATCGCCGGGTCGAAGGTGCTGGGGTAGAAGTGCATGGCCACGCCCAGGATGTTCCCTCGACTCTGTGCCCCCGCCGGCGGGCCGCCGCCCAATGTCGCTGACAGCATTCCAAGAATCATGACGACCACTAGCCATCGATACACCCGAGAGCCTGCCATTGGCGCTGCCTCCCGTTGTTAGCGTGACACAAGCCTTACCGTATGCCTGGTGTGCCCTCCTGTTTCCTCAAACGGCCGACTCGCACCTCCCCAGGCGAGGAGGATTGTCTGAAACCCGCGAATCATCGAACGCGCCCACTTCTCTCAAAAGGAGTTCCGGCATTGGATCGCGTCGAGTCACTGCAGTACGAGCTGTCCCGGAGCGGCCAGCACGCCGCGCTGATCACGTCGATGGAGAGCATCCGCTATTTTACCGGGCATTACGTTTGGACGTCTCACAGCCCTCTCACCTTTGCGGTCGTTCCCGCCGCGGGCGCGCCGGCGTTGTTCGTGCCGGAGGCCGACGAGTCGCTGGCTCGTCTGGCGAGCCGGGTCCGTGTCGAGCCGTACGACCCCGGTCCGGGAGGCTACAGGACTGCAGCCGATCTCAGTCGCCAGCAGCTGGCGAAGACCGGGACGGCGGCCGGCCGGCTCGGCGTGGAGTTTGGGACGGTCACCCTGGATCGGTTCCGGGCGCTGGAAGGCGCCTTTGCCAAGTGGACCTTCGACGACGTGACACCGGCGGTCAACCGGCTCCGGCTCATCAAGGATGAGACCGAGCAACTGGCTTTCAGGCGCGCCGCGGAGCTCATGGGGTTCGCGCTTCGAAAAACCGCAGAGGCGCTCGCGCCGGGAATGTCCGAGCTTGAGATCAAAGGGTTCTTCGACGGGGAGTTGTACGCCGAGGCTGCGCGGCGATGGCCCGACGCCATGGCCGTGGCGAATACCAACGTCCTGAGTGGCGAGCGGCTGGGCCGGCTGCATGATGGCGCGCACGGCCGGAGAGTCGGCGCCGGCGAGCCGGTCTGGATCTTGAGTCACGCGCATTGGAACGGCTACTGGGCAAACATCTCGCGCAACGTGTTCGTCCCCGGCGGACGAACGGATCCGGACGCGCTCCGGACACACGAGGCCGTGGTCGAGGCGCAACGTGCCGCCATCGAGCATCTCGTGCCGGGGGAGACGTTGGGCAAGGCCGCGAGGGCCGCCGACGGCGTCCTGACGCGTCACAACCTGCTGGACAAGAAGATGTACGGGATGTTCCGCGGTCTGGGGCTGCGCTATGACGAGCCCCCGCGGGGAACGGATGTGGATGCCGTCTTTGCACCCGGCATGTGCGTCTGCGTCCAACTCCACGTCCGCCTGCCGACGCTGATCGTTGGTCAGGGAGACAGCGTCCTGATCACGGACCAGGGTCCGGAAGTCGTCAGCCGGTAGCGACACCGCGAAGCGGAGGGTCCTCGTGCGACAACGGCGGCTGGGAGTGCATGGCCCGAACATTTCGGTGATCGGGCTCGGCACATGGGGATTTGGCGGCGCGGGCGGGTTCGGCCTGGGCGCCGTCGATGACCAGGAATCCATCGCCACGATCAGGCATGCCGTGGAATCCGGTATCAATTGGGTCGACACCGCTGCGGTGTACGGCCTTGGGCACTCGGAGGAAGTGGTGGGACGCGCGCTGGCCCCGTTCAAGATCGGAGACACCGTGTACATCTTTACCAAGGGCGGCCAGAACTGGTCTGGGGGCACCGGCGCGATGGTCAGGGACCTCCGCCCGGAGTCGATCCGGTCCGAGTGCGAGCAGAGCCTGAAGCGGCTGGGCGTCGAACGCATCGATCTCTATCAGTTTCATTGGCCCGACGCGATCGGGACCGCCGTTGAAGATTCGTGGGCGACGATGATCGAGTTGATCGATCAGGGGAAAGTGCGTTGGGGTGGCGTGTCGAACTTCGACGTGTCGCTTCTCGCACGCTGTCATATGATCCGACCGGTGGACTCAGAACAAGTTCCCCTGAGTCTGATCAACCGGGCCTCGGCTACGAGTGTGATCCCGTGGTGTCGGGCGAATGGCATCGGAGTCATCGTCTATGCGCCCCTCGCCACCGGTCTGCTGACCGGCACCTTTGACCGCGCACGGATCGCCAATCTTCCCGACGATGACGGGCGGCGGCGGCTCGCGCGGTTTCAAGAGCCGCAACTTTCCCGCACCCTTGGATTTGTAGACCATCTGCGCCCGATGGCCAATCGTCTCGGGGTGAGCGCCGCCACGCTCGCGATCGCGTGGACGTTGGTGACGCCTGGCGTCACAGGCGCGATTGTCGGTGCACGAACCCCGGTGCAGGTCGACGGATGGCTTTCGGCCTCAGACATTCAGCTCAGCAAAGAGGGTCTGGCGCAGATCGACGCGGCTATTGTGGAGACGGGCGTCTAACTCTGATCATCCGACCATCATGGTGCCGCCATTCACGTGTAACGTCTGTCCGGTGATGAATCCACTTTCGCGCGACGCCAGGAACAGCGTCGCGTACCCGACCTCATCCGCGGTGCAGTATCGGCCGACCGGGATCTTTTCGATGACGCTGTCCTTGGACACCGGCGCGGCGCCCGCCGCCGTCAGGACCCGGGCGATACCCCGACCGACCCCACCGGCGGCACCGGTAACAAACGCGACCTGTCCATGGACCTGAAAAGGCGTCCCAGTGTCTGCCATGGTGACCTCCGGCTCTCAGCGCAAGAATCGGTCGATGACGTTCTTGGTGATGCGCGAGATGTGCGGATCGACCAGCAGACACGACGGCCACGTGATCGACCCCACCGAGAATACCCCGCCCCCGGAGCGTTCGAACTCGTAACAGACCATCTCGGCCCCGCCCTCGTCGGGGTTGATGCCTTTGGCCAGCAAGACCGTCCCCTTCGGCGAGTACGTGCTCATCTTGTCCGTCTCGTGCCCCGAGGCGCCGCCGTGGATACGCTCGTGTAGGCTCTTCGTGCCGAAAAGGTCACCGTTGTGTAGCCCGGTGCCATCAAAGACCCAGTGCGACGTCTCGATGGCCTTGTACGGCGCGGCCGTCATGATGCCGGTCTCCGTGCACACGACGCCGAGCAGGTTGGCCTCGCACTCTACCGTCCGATGGAACCGGCTCTCATAGAAGACGTCAGGATTCTTCGGGTCCCGCATCCCGAGCGCCCCGCCTTCACTCAGTAACTCGGTCTTGAAGTGCAGCGTCGCGTCGTCGAGGAACTCGACCTCACAATTCAGGCCGTTCCCCCCAAGGTACATCAGCCGGCCGCCGCGACGGTGCACCCAGTCCTTTACCCGTTCGTACATCTGCCGCGACCAGTACTCGGGGTGCACGCTCAGGATCAGGATCTTGTACGCGTCCAGATCGAGCACGCCCGTGTGCAACTGGTGTTCCGAATAAAAGTCGTACGCATAGCCCTCGTGCTCCAACCATCCAAGCAGCCGCCATTCGCCGGGCGCCTGACCGCCGTGCATCCGGCCCTCGATCGGGTCGGTGACTTCTTCGTCTTCGGGGACATGGCTCGCCAGTTCCGGCCGGTCGAAGGACAGCGGCGCGTACTCATCATCTGTAAATCCCCACACGTTGAACGTGCCGATGTGCGTGTAGCGGATCAGGTCCTGCCGGGCATTGACGACCGGCTCGGGTGGCAACCGGTTCGAGTTAATGTAGTTGCTGCGGCCGCCGAAGTTGTTGTAGGCATTCCAGGTGTTCGTCGACGCCACGACGGCGATCGGTGCCGATGGACGCGCCGGCGCGACGACCCAGGGGAACGAGAAGAAGGACCGCCCGTCCTCACTCTTCGCGTGAAAGTAGTACAGCCCCGACCGCTCAGGACCCGCGATCAATTGTGTATGGTGGGCGCTTCCATAGCCGATCGTGTTCCATTTGACGCCGGTCTGTGTATAGTCGCCGTCGGGCGTGATCTGCATGACGGCGCGCGGGCCGTGTTCGTCGAACCATCCCAGGAGGCGGACAAACTCCTTCTTCCACCCGTACCGCCACAGGCTGAGACGATATGGCTCGACGGAGTGGACGCGAAACTCCGACACCTCACCTGTTCTCACCCACTTAGGCCACGCATATCCCACCAAACAATCTGCGAGAAGCCGGAAATGGTATGGGGCGGCGCCCGGGACGCGGAGCGTCGTCCGCTTCGAGCCAAACCCGTCTCTCACGAGCGTGACGCCGTACTCGCCGGGAGAGAGGTCGGCGTACACCGCGCCACGAGGTGTCGAGCG
This sequence comes from bacterium, assembly GCA_041497675.1. Classification (GTDB taxonomy): domain Bacteria; phylum Sysuimicrobiota; class Sysuimicrobiia; order Sysuimicrobiales; family Humicultoraceae; genus JBGPNN01. The sequence goes on along the minus strand of JBGQGY010000056.1, from coordinate 7,085 downwards.
CACGACGACGCTCCGGCCCCCTTGCTCGAATTCCAGTGCCGCATCCGCGATGGCCACGTACCGTTCGTCACTCACGTACCCGATAAGCACCCGGGCCTCCTCAACTTAGTGATCCATGCACAGCTAGAACTTCGACCAGAGGTATTGGTTCGTCACCTCGTGGTGGAACTGAATCTCCGCTGTCTTCACTTGTGCGCCAAGCGCCCTCGGACAGCGGTCAGCTTGCGCTATTTTCAGCTCCGCGAACTTCGTGTGCACCTCCTCGCCCAGGATATCGGCCACGAACTTGCTGCCTTTGAAGAGCCGGATCGCGTCGTAGATGTTGTCGGAGAGGAACCGCGTGCGGCTACGCTTCTGCTCTTCCTCCTCGTGGATCGGACCCTCCAGGCCGGCCCGCAGGATCGTGTAGATCGCCATGTATGGGTTCGCGTCAGGAGCAATCGACCGAAACTCAACGCGCGCCGACCACTCGTTGCCGATTGGAATGCGGACCATCGCCCCGCGGTCGACGGCGGAGGCCTTGATCTGATTCGGCGCCTCGAAGTGCGGGTCCAAGCGGCGGTACGCGTTCACGCTCGAGTTGAATATCAGACACGTCTCAGCCGCGTTGGCCAGGATGCGATGGATGAACTCCCACCCCGCCTGCGAAAGCCCGTCCTTGCCGCTCCTATCGTAGAAGAGATTCGTCTCCTTACGGCTTAGCGACACGTTCGTGTGCATACCGCTGCCGTTGACGCCGGTCACCGGCTTCGGCAGGAAACACGCCGTCATGTCCATGCGCGCTGCAACCTGGCGCGACACGAGCTTGTAGAGCTGCACCTGATCGGCGGCGATTGACGCTTCGGCATAGCCATAGTTCATCTCGAACTGGGACGGCGCAACCTCCGGGTGATCTTTCTCGTTGGCGAAGCCCATCGCCCGCTGCACCTCGGCGGCGGTGTCGATAAAGACGCGGAGCGCATCGCCAGGGAGCGAATGATAGTAGCCGCCCGTCGAGATGAACTCGAACGCGCCGGTCTCGTGGTGCCGTCGCTCGGCATCCCGCCCCCTGAACAGAAATCCCTCGATCTCGTTCGAGCCGTGGCAGACCATGGCGTCCTTGTCGAAGAGCGCCTGGCAGTGGCTCTTCAAGCGGGCCCGCATGTCGGCGGGATATGGTGAGCCATCCTTTTCGAGGACCTGACCGAACACGAGGACCTTGCCGGGCCCAAACATGTCCGACGGCAGCCAATAGAAGGCCGGCCAGTCGATGCCTAGCCGGAGGTCTGATTCGTGCTGTACGGTGAACCCGCGGATCGACGACCCGTCGAAGGTCAGGTTGTCCGCCGACTTGAGCAGAAACTTCTTATCGTAGTCGAGCATGTGGAACCGGCCTTCGAGGTCCGTGAAGACCACGGTCACAGCCTTGATACGGTGCTCGTCTGTGAGGTAGTGTATCCGCTCTTCTCGAATCTTGTGAACGGGTACACGGTCGATGCGTTGTTGCTTCGCCGCAAGGTTCATCTCCTCGAGCTTCTCGTAGGGGATCTCCAGAAAATCACGCAACCCATCGGTGCCCATGTGTGAGGTTCCTCCTCGGCAACAACGTACCCGGCTACGTCCGGCCCCGCCGCAGCCGCGGATCGAGCGCGTCACGCAGCGCGTCGCCCAACAGGTTCAGCCCGAGCACCGCCAGCGCGATCGCCAGCCCCGGATACACCGCCACCCAGGGGGCCAGTTCCATGAATTTGCGGCCCGAGCCCAGCATGGTGCCCCACGAAGGATCGGGTGGTTGTGTGCCCAGTCCCAAGAACGAGAGCGTCGCCTCGCTGAGGATGGCCGTCGAGAAAGACAGCGTCGTCTGGATGATCACGGGCGCCGCGATGTTGGGCAGCACGTAGCGAGCGACGATCCGCACCCACCCGGCGCCAAACGCCCGCGCCCCTTCGACATATTGCTGCTGCATCACGACCAGCGTCGGCCCGCGGACGATGCGGGCGAAGATCGGCGAGTAGACGATCCCAATCGCCATCATCGCGGTCGTCATGCTCGGTCCCAGCACGCCCGAGATCGCGACGATCAAGATCACGCTGGGAAAGGCGAACATGATGTCGACGACCCGCCCCACCAGGCTATCGATCAACCCCAGATAGTACCCCGAGACCATCCCGAGCCCGCCGCCGATGACGAGCGCGATGCCCACCGAGATGACGCCGACCTGAAACGAGACCCGCGACCCGTAAATGATGCGGCTCAAGACATCACGGCCGAACTCATCGGTCCCGAGCAGATGGGCGCCGCCCGGCGGCTGCAGCCGTTTCGAGGGCTGGGCAAGAGGGTCAAAGGGTGAAATCAGCGGCGCCGCGACCGCCAGCACGATGAATCCCACGACCAACAGGACGCCCACCAGCCCGACCGGCTGGCGGATCACGTGTAGGACGATCTCCGCCAGCCCGCTACGCGGCCGCCGCGCCGCACCCGGCGTCATCAGGGTCGCCGCTTCAGTCATAGCGGATCCGCGGATCGAGATACGCGTAGATCAGATCGACGAGCAGGTTGACCATGACGAACGCGAGCGCGACGAAGAGTACGCCGGCCTGGACGACCGGGTAGTCCCGCTGATAGATCCCGTTGAGGATCAGCCAGCCGATGCCGGGCATGCCGAAGATCTGCTCGATCACGACCGCCCCGCCCAACAGGTAGCCGACCTGGATCCCCTGGACCGTGATGACCGGGATCGCCGCGTTCTTGAACGCGTGGCGAACCAACACGACCCGCTCGCGCAGGCCCTTCGACCGCGCTGTGCGCACGTAATCCTGGCCCAGGACTTCCAGCATGGACGACCGCATCATCCGCATCACGACGGCCATGAGCACGGCGCTCAGTGACAGCACCGGCAGCAGCATCTGCTGCAGGTTGGCCCACAGGTCTTTGAACGGGCTCACCCAGATCAGCGCCGGCTGCCAGTTGAGATAGAGCGACGTCACCAGCAGCAGCATCGTCGCGAGCCAGAAGTTCGGAATCGACAGACCGAGCAACCCGATGATGTGCGAGACGAAGTCCACGGCGCCGTTGCGGCGCACAGCTGAGAGCACCCCAAGGGGAATGGCCAGCAGCCACGAGAGGCAGACGGACAACACCGCGAGTTCGGCCGTGATCGGCAGCCGCTGCATCAACACCCGGGTCATCGGTTCAGCCGTGCGAAGGGAGAAGCCGAGGTTCCCGCGGAGGACCTCACCGAGCCATCGCAGGTAGTGGAGGTAGATCGGCGTGTCCAATCCAAAGAGCCGGAGCAGGGTCTTCCGTTGTTCCGGACCCAAAGAGATCTCCGTACCGATCAGCACGTCGACCGCGTTGCCCGGCAGCAACCGCATGAGCACGAGGACAAGCGCCGAGATCCCCAGCAGCGTGGGCACCAGCAGGATCAGCCGGCGGAGCAGGTACTTGCCCATCAGACCCTGCCCTCACCGAGGCGGGTCGCCGGCGTACCGTTCGACCCAATTAGTGACCCGGCGGTTGAAATCCACGCGATGGCTTGGGCGACCGTTCAAGACGAACCCATGGCTGCCCCCAGGATACCGGACAAACTCAACCGGCACCCGCCCGGCCGCGATCAGAGCGGCGAACAGCTCCTCCCCTTGCCCGATAGGACACCGGTCGTCCGCTTCGCCGTGCAGGATCAGTGTCGGCGTCGTCACCCGGTCCACGTAGTTGATTGGTGACAACCGCCGATAGGTCTCGCGGGTGGCCATCAGGGGGCCTCGCATCTCGAACGGGGCAAACCAGATGCCGACATCGGACGTCCCGTGAAACGATTCCAGGTTGGCGACGGGCGCGTCGATGGCGGCGGCCTTGAAACGGTCGGTGTGGGTAATGATCCACGATGACATGAAGCCGCCGTAGGAGGCGCCCGCGACCGCCAACCGTCTACCGTCCGCGACCCCTTCGGCGACCAGCGCATCAACGGCCGCCATCTGCTCGGGCATGTCGTACTCGCCCCAGCGGCCCCTGATGCCGTGCGCAAACTCTTTCCCGTACGATCCGGATCCGGTTGGGTTGAGGGTGAGGATCGCCCACCCGCGCGACGCCAACGTGTACCGGTAGAAGTAGGTCGGAGAGAACGCGTTGCCCATGAAACTGTGGGGTCCGCCGTGAATATCCAACAAGAGCGGCGCCGGTTTTACGGCGGTGGTCGGCAAGAAGAGCCACCCGTCGACCGTGCCGCCATGCGGGCTACTGAATGTCCGTCGCTCGACGCGTGGGAGAGCCACGCCGGTGAGGAGTTGCGCGTTGACGCGTGTGAGCCGTTCCTCTGCGGAGCCGTCGCTCGCGCACGCGTACACGTCCGCGGGAGTGTCGAGATCGGCGGCGCTGAACGCGATCCGCCCGGTGGCCCCGTGGACACTGACGCTCGTCACCTGCCGCGAGCCGGTGACGATCGACCGGACGTTTCCCGTGCCCGCGTCTGCACTCACAATGTGCACGTTGCCGTCCGTGGCGACGGGAAACACAATGGCCCTGCCGTCAGGGGTCCACACCGGAGGCGGGGACACCGCCGGCCACCGGTGGAGCATCACGCCGCGGTCGTAGGCCGCGGTCAGACGATTCGGCGTGCCGCCGGCCGCCGGTACGGTCCAGACCCTGGTGAGCGCCTCTCCGTATCCGGCTTCCTGCTCATCGGTGCCGTAGCAGGCGATCATTGCGCCGTCCGGCGACCAGGCCGGCGAGATCGCCCGGCCGATCTGCTCGGTCAGGCGGCGCGCCTGCCCACGTCCCGCATCGACGACCCACAGATCCGAGACGTAAAAGTCGGCCGCACCGGTGCGCATCCGGCTGAACACCACGCGGCGCCCATCGGGAGACCAGGCCGGCCCGACATCGTCGCCGGCATCTGCCGCGGCATCGGCCGTGATCGCCGCCGGGTCGCCGCCGGCAAGGGCGACCAGAAACACCGTGCTTCGTGTATCAAACGTGTAGCCGGGGCCATCGATCTTGTATTGCGCGCGGGTGATGACCTTCGGACGCTGCGCCCAACGCGCCCGCGCAGCGTCTAGGGGCGCGCTCTCCTTCAGAACTCGCGCCGCAAAGAGAATCCGTGCGCTGTCGGGGCACCACACCGGCGTGCCGGCCCCGCCCTCGAGGTGGGTCAGCGGGTGTGCCTCGCCGCCGCCGGCTGGAATCAGAAAGAGCTGCGGGGATGCTCCGCCGCGGTCCGAGAGAAAGGCGAGCCAGCGCCCGTCAGGCGACCAGCGCGGGTCGCTGTCCCGGCCCGGGCCGTGCGTGAACGGCACGGCCGCGCCGCCGGTCGCCGGCACAACCCACATGCGGCTGACGTATACGTCCTGCGCGGGATCGATCTCTGTGTGCGTGAAGGCGATGCGGCGCCCGTCAGGTGAAAACTGGACGTCCGAGACGAGCCGGATCGCCAGCAGATCTTCTGGCTCTACCCGGCGAAGACCCATTATTTCTCGAGCCAGGCGTTCTTCAGCCCCCAGTCACGCCGGGTGAACGGGCTCTGCGAGTAGCCCTTCACATAGCTCTGCACGCCCTCGATGATGTTGTCGACGCCGATCCACAACATGGGCGCTTCATCCAGCAGGCGGCGTTGTGCTTCGTCATAGAGAAACTTGCGCCGCACGGGGTCGATGATCGTCCGCGCCTGCAGCAGCAAGTCGTCCATCTTTGGATTGTTGTACCCGGCCGCAAAGGGGTTCTTGGAATAGAACCGTGCCCAGAGGAACCCGTCCGGATCGTGGCGCGGCGTGAACGCGTTGATCTGCGCGTCGTAATTGAAGTTGCCTTGCGGGCTGCCCTCGCGGACGAAGACGCCGACCTCGACCTGCCGGATCTTGACGTTGATGCCGACCTTGGCCAGTTGATCCTTGAGGACCACAGCGGCCGCGGGATAGAAGCCCGACCCGCCAAATGAGGTGACCAGCAGGTCCATCTCCTGACCCTCGGGGACGCCCGCCTCTTTCAGCAGTTTCTTCGCCTTGTCCAAGTCCTGACGATACCAGCGGCGCTTGAGCTCTTCCACCGAGAGGTACCAGTTGCCGAACCCGGTGGCGATCGGTCCCGAGAACGTGCCCGACCCCGAGAGGGCTTTCTCGATCATCTCCTGACGATCGACGGCAAGGCTGATCGCCTGGCGGACCCGCACGTCGCTCCAGGGCTTCCGCACCATGTTGAACACGATGACGTAGAGGAAAATGCGCGGCGTCTTGGTGATCACGACGGTTCGCTGGTTGCGCAGGCGCTGCTCGCCGATCGGCGTGAGGAACGCGTAATCGAGCGTGCGCGAACGCAGCCCGGCGACGCGCGCGTCCTCCTCTTCGAGCACCTTGAACGTGACCCGATCGATGTAGGGGAGGGGTCGTCCCCAGTAGTCGGGGTTCTTGACCAGTTCTAAATGGCTCTTGGGGACGAATTCGACCAGGCGGTAGGGTCCGGTGCCAACGATTTGGGTCGTGGTGTTGCCCTCGTACGCTCCACGCTTGAGAATGGCCGAGCTGCGGAGGATCGCAAAGGCACCCAGCAGCGGTGGGAATGGAGTCATCGTGTGAAAGCGGACGGTATTGCGATCGAGCACATCAACACGATCGACCTGGTCGAAGTTCGTCCGCCAGATCGCCGGTCCCTTAGGATCGAGGACGAGGTCAAACGTGTACTTGACGTCATCCGCCGTAAACTCAGAGCCGTCGTGGAACTTGACGCCCCGCCGCAGGTGAAAGATGTAGGTGTTCTCGTCCGGCGTCTCCCAGCGTTCCGCCAGTCCCGGAACGATGCGCATCCGCGAGTCGTACCCCGTCAGGCTCTCATAGCTGTGCTCGAAACCCTGCGTGGACTGGAATGCTGAGTTGGTCACCGGGTTGAGCGAGATCGGATCGCTTTCGGCGGCCCAGACGGTGGCTCCACCGGGCCGGGGCCGGCCGGCGGGACTGGCTGCCGGGGCGGGCGCCGCGTCCACCGACAGACCGAGCGGGTTGAGCAGCCGCTCCAGCGCCGATAAGCCAAGACCCAGTGCCGCGGCCCGTTTGAGCAATGCCCGGCGCGACAGTCGCCCGAAGAGAAAATCATCAACGAGTTGCTGCTCAGGGTTCAAGCGG
>JBGQGY010000055.1:0-22597 GCA_041497675.1 bacterium | reverse complement strand
GTACCCCTTCGCCGCCGTCTTCCCCACCCCGGCCAGCGCGTACGTGATCGCCGCCGTTAACGTCGTCTTCCCATGGTCCACGTGCCCGATCGTCCCAATATTCACGTGCGGCTTCGTCCGCTGAAATTTCTGCTTCGCCATTGGGTGCCTCCACCGATACTCTTGCGCTCGTGACTATCTCGACGATCCGCTACGCGCGGGCGCCCACGCCAGACCGCGCCCGGATTTCCTCAGCGATACTGGCAGGCACTTCCTCGTAGTGCGACGGTTCCATCGAATGGGTCGCGCGGCCCTGACTGACCGATCGCAGCGTCGTCGCGTAGCCGAACATCTCGGCCAGCGGCACCAGCACACGGATGACTCTGAGATTGCCCTGTTGCTCCATCCCGTCGATCCGTCCGCGCCGGGCATTCAGGTCGCCGATGACGTCACCCATGTACTGCTCGGGCGTGACGGCCTCGACGCGCATGATGGGTTCGAGCAAGACGGGCTTCGCGCGGGTGGTGGCATCTTTGAATGCCAGTGAGCCCGCGATTTTGAACGCCATCTCGCTCGAGTCGACCTCGTGGTACGAACCGTCGACCAGCGTAGCCTTGAAATCGATCACCGGATAGCCGGCGATCACGCCACCTTCGGCGGCCTCGCGAATCCCGGCCTCCACGGGCCTGATGTATTCCCGCGGGATGGTGCCACCGGTGATCCCATCCTCGAACTCGAACCCCGACCCCTTCTCGAGCGGCTCGATCTCAATGACCGCGTGTCCGTACTGGCCGCGGCCGCCGGTCTGACGGACGTAGCGACCCTCGCCCTCGGCGTGCTGGCGAATCGTCTCCTTGTACGCCACCTGCGGCCGGCCGACGTTGGCCTGCACGTTGAACTCGCGCAGCAGCCGATCGACGATAATCTCCAGGTGCAGCTCGCCCATCCCGGAGATGATCGTCTGCCCGGTCTCAGAGTCAAACCGCACGCGAAACGTAGGATCTTCATCGGCCAGCCGGCCGAGGGAGGTCGAGAGTTTCTCCTCGTCGGCCTTCGTCTTGGGCTCGACCGCGACGGAGATCACGGGTTCGGGAATATGGATCGACTCGAGCACGATGGGCGCGGATTCGTCGCACAGAGAATCGCCGGTGGCCGTGACGCGCAGGCCGACGGCAGCCACCACGTTCCCGGCTGAAACCTCCGGGATATCCTCACGGTGGTTGGCGTGCATCTGTAAAATTCGCGAGATCCGTTCTTTCTGATCCTTGTTGACGTTGTAGACGTACGAGCCGGCCTTCAGCGTGCCGGAGTAGACGCGGAAGTACGTCAGTTTCCCGACGTAGGGATCGGTGATGATCTTGAACGCGAGCGCGGCAAACGGCGCCTCGGGATCGGCCGCGCGCTGGACCGTCTCTTCCGTCTTCGGATCAATGCCGCTGACCGGCGGCAGGTCCATCGGTGAGGGGAGATAGTCGACCACGGCGTCGAGGAGCGGCTGCACGCCCTTGTTGCGGAACGAACTCCCGCAGAGCACCGGGACGATCCGGGCCTCGATGGTGCCGCGCCGCAGTACGGCCCGCAACTCCTCTTCGCCAATGGCCTCGCCCTCGAGATACCGAGCGGCAAGCGCATCGTCGAGATCCGCGCAGGCCTCCACGAGCTTCTCCCGCATCTGTTCGGCCGGCTCCCGCAATTCCGCGGGGATGTCGGTCTCGTCGGATCGGGTGCCGAGGTCGTCCAAATAGATGATGGCCTTCATGCGCAGGAGGTCGACGGCGCCCTGGAACGCGTCTTCGTTGCCGATCGGGAGTTGAATGGGCACCGGGACCGCGCCGAGCCGCTCGCGGATCATCGTCACGGTGCGCACGAAGTCCGCACCGGTCCGGTCCATCTTATTAATGTAGATCACCCGGGGAACCCGGTAGCGATCGGCCTGCCGCCACACGGTCTCGGACTGCGGCTGGACGCCCTCCACCGCCGAGATCAGGACGACCGCGCCGTCCAGCACGCGCATCGACCGTTCGACTTCCATCGTGAAATCCACGTGCCCGGGGGTATCGATGATATTGATCCGGTGGTCGCGCCACTGGCATGTCGTCGCGGCCGAGGTGATGGTGATACCCCGCTCGCGCTCCTGAATCATCCAGTCCATGGTCGCGGAGCCTTCGTCGACCTCGCCAATACGGTGGAGCCGCCCCGTGTAAAAGAGGATGCGCTCGGTCGTCGTCGTCTTGCCCGCATCGATGTGGGCGACGATACCGATGTTCCGGATTGTTTGCAATCCGGCCGGACCCACCGTTTTGACGCCTGACTGTTTCGCCAATGTCGTTACCATCGATAGTGCGCGAACGCCTTGTTCGCCTCCGCCATTTTGTGTGTGTCCTCTCGCTTCTTGACCGACGAGCCCTGCCCCACGGAGGCGTCCAGGATCTCAGCCGCCAACCGGTCGGCGAACGTCCGGCGGTCCTTGCGGTCGCGCGCGTAGCCCACCAGCCAGCGGACTCCGAGCGACATGCGCCGCTCCGGCCGCACCTCAATCGGCACCTGGTATGTGGCGCCGCCCACGCGCCGCGGTTTGACTTCGAGCATCGGCATGATGTTGCCGAGCGCCTTTTCGAGCACCTTTGCCGGGTCCTGACCGCTTTTCTCTTTCACGATATCGAAGGCACGGTACACGTGTCGCGTCGCCAGGCTCTTCTTCCCCCGCATCATCACTTTGTTGATCAGGCGGTGCACCGAGACGTTCTGGAACACCGGATCCGGGCCCAGCTGACGCGGTGGGATGCTACCTTTGCGCGGCATCGGTTCTCCTCCGGTTCCCCAACCCTACTTCTTGGGCCGTTTGGCGCCGTACTTCGATCGTCCCCGCATCCTGCCGGTCACCCCGGCAGCATCGAGCGTGCCGCGAACGATGTGGTAACGGATGCCAGGGAGATCCTTGACGCGCCCGCCCCGGATCAGCACGACTGAATGCTCCTGGAGGTTGTGCCCGACGCCGGGGATGTAGGCGGTCACTTCCATCGCGTTCGTCAGCCGCACCCGCGCGATCTTGCGCAGGGCCGAGTTCGGCTTCTTGGGCGTGATCGTCCTCACCTGAATGCACACACCCCGCTTCTGCGGGCTGCGCTGCAGCGCCGGCGACTTGCCTTTCCATCGCGGGCGCTCGCGACCAAGCCGCACGAGCTGACTCACGGTGGGCATAGCCCAGCCTCCTGTTCCGATGTCACGCAACAACCCCGGCCGACCCCCCAAGGAGCCGCACACAGGGCGGCGATGCCCGGTCAGCCACCGCCCTCACGGGGCAGCCCGGCCGGGTTATCGCCAGACTGATCTCTCTTCAGTTGACGTGCGCCAGACGTGCCCTGCGGCGCAACCAGAGGGCTCAGGAGAAAGAAGGAATCGACGAACGAGCCCCGATTTTCCTACCTACCCTCGAGAGGCCTCACCAACGAGAACCGCCGCTGCGGCTGCGCCTACCGCGATTCCGCAGGCGCGCCCCAGGGCGGTCATCGATTCGACTTCGATGAGGCCAACCCCGCGTTCCGTTGCTGCCCGCACCACCGGCTCAACGATCCGGCGGTCGGCGTCTGCCGCGACAAAAACCTCAGCGGCCAGTCCGCGGGCGATCGCTCTTGCCGTTTGGTTCGTGCCGACCGCCCGTCCTGATGCGGCGCGCAACCGCGCCAGCGCCGCCTCATCCGCCATAGGTCTTAACCGCGCCAGCCGATTCTAGCACCGGCCCTAGGGAGTGTCAACGCAGCCTACAACTCGGCCAGCACCTTCAAGTGCCGGTACCGGGCCATGCCCGTCCCGGCGGGGATCAGCTTGCCGATGATGACATTTTCCTTCAGGCCGATCAGCGGATCCACCTTGCCGCGGGTCGCGGCATCCGTCAGGACACGGGCCGTTTCCTGGAACGACGCCGCGCTGAGGAACGACTCGGTCGCCAGAGACGCCTTCGTGATGCCCAGCAGTACGGGTCTGGCCTTGGCCGGCTCACCGCCCTGCGCCATCACGCGCGCGTTCTCTTCCTCGAAGCCGAACTTATCCACCAGCTCGCCCGGCAGGAACTCGGTATCGCCGGCGTCCTCAACCTTCACCCGGCGCAGCATCTGCCGGACGATGATCTCGATGTGTTTGTCGTTGATATCAACACCCTGCGACCGGTAGACACCCTGAATCTCCTGCACCAGGTAACCCTGCAGGTCCTGCAGCCCCTTGATGCGCAGAATGTCGTGGGGATTGGTCGACCCTTCGGTGAGCTGATCGCCCGGCTCGACCGCGTCCCCGTTCGCCATGCGGATGCGCACGCCAAACGGCACCGGGTAGGCGCGCTCGTCGTTCTTCCCGGTGACCAGGATCTTGCGCACACCCTTCGCCTCGGTCATCGAGACGGTGCCCTTGATTTCTGCGATCATCGCCTGACCCTTGGGCTTGCGGGCCTCGAACAGTTCCTCAACCCGCGGCAACCCCTGGGTGATGTCGAACCCAGCCACACCACCGGTGTGGAAGGTGCGCATGGTGAGCTGCGTGCCGGGCTCGCCGATCGACTGCGCGGCGATGATGCCCACGGCCTCGCCGATCTCGACCAGGTGGCCGGTTGCGAGGTTGCGGCCGTAGCACTTGGCACACACGCCATAGCGACTCTTGCATGTGAGCACCGATCGGACCACCACGGACTCGACGCCGGCTTCCTCGATCCGATCTGCGGCCTCCTCATCGACCTCCGAGTCGGCCTCAAGCACCGGCTTCCGGCGCGGCACGCCCGCGTCTTCCGCGAGGAAGCGCCCGATGATCCGGTCGCGAAGGGCGACGACGACGTCGTTCCCATCCTTGACCGCGATCATGACCAGCCCCTCCGTCGTCTTGCAGTCGATCTCCCGGATGATCACATCCTGGGCCACATCGACCAGCCGGCGGGTCAGATAGCCGGACTCCGACGTGCGGATGGCCGTGTCGGCCAGACCCTTGCGCTGACCGTGCGTCGAGATGAAATATTCGAGAACGGTCAGCCCCTCGCGGAAGTTGGCCTTGATGGGCAGCTCGATAATCCGACCGCTCGGGTCGGTCATCAACCCGCGCATGCCGGCGAGTTGACGGATCTGCTGGATGTTCCCGCGGGCGCCGGACAGCGCCATCATGTACAGCGGGTTGAAGGGCTCGAACTGGTTCAGCATCGCCTGAGTGATCTCTTCGGTGGCCTTCGTCCAGACGTCGATCGCACGCTGGTAGCGCTCGCCGTCGGTGATCAGACCGCGGCGATACTGGTTTTCGATCGCCTCGATCAGCTTGTCGGCCTCGGCGAGCACACGCCGCTTCGCGTCGGGGATCACGATGTCGCCGATCGCGATGCCCGAGCCGCTCCGGGTGGCGTATTTGAACCCAAGATCCTTGAGCGCGTCCAACAACTGCACGGTCTTGGTCGAGCCCAGACGGTTGTACGCCTCGGACACGATCTGCGAGAGCACCTTGCGGTCGCACACCTCATTGATGAATCGCAGTTCCTCGGGGATGGCCTCGTTGAAGATCACGCGGCCCACCGTCGTGATGATCGGCTCGGCCTCCACGAAGCGCACCTTGACACGCGCATGCAGCCCCACCGCGCCGCTGTCCAACGCCAGGATCACTTCGTTGGGTGAGGAGAACGCTTTGAGCTGACCGTCGGGTCTGTCCTTGTCCCGCGGATCCTCCACCGTCAGGTAGTAGCATCCAAACACGATGTCGCGGGTCGGGCTGGTGATCGCTTTGCCGTACGCCGGCGACAGGATGTTGTATGCCGACAGCATCAGCAGGCGCGCCTCGGCCTGCGCGGCCGCAGACAGCGGCACGTGCACAGCCATCTGGTCGCCGTCGAAGTCGGCGTTGTACGCGGTGCAGACGAGGGGGTGCACCTGGATCGCCTTGCCCTCGATGAGCACCGGTTCGAACGCCTGGATGCCCAGACGGTGGAGCGTCGGGGCGCGGTTGAGCAACACGGGGTGTTCGCGGACGACATCTTCGAGCACGTCCCACACCTCAGGACGCGCCCGCTCGACCATACGCTTGGCGCTCTTGATATTTTGTGCCAGGTTGCGATCCACGAGCTTCTTCATCACAAACGGCTTGAAGAGCTCGAGGGCCATCTCCTTGGGCAGCCCGCACTGGTACAGCCGCAGGCGCGGGCCCACGACGATCACCGAGCGGCCCGAATAGTCGACGCGCTTGCCGAGCAGGTTCTGCCGGAAGCGGCCCTGCTTGCCCTTGAGCATGTCGGACAGGGACTTGAGCGGCCGGTTGTTGGGCCCGGTCACCGGGCGGCCGCGGCGGCCGTTGTCGATCAATGCGTCGACGGCCTCCTGCAGCATCCGCTTTTCGTTGCGCACGATGATCTCGGGTGCGCCCAGATCGAGCAGCCGCTTGAGGCGGTTGTTCCGGTTGATGACCCGGCGGTACAGGTCATTCAGGTCGCTGGTCGCGAACCGGCCGCCGTCGAGCTGTACCATGGGCCGCAGGTCCGGTGGGATCACCGGCACCACGCCCAGGATCATCCACCCAGACTTGTTGCCACCCTTACGGAACGCCTCGGAGACGTCCAACCGCTTGAGGATCTTCAGGCGCTTCTGCCCGGCCGCTCCCCGCAGGTCCGTCCGGAGCTGTCGGCTGAGTTTCTCGAGGTCGATCTCCTCAAGCAGTTCTTTGATCGCCTCCGCGCCCATGCCGCCGCGGAACGCGTTGCCGTACTTCTCGCGCATCTCTCGGTACTCGCTCTCCGAGAGCAGCTGGCGCTTCAGCAGCGGGGTCGAGCCGGGGTCCACGACCACGTAGGCCGCGAAGTACACGACGCGCTCCAGCGACCGCGGCGACATGTCGAGCAGCAGGCCGATCCGGCTGGGCACACCCTTCAGATACCAGATGTGGCAGACGGGGGCGGCCAGTTCGATGTGCCCCATCCGCTCGCGGCGTACCTTTGCGCGCGTGACCTCTACGCCGCAGCGGTCGCAGACGATGCCCTTGAAGCGGATGCGCTTGTACTTGCCGCAGTGGCACTCCCAGTCTTTGGTCGGCCCAAAGATCCGCTCGCAGAATAGACCGTCGCGCTCGGGTTTCAGCGTTCGATAGTTGATCGTCTCCGGCTTTTTGACTTCACCGTGAGACCAGGCACGGATCGTCTCCGGCGAAGCCAGACCGATTTTGACGGCGTCGAAGTTGTTGACGTCCTGCATCGGCTAGTAATCCTCCACCAGAGCCTCTTCGCCCTCGAGGTTGATGCCAAGCGCGCGGGCGGTCTCGGCGATGTCTTCCTCGATTTCCTTGAGTTCGATTTCCTTCTTATCCTCGCTGAGCACTTTGACGTCGAGGCACAAGGCCTGCAGTTCCTTCAAGAGCACCTTGAATGACTCGGGGACGCCGGGCTCCTGGATGTTTTCACCCTTGACGATGGCCTCATAGGTCTTCACCCGGCCGACCACGTCATCGGACTTCACGGTCAGCAGTTCCTGGAGCGTGGAGGCGGCCCCGTAGGCCTCAAGCGCCCACACTTCCATCTCACCGAAGCGCTGTCCGCCGAACTGTGCCTTGCCGCCGAGCGGCTGCTGGGTGATCAAGCTGTACGGTCCGGTGCTGCGCGCGTGGATCTTGTCCTCCACCAGGTGCAGCAGCTTCATCATGTAGATCGACCCGACCGTCACCGTGAGGTCGAATACCTCGCCGGTCCGGCCGTCGCGCAGATAGGTTTTGCCTGACGTTGGCAGGGCGGCCAGTTCGAGCAGGTTGCGAATTTCGCCCTCTTTCGGACCATCGAAAACCGGGGCCTCGGTCCAGATGCCGAGCTTGTCCGCCGCCCACCCCAGGTGTGTCTCCAATACCTGACCGACATTCATGCGGGACGGCACGCCCAACGGGTTGAGCACGATGTCCACCGGCGTCCCGTCGGGGAGATAGGGCATGTGCTCGTCGGGCAGGATGACCGAGACCACGCCTTTGTTGCCGTGGCGGCCCGCCATCTTGTCGCCCACGGCGACCTTGCGCTTCTGAGCGACGTAGACGCGCACCAGGCTGTTCACGCCCGGCGGCAGCTCATCGCCCTCGTCGCGGTCACCCTTCTCGCGGGTGAACATCTTCACGGACACGACCTTGCCGCGCTCGCCGTGGGGCACCTTGAGCGAGGTATCGCGGACCTCGCGCGCCTTCTCGCCGAAAATCGCGCGCAGCAACCGCTCCTCTGCAGTCAGCTCGGTCTCGCCCTTCGGGGTCACCTTGCCCACGAGGATGTCCCCGGCGCGCACCACGGCGCCGATCCGGATGATGCCCCGCTCGTCGAGGTCCCGCAGGGCCTCCTCGCCGACGTTGGGGATATCGCGGGTGATGTCCTCGGGCCCCAGTTTCGTGTCGCGCGCCTCGACCTCGTACTCCTCGATGTGCACCGAGGTAAACAGATCCTCGCGCACCAGACGCTCGCTGATGACGATCGCGTCCTCGTAGTTGTACCCTTCCCAGGGCATGAAGGCCACGAGGACGTTGCGGCCCAGCGCCAGCTCGCCCTGATCGGTGCAGGGACCATCGGCCAGGATATCGCCTTCCTTCACTTCGTCCCCGGTGCGGGCGAGCGGCATCTGGTTCATGCACGTGCCCTGGTTACTCCGCTGGTACTTGATGAGCGCGTACTCATCGAGGTCACGGCCGACCTTCACGACGATCCGATCGCCGGTCACGGCCTCGACCACGCCGGCCCGCCGGCAGATCACGACCGCCCCGCTGTCAACGGCGGCGCGGTGCTCGACACCCGTGCCCACGCGCGGCGCCTCATTCTGCAGCAGCGGTACCGCTTGGCGCTGCATGTTCGATCCCATCAAGGCGCGGTTGGCGTCGTCGTGCTCGAGGAAGGGGATCAACGCCGTCGCCACCGAGACGATCTGCTTCGGCGAGACATCCATGAAGTCGACTTCCTCTGGCTTCACCATCTTGTTCTCGTGCCCGTGCCTGACGACGACGCGTGGGCCGGTCAGCCGGCCGTCGTCGTCGATGACGGCGTTGGCCTGGGCGATGATGTGCGTGTCCTCGGAGTCAGCCGTGAGGTATCTGATCCGGCGGGTGACCACACCCTCTTTCACTTCCCGGTACGGCGTCTCGATAAAGCCCAGATCGTTGATGCGGGCGTACGTGGCCAGCGAGGAGATCAGACCGATGTTTGGTCCTTCCGGCGTCTCGATCGGGCACATGCGCCCGTAGTGCGAGGTATGCACGTCGCGAACCTCAAAACCGGCGCGCTCCCGGGACAGACCGCCGGGCCCCAACGCCGAGAGACGCCGCTTGTGCGTCAATTCGGCCAACGGGTTGGTCTGGTCCATGAACTGCGAGAGTTGGCTCGAGCCAAAGAATTCCTTGATCGCCGCCACGACGGGACGAATGTTGATCAGCTGCTGGGCGGTGACCTGCCCGGGTTCCTGGATCGTCATGCGCTCGCGGATGACGCGCTCCATCCGCAGCATGCCGATGCGGAACTGGTTCTGGAGCAGCTCGCCGACCGAGCGGACCCGGCGGTTCCCCAAGTGGTCGATGTCGTCAACCACGACGTCGGCGTCGGCCGCAGCCAGCCGCATGAGATACCGGACGATCTCGAGGATGTCTTCCTTGGTCACGATCCGCGTATCGGGGTCGACCCGCAGACCCAGCTTCTTGTTGAGCTTGTAGCGGCCCACCCGCCCCAGGTCGTACCGGCGGGGATCGAAGAAGAGCGTGTTCAGCAAGTTGCGGGCGCTCTCCACCGTCGGCGGGTCGCCGGGGCGCAGGCGCCGGTAGATCTCGATGAGCGCCTCGTCCCGGTTGGTCGTGCTGTCCTTGTTCAGCGTCGCGCGCAGGAACCGGTCGTCCCCAAGCATCTTCAGCAGCTTCTCGTCGGTCTCGTAGCCGACGGCGCGCAGCAGCGCCGTGGCCGGGAGTTTCCGCGTGCGGTCGATTCGGGCGTAGACGACGCCTGCGGCGTCGGCCTCGAGTTCAAGCCAGGCCCCGCGGTGCGGGATCACCACCGCCGTCGGCAAAGGCCGTCCAGACGCATCGGGCGAGAACGAGTAGTAGGCGCCGGGCGACCGGACGAGCTGGCTGACCACCACGCGCTCCGCCCCGTTGATGATGAACGTGCCCCGCGCGGTCATCAGGGGGAAGTCGCCCATGAAGACTTCCTGTTCCTTGATCTCGCCGGTCTCCTTGATGATGAGCCGGACTTTTACCTTCATCGCGGCGCTGTAGTTGTAGTCCCGATCGCGGCACTCTTCCTCGGTGTACTTGAGCCGCTCGAGCCGGTAGCCGCCGAAGTCGAGGACGTTAGCGCCCTCGAACACACTACCCGGCGGGGATGGCTTGCGCCGGCCGGTATCCACGGCAAAGTGCAGCTCTAGATTCCCGGTGAAATCCTGGATCGGCGAGATCTCATCGAAGACCTCGCGGATCGCCTCGCGCAGAAACCAGTCGAACGACCGGCGCTGCACTTCGACGAGATCCGGCATGTCTAGGATTTCGGGGATCTTGGCAAAACTGACGCGGGTTCGCCGGCCCCGGTGCATGATACGCGCGTCGGGGATATTGTGACGGCTGCGGGTCGATCGAGTTGCGTCGAGCCTGGTCTTAGTCTTCACGGTGGACGAAGTCACCTCCGCGAGAAGTTGGCGCCGCACGGCGACGCGCGGCGAACGACGAAGCTTATTGTGGGATCCTCACAACTAGCGAGGTTCGGGCATCGCGCAGCGCGACAGGGTTGAGAATTCCCCACTCAAACACGAAAGCAGGGCCGCTCCCTCGGGACGGTCCCCCTGCCTCAGCTTCCGGTTGCTCTCTGGCACAGGTTCTCAGGCTCACCCGCACGCGGTCGACGCTGAAAGCCCGCACGCACAAAGATACCTCCGCGGCTCTCAGTATGTCAAGAACCTCGGAGTGTCGTGCCGGGCAGTCCGGCTACTTGATTGTGACGGTCGCGCCTTCGGCCTCGAGTTTCTTCTTGATGGTCTCGGCCTCCTGGCGGCTGACCTTTTCTTTTACAGGCTTCGGCGCGCCATCAACCAGGTCCTTCGCCTCTTTCAGACCCAACCCGGTGAGCTCGCGCACGACTTTGATCACCTGGATCTTCTTCTCGCCAATGGTTTGGAGGATCGCGTCGAACTCGGTCTGCTCCTCCACGGCCGGCGCCGCTGCCGCGCCGCCGGCGCCGGGCATGGCCGCCATGGCCATCGGCATCGCCGCGCTCACGCCAAATTTCTCCTCCAGCGCCTTGACCAGCTCGGCCAGCTCGAGCACGGTCAAATTGCTGATGCTCTCGATGATCTCGTCCTTGCCCACCTTGGTTGCCACCGTGGTCCCTCCCGTCGTTCGTAACTCCGTCTGCACGCCTACGCAGCACTTCGCTGCTGACGAACCTGCTCCAACGCGTAGACCAGATTGCGGGGCAGCGCGGACAATGTGACGACCAGCCCGGTGAGCGGCGCCGCAATGCCGCCAACCACTCGCGCGGTAAGCTCCTGACGCGACGGCAGGTCGGCGAGCGCCTTCGTCCGCACCTCGTTGTACACCTGACCCGAGATCACACTGCCCTTGATCGCGAGCTTGCGCGTCTGGCGGATGAACTCCTGAATGATCTTGGCTGCCGCCGCCGGATCGTCACGCACAAACGCGGCGGCCGTGGGCCCGGAGAGATAGGGTTCCAGTCCTTCGACCCCGATGGATTTTGCCGCCAGCGCGAAGAGCGTGTTCTTCACCACGCGATACTCCGCGCCCGCCTCGCGCAACTTCCCGCGCAGGGTCGTGATCTCGCCAACTGTCAGTCCGCGGAAGTCCGTAAGGATCACTCCGCCCGCGGCCCGCAGTTTGGCCTCCAGCTGCTCGACTTCCGCTGTCTTTTCTGGACGAGGCATCGCATGCGCCCCTTCGAACAAAATGGACCCGCCATAGGCAGACGGGTCCTCACCCGATCCGCTCCTCGGCAGGCGACTCTGGACGAGTCCTTCCGCCCTCGACGGGCACCTGCGGTCTACGGCGCGTGCCGCCGGCGACCCTGGGGTCGCATCGGCGGCCGGTATGCTGTTGACGACCTCGGGCGCCCGGTTGCGAGCGGCGCCGGGCGTCGCTAACGCGACGCCTTGCGCATTCTAGCACCGGCCCCTCTGGGCCGTCAAATGTTAGACGGTCTGCGCGACCCCCACCCGGGCGGGGTCGAGTCGAATCCCGGGTCCCATGCTGGACGTCAGCGTCAGCGACTTGATGTAATGCCCCTTCGCGGCAGAGGGCCTTGCCCGCGTGATGGCCTCGACCAGCGCCGTCACGTTCTCGAGCAGTTGCGCTTCGGAGAACTTGGCCTTGCCGACGGGCACGTGGATAATCGCGGCCTTATCGAGGCGGAACTCGATTTTCCCCGCCTTCAGTTCCCGGACGGCCCGGGTGACGTCCATGCTGACGGTGCCCGCCTTCGGGTTGGGCATCAGGCCTCGAGGGCCGAGCACCCGTCCGAGCCGGCTCACCAGATTCATCACGTCGGGTGTAGCGACGGCCACGTCGAACTCCAACCAGCCGCCCTGGATCTTTTCGATGACATCTTCCGCGCCGACGACGTCCGCGCCCGCCTGTTCGGCCTCCCGCGCCTTCTCGCCTTTGGCGAAGACGAGCACGCGCACCGACTTGCCGGTCCCGTGCGGCAGGACGACCGTACCGCGGACCTGCTGGTCCGCCTGTTTAGGGTCCACGCCAAGCCGCACGTGGGCCTCCACGGTCTCGTTGAACTTGGCCGTTGACGTCGCCTTGAGAAGCTTGACGCCCTCTTCGGCCCCGTACAACTGCCCCGGAGTGACCTGCTTGATCGCCGTCAGGTAGCGCTTGCCGTGCCGTCCCATAACGGGCCTCCTAGCCGACGACCTCGATACCCATCGAGCGGGCGGTCCCTTCGATCATCCGCATCGCCGCATCGACGGTGGTGGCGTTCAGGTCGGGCATCTTGCGTTCGGCGATCTCGCGCACTTGTTTGCGGGTGACTGAGCCCGCCTTCGTCTTATTGGGCTCGCCCGACCCCTTCTCCAACCCCGCGGCCTGGCGGAGCAACACCGCCGCCGGCGGGGTCTTGGTGACAAAGGTAAAAGTGCGATCGGCAAAGACGGTGATCTCGACCGGCACGATGGTTCCCGCGAGCCTTCCCGTTCGCTCGTTGTACGACTTGCAGAATTCCATGATGTTGACGCCGTGCTGACCCAACGCCGGACCGACCGGCGGCGCCGGCGTCGCCTTGCCGGCGGAAATCTGCAACTTCACGATCGCAACCACTTTCTTCATGCCATCCCCCTAGAGCTTCTCGACCTGGCCAAAATCCAGCTCGACCGGCGTCTCGCGTCCGAAGATCGACACAAGCACGCGGACTTTCTCTTTCTCCATCATGATCTCGTCGACCAGCCCGGTGAAGTCCTGGAAGGGACCGGAGGTGATGCGCACGGGCGAACCCTTCTGATAGGTGATCCGGTACTTCGGCGTCTCATCACGTAGCTGGCGGAGCAACTGGCGGACTTCCCGATCCTCGAGCGGGATCGGCTTCGCCCCAGAGCCTACGAACCCGGTCACACCCGGGGTGTTCCGGATCACATACCAGGCGTCGTTTTCGAGTTCGCCGCGCTCGTCGGTCTTGACCTCGACCAGCACATAGCCGGGGAAGATCTTGCGGTCGATCTCCCGCCGCTTGCCGCCCTTAATTTCCTTTTCCTTCTCGGTCGGAATCAGCACCTGAAAGATCTTGTCCTTCATCCCCATCGAGGTGATGCGCCGCTCCAGGTTGGACTTCACCTTGGCTTCGTACCCCGAGTAGGTATGGATCACGAACCACTTCAGCCGCGGGTCGCGGGGCGCGGTAGTGTCCTCGGGCTCCGCGACTTCGGGCTCGATGGGTTCATCGGCAAACAACCCCTTGAGGGGATCGTGCACGGGCTTGATCCTGTCGTCGGTTCTCGCCATGGCCCTACCCCGGCGTTCTCAGCAGCCACTTCTTGAACATGGCGGTGTAGAGCGAGTCGAAGGCGAACAGGTAACACGCCATGAGCGTCAGCACGATCACGACGACAATCGTCGCGCTGGTGGCCTCGCGCCGAGTCGGCCAATCGACACGCTTCATCTCGGCAGACACCTCGCGCAGGTACGTGAGAACCCGTTCAACAGGCGCCGGCCACTGCCGCGGGGCCCGCTGGGCAGGGGTCTTGGCCGCCCGCTGGACCGACCGGGGTTCCACCTTGACCTCTGTACGCGCCATGGACTGCTCCTCTGGAAATCCCGGCAGAAAAAAAAGGACCTTTTCCCGCGGTCCTTCCTCGGCCCATTATAGCAGTGGACCTCTTGGTGTCAATTGCGTGGCCAGAGCGCGTTGACCCGCGCGGCCGTCCGCCTGGCGACGCACTCCATCGCCACCGGCACCAACGCGGGCACGCTGCAGTACACCTCTCCTTCAAAGAACTTGAGGCGGGTCTTGACGTCGAGGATCCGGACGTCGACTGTGACGCGGCCTTCGATGGAGGTTCCAAAGTCATCACCGGATAACCCGGCGGCCGGCTCCTGGACGACCTCAAGGATGCGCCCGGTCAGGACCGCATCCGCTCCGACCGCGATCCCTACGGCGATCGTCTTGGACGGGCTGATAAGATCCGTCGGCGCCAGACCCTGGCGCTGCAGCTCGGCGGCGACCCGGCCGGCATCGACGATCTGGAGCCGGCCACCCTTCAGCAGCTCGCTCAGTCGCATCGCGCCGAAGATGGCGATCCTCCGGTTGAGCGGGTTGTCATCGGAAAACGGCGCGATCGCCAGCACGCGAACCCCGGACACATCTCGGGGCTGTGCCACAGTCGGCAGCGCTGTAAGGACGGTCAGCAGCGCCGCGCAGACTATCACAGCCACTCGGTCGCGCATCGTCGATGAAGTCGCGTTCACGGCTTGAACACGGCCAACCCGATAATGATCAATGCCAGCACGCCGCCGATCATTCCCATTCGAGCCTGCCGGCGGGCCAGACCGGGGACCTGGGCCCCTGCCTTCTTACCGGTCGCGTGCAGCGCGTGAACCAGCGCCCTGGCCGTGGGCCGCTGGACGGCGAACACCAGCACCACGCCGACCGCCACCACCCCCACTTTCACGACCAACCAGGGCGGAGGTTTCTTCGCCAGGTCGGCGGCGACGGCCAGCAGCACGCCGGACACCAGGGTCACGAGCGCCGCGGGCACGACGACCCAGTCCACCAGCCAGGCGACCGTCTCGGCGACGAAAATCACCAGAGTCGGCTGGCCGCTGCGCCGGGCTCGGCCTCCCCAGACGGCGAACAGCGCCCCGCCCCCGATCCACACCACGACGCCCAGCAAATGTACATACAACAAGAGTGCTCGCATGGGATCACCCTGCACCATTATAGCAACGCCCTAGGGGTGCTTGTGGTTGAGAGGAGGGTGGCAGGGGCGGAGGGATTCGAACCCCCAACATCCGGTTTTGGAGACCGGCGCTCTACCAATTCGAGCTACGCCCCTACATCCACCGTTATTATAGGGAGTCCAGCGGAAACTCTGCAACGCCCGGCCGGACTCGACCCGATCGGTGGCTTTCGTTAGGGCTGAGCGGCGAACCCGGCCGTCTTCAACCGTGGCATCCCGTCGGCGAACATCTGGAACCCCACCACGCGCGCGCCGTGTGCGACGAACAGGTTCTGATGGTACAGGTAGATCACGTTCCGCCGGGCGCGGATCTTGTCGACGAGTTCGGCGACGAGCTTTTTCCGTGCGTCGAGACCGGGCTCGGTGCGCTGGCGGTCCAGCAGCGCGTCGATCTCCGCGTCCTGCGCGTTGCCGTAGTTGTCAGCACCCCGCGAATGATGGAACGCGTACAGGTTGCCGTCGGGATCCACCCGGCCGGACCAGGGCGTCACGGACATCTGAAACCGCCCGGCGGTGTTGGCGGCGAGACCGGTCGCCGCTTCGATCGGCCGCACCGCCACCTCAAAGCCCGCGGGTT
The DNA here is from genome assembly GCA_041497675.1 of bacterium. Taxonomy (GTDB): domain Bacteria; phylum Sysuimicrobiota; class Sysuimicrobiia; order Sysuimicrobiales; family Humicultoraceae; genus JBGPNN01. Next base: position 6,634 of record JBGQGY010000055.1, on the reverse strand, counting down.
TGACCATCGATTGGATCAGCTCGCCCATGCGGATCATGGCCGGCGACGCCGGCAGGGTCAGCTCCACCATCAGCGGCGAGGATGCGCCGGCGCGCTGAAGCAGTTCCTTGGCGCGACCGATGTCGCGCGCCGGGCACCGGAGGTCTTTGGGATAGAACGCGTTGACCGGCGCGATCGGGTTGCAGCCGGGTAACTGTTTGCCGGCAAAGACAAACCGATTGAGCCGGTCGCGGTCGATGGACACCTCGAAGGCCTCCCGCACGAACGGGTTGACCATCGGGCTGTCGACGCGGCCGGGCGCCCGCCCGATACCCGTGGTGTTGCCGATGTTGACTGAGAGCGGCACGTAGCCGTTGGACGTCACGGCCATCACCCGCAGTTTGGGATCACGCTGCACGGCGACGATGTCCGACGTGGCCAACCGGTCCGCGACGTGGATATCGCCGGATCGGAGGTTCAGCGTGCGGACGTTCTCATCGGGGATTGGCTTGAAGATGACCCGGTCGAGCAGCACTTTGTCGGCGTCGTAATAGTACTTCGATCGTTCCAGCACGATCCGGTCGCCAATGACGCGCTCGACGAAGTTGAAGGGCCCCACACACACCGGGTTGGAACCGAAGTTCTCGCCCAGTTTCTGCAACTGCGCGGGCGACATGATCATCCCCGCGCGATCACTCAGCGTGGCGAGCAACGGGGCAAAGGGGCGCGCCAGGACGAGACGAACCGTCAGCGCGTCGATCACCTCGATGTCGGCGATGGCGTTGATCTCACCGGCGCGGCGGGAGCCCTGGGCCGTCCGGTGGCGCTCGAGGGTGGTCTTGACGGCCTGGGCGTCGAACCGCGTCCCGTCGTTGAACATGACGCCGCGCCGGAGTTTGATGATGACGCTGAGACCATCACTCGAGACGCGCGGGAGAGCCGCGGCGAGCCGGGGCGCAATCGCCCCATCGGCCGCGAGATCGTAGAGCGGTTCGCACATGTTGAAGAAGATCTCACGACCACCCGCCGTGCCGCCAAACGTGGGGTCCAGACGGTCCGCGTCCTCGAACATCGAAACGACCATTTCGCCGCCCCGCCGGGCCGCGGGTTGCTGCGCCATGGCAGGCGCCGCCCCGAACCCGATCACAGCTGCCGCCGCTGCGGTGCAGAGCACCAGCGCAATGGACACGACCACGCGTACCGGGTTCATCCCCACACCCCCTCTGTTTACGCTGACAGATGGCGGCGTGCCGCGGCACGAAAGCGCGCCGCGCGCGCCCGCACCGCCTCACTACCGTCCCGAATCGTCACACCCGACGTGGACCCCAGGTTCGGGTCGGCAACGCCGATACCAATGGTCATCGCCCGTGACACCAGATCGTCTGTGCGCGGCAGCATGCCCTCCCGGTACTCGACCGTGCGCCCGCGGTGACAGTCGCAGTGGAAGGGACACCCCTTCATCGACGCCGTGCGCTTGTTGAGTAGGTGCTCCATCTTCGAATAGATGTGCCAACCAGAGTCGGCCAGCACACGGCTGTTCAAATCGGTCGCCACGCGCCGCGCGACCTCGGCGGTCGGGAAGATGACGACCAGGTGCGTGGCCAGATCGCCGTCGGGATCGGGCAGCGTCCGCGTGCGCAGACCCGGCAGATCGACGATCAGCGATTCAAAGAGGCGCTTGTTCGTTCGCAGGTGCGTCCGAATATGATCGAGCCGGCGTAGTTGGGCGAGCAGCACGGCGGCGTTCAGTTCGGTCATCCGGAAGTTTAGGCCTAAGAAGGGCCGGCTACCGATCTCGATCCCCATCCGCAGCGGCGAGTGCCCCTGGTCGTGCATGGCAAAGCAGCGATAGTAGAGGTCGCGGTCGCCGGTGACCAGCATGCCCCCGTCACCGCACGTGATGGTCTTGAAGATATTGAACGACAGCGCGCCGGCCACGCCGATGGCTCCGACCGGGCGGCCGAAATACGATGCGCCAAACGCCTGCGCGCAGTCTTCGACCAGGGCGATACCGTGTCGATCGGCTACCGCTTTGAGCTCCGCAAGCCGCGCCGGGTTGCCCAGCATGTGGACCACGATAATGGCTTTGGTGGCCGGCGTGATCTTGGCCTCGACGTCGCGGGGATCCAGGTTGAACGTCTCGTCAATTTCGGCCAGGATGGGGAGCGCGCCGCTATACACGACGGCCGAGATACTCGCGACATAGGTGAAGCCGGGAACGATGACCTCATCGCCGGCCCCGATCCCCAGCCCCGCGAGCACGACAAACAGCGCGCTCGTGCCCGAGTTGGTCGCCACCGCGTACGCCACACCGCTCCGACTGGCGACGTCTTCCTCGAGACGGCGCACCTTGGCGCCAAATGTCGGATCGTCGTCGGGCCCGTATCGCGCGAGGTGCCGGCTCTGCAACACTTCCAACACTTCGGCGATCTCTTCCTGTCCGATCAGGTCAACACCGGGACCAGCCATGGCTCGCCTGCCTCTCGCCGTCATCCGGACCTCGTGCCAAATCATGCGAACGTTTGCATGACCTGGGAGGGTATTCGGCGGGATGCATGCCGTCCCTCCCGGGTGCCCGCTCAGCGCGTCTGGGCGGGGATGCCGTACAGAGCCAGGACCTCCGGAACGGCACCCACGAGCCGCCCGAGCCCGCCGATCCCATGCTGGTAGACGGGATCCGACGACGGCAGCGGGAGGTCCACGGGCCGGTTCAGCGCTGCAGACTCGTATGCGGCAAGGGCGATTTCGACCGCGACGCGGCCGTCCTCACCGGTCACGGCCAGCGGCTCCCCGCGGAGCACCGCCGCCGAGAACTGCCGGAACGGGCCCTCGGAAAACGGCGGCGGCGGCGGAAAGTCGACGCCGGTCTCCCGGCCATCGATCACGAGCACCAACCGATCGGGGCGTTCGTAGTTCACCGTCGTCAGGTGCTTGTAGGAGTAGATCAGCCTGCCCCGGGTGCCCATCAGCTGGGTGCCCCCCCATCCTTGGCCCCACGAGACGTTGATCTCGCCGGCGCCGCCCTCGTACTCCAGACGGGCGGTGGCGAAATCTTCAACGCGAATCGCCTCGTCGCGAATCCGGCGCACGCGCGCATCGACGCGGCGCGGGATCCCGGCAAAAAAGGCGTTCGTCAGATAGATCAAGTGGAGCATGTCCAGCAAGATGCCGCCGCCGCTCGCCTCGAGGTCGTGCAGCCGCCACGTGCCGCCGTAGTACGGCAGACCCAGGCAGTTGATGACGGTAAAGACGAGGCGGCCCAGTTGCCCTTCGCGCAGCAGTCGCACCGCCGCTTGATTCTCCGGAAACCAGAGGTAATTGTGGTGCAGTGAGAGCCGCACGCCGTGCTGGCGTGCAGCGGCAATCATCGCGTCGGCACCGGCGACGGTGGTAGCCATCGGTTTCTCGCACACGACGTGCTTCCCGGTCTCGGCGGCGGCGACGGCGATCTCGGCGTGCGATCCCGGCGGGGTAGAGATGCTGACGGCGTCGACCCCGGGATCGTCGAGCAGCCGCCGGTAGTCACCGTGGCGCCGCGAGGAAGGGATGTCGAACAGATCCCCAACCGCCTGCACCCGCGTGGCATCGGTGTCCGTAACGGACACGACGCGGATCTCGGGCATCGCGCGCAGCACGGGAAGATGTTGCAATTCCACGACACGACCGCAACCGATGAGACCGAGACGCAATACCGGCGTCATGCGCGCCCGCTCCCGTCAGGTCCGGTGACAGACACCCAGCCGCGCGCGGCCACGGAGCGCTCCGCCGCATCGAGCACGCGCTGGCATGCGGCGCCATCCTCGAAGTCCGGCGCGAACGGCCGGCGCTCCGCCGCGGCCACGATGAAGTCGCGAATCTGATGCACGAAGGTGTGCTCCCAGCCGATCGTGTGTCCCGGCGGCCACCACGCCGACAGGTACGGGTGCGCCGGTTCGGTGACGAGGATGCGGCGGAATCCACGGCTTTCGGGTTCGTCCGCGGCGGAGTAAAATTCGAGTTCGTTCATGCGCTCGAGATCGAAGCGCAGGCTGCCCGCGTCGCCGTACACCTCGAAGGCGTTCCCGCACTTCCGGCCGGTCGCAAACCGCGTCGCCTCGAGGTTTCCGACGGCGCCACCGGCGAAGCGCGTCAGCATCGCGGCACGATCGTCGACGGTGACCTGACCCCGCGCGCCGGGCAGCCCGGCAATCGGGCGTTCGTGCACGAAGGTCGTCAGGTCGGCGACGACATCGCTGATCTCATCGACCAGATATCTGGCCAGGTCGGTGACGTGAGACAACAGATCACCCAGCACGCCGGACCCCGCCGTCTCGCGCTGGAGTCGCCAGGTCAGCGGCCGGTTGGGATCCAGCAGCCAGTCCTGCAGATACGTGGCCCGGTACTGGTTGATGCGGCCGAGCCGCCCGGCGTCGATCATCTGGCGCGCGAACGTGACGGCGGGCACCCGGCGGTAGTTGAACGCGACGCCGTGACACACGCCTGACCGCCGTGCGGCCTCGGCCATGTGCTCTGCCTCCCCGGCGTTCAGGGCGAGGGGCTTCTCGCAGAGAACATGTTTGCCGGCCGCACACGCCTCCAGACACATTTCGGCATGAAGGTGGTTCGGCGTGCCGACAATCACGGCGTCGACCCCCGGCCGCCGGACGACCTCGCGCCAGTCGGTGGCCCAGGTTTCCCAGCCCCACTGCTCGGCCACGCGGGCCACCTGCGCCGCATCGCGGCCGCAGAGCACGCTCATGACCGGTCTCACCGGCAGATCGGGGAAGAACGCGGCGACGTCGTGGAGCGCGTGGCTGTGCGCCTTGCCCATGAACTGGTAGCCGATCATCGCGAAGTTCATGGCGGCGGGCGTCGCTAGGCGCCCACCAGCGCCCGCAGATGGTCGCGGCTGCGTCTGGCGCTGCCGAGAGTGTCGGCGTCCGCCTGGACGACGCGATCTTGTTCGACGATGATCCACCCCTCGTAGCGCGCCGCCTCGAGCACGTCGAACAGCGCGCGCAGATCGAGTGATCCCCGGCCCAGTTCGACGAAGACGTCTCGCTGCGCTGCGGCCACGTAGGTCTTCCCTTCGCTCAACAGACTGCGCAGGCGCGGCAGGTCGATATCCTTCAGGTGAATGTACCCAAGGCGCGCCGCGTAGGCGCGGGCCACCTCGATCGGATCGCCGCCACCAAACGCGACGTGGCCGGTGTCCAGACAGAACTTCAGCAGGTGCGGATCGGTGCGCTCGAGCAGTGTACGGATTTCGTCCGGATGTTCGATGTACGTACCGCCGTGTGAGTGAAACGACGGGGTCAGCCCATAGTCGAAGCGGCACAGCTGCGCCAGGCGTTCGAGCCGGCCGGCGTACCCCGCCCACTCGCCCGCCGAGAGACCGTGGACGCGGGTCTCGTCAGGGCGGCCCGCCACGCGATAGCGAGTCTCGTCGCCGGCATCGGCCAGCAGGATGTCGCGCGCACCAAGGGTCTTGAGGAGCGCCGAGGTCTCCCTGACACGGGTCTCGCACTCACGGTAGGCGGTCGGATCCTTGAGGGTGAGTGGCACAAAGGCGGCCGCCATCGCGAGCCCCCGGCTCTGCAAAGCCTGTCCGAGGACACCGGGATCGGTGGGGAGGAATCCCCAGGGGCCCAACTCGGTCCCCTCATACCCGGCAGCCTTCATCTCGTCGAGGACGCGCTCGTAGGGCAACTGCGATCCCCACCCGGGAATCTCGCAGACACCCCAACTGATCGGCGCGTTGCCGATTCGGGGCTTCATCGCGCGGTACCGCCGCGTCGTGAGCGTGCAATCGATTGCATGGACGCTACGGTGAATACGTCGCGCACTGGGTGGTCCCTCCTATCGCCGGCGGCCGGCGGTGCTCTCTCTCACAACCAGCCGGACGGGGAGCGTCACAGAAGGAGGCAAAACACCGGTGTCGAGAGAGCGGCACAGCATGGTCGCGGCCGCGCGGCCCATTTCGACGGACCGCTGGGCCACCGTGGTGAGACGGGGATTCGCGATCGCAGCAAAGGGGATGTCGTCGAAGCCGACGACGGCCATGTCTGCCGGGACGCGCACGCCGACCGCGCGTAGGGCGTCGATGGTGTTCAGCGCCAGCTTGTCGTCGTAGCAGATCAGCGCATCGGGGCGTTCGCGCGCAATGCGCACGGCCGCTGCCGCGATGGCGCCGTCGGGCGATCGCGCCGGCCCCGCCGATGCGAATTCGATAGGCGGTTTGGCACCGGCGGTCTTCAGGGCCCGCACCACCGCGTCGCGGCGTGTCGCGTTCGACGCCTGCGCCGGGCCGTTCAGATAGCCGAGGCGCCGGTACCCAGCCTCGAGGAGGTGGCGGACCACGTCCTTCATGCCGTCGACGTCGTTGGCCCGGATGCATCCCGCGGCGAGGTCTCCGTGGTATCCGGCCAGCGTGGGATGCTCGCCGTTGATGAAGACCACGGGCGCGGGTTTGAGGAGCGCGCGCACCCGCGGCTGACGCAACACGCTGCCCATCAGAGCGACCCCGTCGGCGCGTTGCGCCAGGAACACCCGCAGCCCGCGGCGCTCGGCGGCGGCATCCGCAAACCCGTTCGCCATCATGACGGTGTAGCCGTGTGCGGCCGCCTCCTGCTGGAACCCCGTCACGACCTGGCCGTGGATGGGGTCGGTCACGTCG
>JBGQGY010000054.1:0-22786 GCA_041497675.1 bacterium | reverse complement strand
GGTCTGATCAACGACGGCCGCGTCGTCCGCTCCGGGGAATCGGTCGAAGGGGTGGCGGCGTTTGCCGTTCACGGCCCGGCCGCGGTCATCTTTTTCCTTGAGGGGCCGCGCGGACACCATGAGGCGCTGTTTGGGGCCGTCGCGGAGCACGCACGCGGAGGAGGTGCGAGCCGGATCGCGCTCTTCACGCCCGAACCCGGGCCACCGTCAGGGATCCGGGCGAATTTCACCCCCCACGCTTGGTGTCCGGACGGGCTGGTGATCGTGGAGAAGTCGTTGAGCGTTGCCCGGACGGTGAAGCGCCGGTGAACGGCGGACTCCTGATTGCCGCGTCCGTCCTGCTGGCCGGGAGCGTGGCGTGGCTGCTGGCCACCGCGCGGGCAAACGCGTCGCGTACCGCGTGGATGACTGAACTGGAAGCGCGGGCGCGGGCCGCAGAGAACGTTCGCGACGAATTGCGCCGCAGGGTGGAGCAGCAAGAACGGGAATTGACGGAGTCTCGGTCGGCGCTGGATCAGGAACGCCAGCACCGTGTCGAGGCGCAAACACGTCTCGACGCCGCGCAGCAGAACATGACCGCGCAACAGCAATTGCTGGACCGGGCTACGGCAGAACTCACCAACACGTTCAAAGCCCTGAGCGCGGATGTGCTGCGGGATAACAACGCAACGTTCATGGCGCTGGCCGGGCAGACTCTGGGCGTGGTCGTCAGCGAGGCCCGCGGCGACCTCGGGAAGCGCCAGGAAGCCGTCGATGCGCTGATCCGGCCGCTGCAGGAGGCACTGCGACGCTACGAGGAGCAGATCGGGGCGCTCGAGGAGAGCCGGCAAAACGCGTACGGAAGCCTTGAAGAGCAGATGCGGGCGCTCAATGCCGTCCACCAGGGGCTGCAGCGCGAGACCGGCAATCTCGTCAGCGCTTTACGCACGCCGCGGGTACGCGGGAGGTGGGGGGAGCTCACACTCCATCGCGTCGCCGAATTGGCCGGTATGGTCGAGCACTGCGACTACGTCGAACAGACGACGATTGATGGCGCCGATGGGCGGCTCAGACCCGATATGATCGTTCACCTGCCCGCGGGCCGCTCAATTGTCGTGGATGCGAAAACGCCGCTGGAGGCCTATCTCGATGCGTTGGCGGCTCCCGGGGACGACGCACGCGGGGCGGCGTTGCAACGCCACGCGCAGCAGGTGCGCGCGCACATGAACAGCCTGGCGGAGAAGTCCTACTGGGACCGGCTGGCGATGACGCCGGAGTTCGTGGTGATGTTCATCCCCGGCGAGGCGTTCTTCGGTGCCGCGATGGAAGCGGACCCGAGCCTGATTGAGGACGCGGCGACCCGGCGCGTCATGCTGGCCGCGCCGACCACGTTGATCGCCCTGCTGCGGGCTTTGGCCCATGGGTGGCGTCAGGAGCAGATTGCCGAGAACGCACGACATATTAGCGAGTTAGGGAAACAATTGTACGAACGGTTTGGAGCCCTGGCGGCGCACCTCGCCGAGATGGGACGGGGGCTGGAGAAAGCGACTGAAGCCTACAACAGAGCCATAGGCTCACTGGAGATGCGCATCCTCCCCGCGGCCCGCCGGTTCAAGGATCTTGGTGCGGCGACGGGCGAGGAGATCCCCGCGCTACGCATGAACGAACAGACGCCGCGGCAGTTGAGCCTGCCGAGCGTGGGCGAGACGGGCAAGGAGCCCGAGGAGTGAGGAGGACGAGCGATGGATGCGCTGATCGCCCCGTACGCGAAGGTTCTCGACGAGCTGCACAACGCGGCCACCGCCATCGCTACACCACTCAGTGATGACGCCGTGAACCGGCGCGTGCCCGGCCTGCAGAATACCGTGGGCATGCTGCTGCGGCATATGGCCGGATCGGAGCGCTACTGGGTCGGCGAGGTGGTCGGCGGAATCCCCGCGAACCGCAACCGCGAGGCCGAGTTTGGGAGTGATCGCGTGGAGAAGGCAACGGTGCTGGCCGCGCTGGATCGTGCCGCGGCAACGACGCGCCAGGTGCTGGCCGGGCTACGCGCGGCAGACCTGCTCACCGACGTGGAGGTGCGGCGGCCGGAGGGGACGGTCAAGGAAGCGAGAGGACAATCCCTGCTCCACGCGACGCGGCACCTGGCCTACCACCTCGGGCAGCTGCAGATCCTGGCGAAGCTGGTACAGACGTAGTCCCGCGCTTCGGTCTCCAACGTGGCACATTGAGCCGGTGAGCCGAACCATCCGCGAAAGGCTTGCTCTGGGTGCGGTGGTTCTGGCACTTGCCCTCCCCATCGGTGTGGCAGCGGAAATCCCCCCCGACAACATCGCCGTCTCAGCCAGAACGGCCCGGCGGCTCGGGCTGCAGATCGGCGATGTCATCGAAGTGAGTGCGGATCCATCAATGGCGAGGGCGCGGCGGGTTCGGGTCGCGGCGATCTGGACCGGTCCGGAGCACCCGGCGGACGTCGCCCGCGGGGACGCGCAAGTGCGGATGCACCTCCCGGTGTTGGAAGATGTACTCGGACGGCACGATGTGGTTGATCGCGTAGTCGTGCGCCTGCGCGAAGGCGCAGACCCGAGTGTCGCAGCCCAGACGCGCGACGATCTTCGAGGGCTCGCCCTCGGGTTTGACGCCTATACGGCGGGAGAGCTCGTCGAGCGGACGTCGCAAACATTTGTCGTGATTTCGCGATTCCATCGTGCAATCGGGCTGATCACGGTGTTCGCCGGTGGGATCTTCCTGGTTACCCTGATGGTGCTTCGATTGACGGAGATGCGGCGCGAGATCGGCGCGCTGCGACTCATGGGCGTGAGCCGCCGCACGATCGGCACGACGATCATGCTTGTGACCACCGTGGTTGCTGCTGCCGGGTGCCTGGCGGGCGTGCTCATGGGCGCCGTCATGGTGTGGGGCATCAACGGCTACTACCAGCCGCTGTTTGGGACAACACTACGGTTCGCCGTCCTCGAGCCGCGGACGGTTGTGTTTGCGGCGAGCCTGGCGATGGCGCTCGGACTTGGAGCGGGCGCCGCGGCGGCCGTGCGCATCCTACGCCGGTCGCCGCTGGAACAGGTCAGCCGGTAGTGATCTGGTTCCTGGCCGGGAAGAACCTTCGACGGGCGGCGTCCCGTACGGTACTTTTGATTGCCGGGGTCACGGTCGCCGGCGCGCTGCTGTTCGATATGTCCATGCTGAGCGGTGGTCTGGAGCGCAGTTTCGGGAGCGCGTTGGGACGGCTCGGCTATGACGTGCGTGTGGTTCTCCGGGGGACGCTGCCGCTCTCGACGGACGCGTTGATGCCCGATGCGCAGACCGTGGCGCGTCGCGTCGCGGCACATCCTGGCGTGGTGTTGGCGAGTCCGGTCCTGGCGACGAACCTGTATGTGGAAGGCCCGGCCGGCCGGTTGGCGGCGGTCACGCTGGGGCTGCGTCCGGAGGTCCGGGGAATCATCCGACTGGAATCTGGACGCGACACCGTCGACGGGTTGGTCATCAACAGAGAGCTGGCGCGACGCATCGGCGTGTCGACGGGCGACGCCGTACAGTTGTCGTCGCGGATCGACCCGCAAACCGGTCGGCCCGGACGGACCAGCACCGCGCGGGTCCTGGCGATCGGCGACTTCGCCTTCGATCTACGGGCGCAGCGGACGGTCGCGATGCCGCTCGCGGATCTCCAGCATCTGCTTGGACTGGACGGCGACCCCGCGTCGTTCGTCGTCGTGAAGACGCGGCCCGGGGTCGATCCCGAGTCCGTCGTGCGCTGGATCGCAGCTGAATGGCCTTCCCTTGATGCGTTTTCGATCGCCGGTCTGCTGCACCAGGTGCGGCAGCAACTGCGATACTTCGAGCACTTCTCAACCATTCTCACCGGTATCAGCCTGCTGGTGGCGTTTCTGTTGATCGGCGCCGTGCTGACGCTGTCGGTCGGCGAGCGCCTCGGCGAACTTGCGGCATTGCGCGCCGTGGGCCTTTCGAGGCCGCGCGCGGTGCTGCTCGTCTTGCTCGAAGGCGCAGTCCTGTCCGCGGTCAGCACCCCGCTCGCGCTGGCGGTCGGGGGGATCATCAGCCGCCCGTTGGATGCGATCTTGCGCGCGACGCCGGGGATTCCACAAGACCTGCACTTTTTTGTCATGAGCCCGCAGGCCGTTGTCAGGACCGTGCTCTTGTTGATGATCACCGGTACGCTTGGTGCCGCCCATCCCGCGTGGATCGTAGGACGGCTGAACATCGCGGCGACCCTCCACCAGGAGGTGCAGTAGCCCCATGACCGCCCCGGTCGTCGAACTGCGCGATGGGGCACGCACCTATCAGTTTGACGGCGCTCCCGTTGCGGCGCTGCGGGGCGTGACCATGCAGGTACAAGCCGGAGAGTTCGTCGCGATCGTCGGTCCGTCGGGGAGCGGCAAGTCGACGTTGCTGCACCTCATGGGTGGGGTGGACCTGCCGACGTCCGGTGAAGTGTGGTTGTTCGGCGACGTGACGCACCGGCTGAGCGACGCGGCGTTGACGGCCACGCGGCTTCGTCGCCTCGGGTTCATCTTCCAGCGCTTTTTCTTGCTTCCGATGCTCACGGCTGAAGAGAACATCGTCCTCCCAATGCTCGAGGCGGGGGTGCCGCCGGCCGAGCGCACGCGCCGGGTCGCCGAGCTGCTCGAGTATGTGGGGTTGGCGCACCGCCGCCGTCATGTGCCCGGACAGCTGAGCGGTGGAGAGATGCAGCGTGTCGCCGTTGCGCGCGCGCTGGCCAACCGTCCGTCGCTGCTGTTGGCCGACGAACCGACCGGAGAGCTCGATCAGGAAACGGGCAGAGAGATCGGGCGGCTCTTGCAGCGGGTTCACCACGAGGGTGTGGCCGTCGTGGTGGTGACACACAATGCCGAGATCGCCTCGCTGGCCGACCGGACGCTTGTGCTGCGGGACGGCCGCCTCGCATGAAGATCTCGGCCGCCGGCCTGTTGGCCCTTCGAATGCTGCTGGTACGGCCGCGGCGCACGCTGATTTTGCTGCTCGGCTACGGTCTCGGTGTCGCCGTCATGATCGCGCTGCTGGCCGTTGGAGACGCGTTGCTCTTGCAGGCGAGGGACCGCGATGTCGTCGCCGGCGGCGACCTGGTGCTTGTGCCGGCCGGGATCGATGCCGAAGTCCTCAAGACGGGCGCGGCGACGGCCATGTTTCTGGTCATGCCAAACGCACGGTTCTTGACGCGGCAGGTGCTGATGGGGCCACGGTACGCGGACACGATCGCGGCGGCATCGCCCGAGATGATCGACAAGCTCATCTACGTTCGCGTGCGCGATCGGGTGACGGCGGCCAGGGCCAGCGGAGCGATTCCATCGGCGGCCGCCGCGACACGTAGCCTTCTCGAAGTCGCCGATGCGCGCTGGCAGGATGACGATCGCGACCGTGCGTGGATCACCCCGTCGTCGCAGGAGCGGTTGGCCGCGATCGATCGATTTCACACTCCACCGGCCGGTCCCGAGGGGCGCACCTGGGCCGAGTGGTGGTACTTCAACTTTGCAACCAGCGACGGCACACACGGGTACGTGTCGTTTATCGCAGACCGCGAACGGCGCGTGCGTGTGGCCGTCACCGTGCATCGCCCCGGCGGCCGGCTCCTGCGGTTGGCCGACACGCACCCCGCATCGGCCCTGCCCTTCGAGCGGGCGATCATCGCGGCCGGACCGCATCGGGCCGAATTGCGCGATGGCACCTACCGGATTAACCTACGCCAGATGGGCGGACCCAACGAGCGGCTGTCCGCAGATCTCCTGGTCACACCCGAGCAAGGATGGTACTTGCCGCCGGTTGAGCAGCAGTCGACGAGTCTTCGGTCGGGATACGTCGTCCCGGCGCTGCGGGCCGAGGTCACGGGGACGGTCACTATTGGTTCCAAGACACTGCGGATCGACGGGACCGGCTATCACGATCACAACTGGGGAGTCTGGCAGGCGGTGACGTGGGAGTGGGGGACCGCCAGCACGACGAGCTATGCGCTACTCGCGGGACTGGTCCGCCATCCCTCGGTGAAGGGTCAGGAGATGCTGGTGACGCTGTTTGGGACCACAGGGGATCGTTCGGGGGTCATGGGGCTGCTCCGGGGGAGCGCGCCGGAGCCGAGCGGCTGGACGTCCGGCCCCCGCGGGAACGGGATCCGGCTGCGTGTTCCGGCGCGCCTGCGATACCGCGCGGCCAACGACGCCGGCGATCGACTGGTGGTGGAATTCGTCCCCGAGGATATCGTCGCCACGCCGCAGGATCCACCGGTGTCCGGGCGGGATATCTTCCTGCAAATGAGAGGTCGGTACACGGTCGCGGGCGTCGTTGGTGGTCGGTCCGTGCAGTTTGTGACAACAGGCTATGCTGAAACTTTCGTCCCGCTGCGGGTGGCGCCGTGAGCGCCCCGCGCGGGTGAGTAAACGAATCGGGGGCGGAGCACGATCCCGCCCCCGGTCTCGTTCGATTCGTCCGGCGTCCTAGCGAGGCGCGATCCAGGTGCGGCGAAGACCGTAGTACGATTGATTGGACCAGTGCTCGAAGCCCTGCACGTTCTTTCGGACGGCCTCGAACGTGGTCGAGTGGAAGAGCATCACCATCGGTTCGGTCTCCATCAACCGCATCTGCGCCTGCTCGTAGAGGCGCTTGCGCTGCGCCTCGTCGGCGATCGTCTGCCCTTCTTCGACGAGCTTGTCGAATTGTGCGTCGGAGAAGTTCACGTAGTTTCGCGCATCGCCGGTCCGGAAGTTGTTGTAGAGATAGTCGTCCGGATCGACCTGCCCAGATGTCCCAAGCAGGGTGAGCGCGTAGCGCTTCGCAAACACGGTCGGCAGATACACGCTCCAGTCCGCGGCCTGGATGCGCAGGCGGATGCCGATGTTGGCGACGTGCGCCTGGATGATCTCGGCGGGGGTCCGCAAGAAGTCGTAGGTGCTCGTCACGTACAAGTCGGCCTCGAAACCGTTTGGCTGCCCGGCCTCGGCCAGCAGCCGCTTCCCGCGTTCGATATCGACCTTATCGTAGACGTTCTTGGTGAGGGCGAAGTAGTTCCCCGGCGGGATCACCGACCCGGTGGCGTCGATGCCGCCTACCCCGAACAGCGCGGTGTCGATGATCTCCTTGCGGTTGATCGCCCACGCCATCGCCTGGCGGACCTTCATGTTGTTAAATGGGGCCACGGCGGTGTTGATGTAGATCGATCGGAAGTTGGCGGACGGACCGCCCAGCACCTCAACGTTGGCATCGCTGCGCAGGTTGCGGACTTCCGAGGATGGGACGTACTCGATGAAGTCCACCGTGCCGGTGCGCAGGGCGGTCGAGCGCGCGACGGCGTCAGGGAAGAAGACGAACTCGAGCCGGTCGAGATAGGGCAGCCGGCGTCCGCTCGCGTCGGCTTCCCAGTAATCTCCGCTCCGCACCAGGATCAGCCGCTGCTGCGGCGTGTATCCGACGAAGCGGAACGGCCCGGTGCCTACGGGGTTGGTGTTCATGTCGCCGTCTTTCTCGACGACCTCCCTGGGCACAATGGCCGCCGACAGCGAGTTGGACAGCTTGGCGATCAGCGGGGCGAATGGTTTCTTCAGTGTGAACACTGCGGTGTAAGGATCGGCGGCTGTTACGGAAACTACATCAGCAAAATCTCCGGCGCGCGGCGAGCGGGTCTTGGGATCCTTGATCCGGTTGATCGTGTACACAACGTCGTCGGCGACGAACGGTCGCCCGTTGTGGAACTTCGCGTTTCGCCGCAGACGGAACGTCCAGGTCAGGCCGTCCTTCGAGGTGCTCCACGACTCGGCGAGCCCGGGTTTGAACCGACCCTCCGCGCTGTAGAAGATCAACGTATCATAGACGTGCTCCATCATATTTCGCGTGGCCGTCGCGCTAGACAGATGCGGGTCAAGACCGACCGGGTCGGTTTGCATCCCCAACCGGAGCGTGCCGCCGTAGCGCGGCCCCGACGTTTGGGCCGCGGTTGGCTGCAGATCGGCCGCGAGCATCAGCAGCGTGCCGATGACAAGCAGCACCCCTGCCATGCGCAGCGCTGTGCGTGTTCGCATCACTTCTCCCCCTTAGGCCCCCAAGTTTTGGGGCATAGAAGATTCCGCCTGTCGTCTGGGTTTTCCTACTACAAAGTTTCCTCTCCCGGCGGGGTGTGGTACCATTTCGTCGGCATGTGTTCGTCCGCGTTCCCCTCGCCCCCCCCACGAGGCGCGTGTTGACCCCGGAGGCCGAACGCGGTCGCACAGACCGCATCCGGCGCGCCGGTATCGCGCTCGCCGTCACGCTCGCCCTGATTGCCGCCTGGGCCGGTCGATACGAGATGACCCACGACGGCATTTCCTATCTCGACATGAGCCGGGCCGTCCTCCGAGGCGACTGGCCGCGCGCGATCAACGGCCACTGGAGCCCGCTCTATCCCTGGTTGCTCGCATTGGCGATGGCTCTCGCGCGGCCGGATGCGCGATGGGCGTTCCCGGTCGTGCACGCCGTGAACTTCGTCATTTTCCTTGCTGCGCTTGCATCGTTCGATTTTTTTCTGCGTCAGCTGGTGCGCTATCGGAAGACAGTCGCATCCCGCCCCGTCGACAATGGACGCGAGCAGGTCCCCGAATGGGTGATTGTGACAACAGGGTATGTCATCTTCATTTGGTCGTCGCTCAACTTGATGGGCATGGCCTTCGTGGCGCCTGACCTGGCGGTGGCGACGTGCGTCTTTCTGGCTGCCGGATGGCTGCTGCGCTGCCGTATGCATCCGGAGCGGTGGGGGGCGTTCGCCGTGCTGGGGCTCGCCCTCGGAGTGGGGTATCTGGCAAAGGCGCCGATGTTTCCGATCGGCTTCGTGTTTCTCCTCCTGTCCGTCGTGCCGCTTCCCGCCGGACTGTCAATGCAGGCGGCCGCGCGCCGTGCCGCCGTCACACTTGTCGTCTTCATGTGCATCGCGGCGACCCTCGTCTTCGGGTTCTATCAGACGAGGGGGCGCGTCACGCTGGGAGACAGCGCCTGGCTCAACTACCTCTGGCATGTTGATCGGTTGCCGATCCTCCACTATCAAGGCGAGTTTCGAGTATTTGGAACACCCACTCACCCGACGCGTCAGATCTCCAAGGCTCCGGCGGCCTATGAGTTTGCGGGGCCCGTGGAAGCGACCTACCCCCCGTGGTTTGACCCGGCGTATTGGTACGCGGGGCTCCAACCGAGATTCAGTCTCAGGGGACACGTGATCACGGCACGCTGGAGCCTCCGGTTGTACGGCGCAGACGACGCGCTCCACCACTGGATGCCGGGCGCCGTGGTCTTTCTGGGTACCGCCGCGTTCCTCGCGTGGCGACGGTGGCTTTCGCTGCCGGCCCTGCGGCAGCACGCCGCCATTTGGGTCCCCGGTGTGGCCGCGCTTGCGGCGTTTGGCAGCCTCCATCTCGAGTCGCGCTACATTGCGCCCTTCATGGTGCTGCTGTGGCTGGGGCTGGTTACCAGTGTGCGGATCGCCCCGGCGCGGGACGTGCGCAGGACGGCGGGCCTGCTGGTGGCCGTGCTCATCCTATTTCACGGGGCCATCATCGCAGGCATGTCCGGCCGTCACGCCTACGACATTGCGCGGGAGCTGGTGGCACCCAACCGCGCGCCTGCGGCGGATATCCCCTGGCAGGTGGCCAGCGGTCTGCGGCAGATGGGGATCGAACCCGGGCACCGCGTGGCCGTCATCGGTCCAGGCATCCGGGCCGCCTACTGGGCGTGGTTGGCCCGGGTCCGGATCGTTGGCGAGGTGCCCGCCTGGGCCAAGCGGGATTTCTGGCTGGCGGAGGAAGGGGTCAGGCGGGCGATTCTCGAGCGGTTCGCGGAAGCCGGCGCAGACGCGGTCATCAATCAGCCGAACTTTCGGGATGAAGGACACGAACCGGTTGTGGATTTCTCCTCGATGGGCTGGCGGCGCGTCGGCGATACAGATTATTATGTGTTGCTGCTCAAGAAATAACCCGCGGGTTTATCCCGCCGGCATGTGCGGATCGAGCGCGTCGCGGATACCATCCCCCAGCAGGTTGAATCCCAGG
Organism: bacterium; assembly: GCA_041497675.1. Classification (GTDB taxonomy): domain Bacteria; phylum Sysuimicrobiota; class Sysuimicrobiia; order Sysuimicrobiales; family Humicultoraceae; genus JBGPNN01. Next base: position 12,755 of record JBGQGY010000054.1, on the reverse strand, counting down.
ACCGTCGTGGTGATCGCCAGCCCGGGCCCGATCGCGGGCCACGCGCTGAAGGTCATGACCGACCGGCCTTCCGCGATCATCTGACCCCACGTCGGCGCGGGGGGCTGCGTGCCGAGACCGAGAAACGACAGCGCAGCCTCAGCCAGGATCGCGAGCGCGAGCCGCAGCGTGCTCTCGACGATCAACGGGGCGATGGCGTTGGGGAGGATGTGCTTGCGGAGGATGCGGACGTCGCCGGCGCCCATGGCTTTGGCGGCGTCGACGTACTCTTCATGACGCACCGAGATGACGGCGGCGCGCGCGACGCGCGCCACGGGTGCGGTATAGATGATGGCAATGGCGAGCACGACGTTCCAGAATCCACCACCGAGGAAGGCCAGCAGGCCGATGGCCAGCAGGATCGCGGGAAACGCGAGCAAGATATCTGTGGCGCGCATCACGACCGCGTCGAACCAGCGACCCAGGTAGCCTGAGGCCACGCCGACACTCCCCCCGGCGATCAGCGCCAGGCCGACGGACAGCGCGCCCACGCCCAGGGAGATGCGGCCGCCGTAGAGCACACGGGCCAGCGTGTCGCGTCCGTAGAGATCGCTGCCCAGCGGATGGGCGCGGCTGGGACCCTGCAGCCGCTCCGGCGGCGCGATTTTGATCGGGTCGTGTGGTGTGAGGAACGGAGCGAACACGGCGCCGACGAAGACGAGCAAGAGCAGCACACCGCCGAGGCGGGCGCTGGGATGGCGTGACAACCGCGCCCCGAGCCCCGGGCGCCGCCGCGCAGCAGGGGCGCTACTCGTAGCGGATGCGGGGGTCGATGAAGCCATAACAGAAATCCACGAACAGGTTGACCAGCGTGAACGACAAGGCAATGGCAAGCACCGCCCCCTGCACGACGGGGTAGTCGCGGAGGTTGATGCCTTCCAGCGCGTAGCGCCCGATCCCCGGCAGGCTGAAGATCTGCTCGATGATGACCGTGCCGCCCAGCAGCGTCCCGAACTGGAGACCAATGACGGTGACCACGGGGATGAGCGCGTTGCGCAGCGCGTGATGCAGCACCACGGCCGATTCGACCTGGCCTTTGGCGCGTGCGGTGCGGATGTAGTGGCGGCCCAGGACTTCGAGCAGGCTGCTGCGTACGATGCGCGTGCTTGCCGCGGCCAGGATCAAGCCGAGCGACAGCGCCGGCAGGAGCATGTGCCGGAGGTTCGCGAAGACGCCTTCGTCGAGCGACTCGTATCCGGTCGGCGGCAGCCAGCCGAGGCGCAGCGAGAACAGCAGGATGAGCAGGACACCCAACCAAAACGAAGGCACAGACAGACCGAGCAAGACGAAGGCGGTCGCGAGGTAGTCGGCAATCCGACCGCGCTTTAGGGCGGCGAGAATCCCGATCGGAATGCCGATGACGACCGCCACCAGCAGGCCCATCATCGCCAGCTCCACGGTCACGGGAAACCGCCGGCCAATTTCGCGGCCGACGGGTCGGCCCGTCCGGAGCGACTTACCGAGATTTCCGTGGGCCACTTTGCTCAGGTACTCGGCGTACTGTACGTGCAGTGGGCGGTTGAGTCCGAACAGTTCCTTCAGCTCTTCGACGCGGCCCCGGGGCAGGCTGCCCTCCAGACCAACCATCTGCGTGACGACGTCGCCCGGGACGAGACGGATGAGCAGGAAGACGGCGGTGACGACGCCTACCACCGTCGGCGCGGTGAGCAGGAGGCGTCGAATCAGGTATACGCCCAACCGCGATCCTCTTCTGGTCGGGCGGTGGTGTCACGACGCAGGCGCATGTGTGCAGGAACGATACGGCGCCGAAGGGGCCAGCCCCTACCGAGGCTACCGTCCATGTCTCTAACACGCATCTATCTCATCCGGCACCCGGAGACGACGTGGAACGCCGAAGGCCGTCTCCAGGGAACCCTGGACGCCCCGTTGAGCGAGCGAGGACAGCGCCAGGTGAGGCATCTCGTCGAAGCGCTCACACACGTGCCGCTTGCGGCTGTTTATTCCAGCCCGCTCGAGCGCGCGCACGGCGCGGCCAGGGCGCTCGCCGCTGCCCACGGGCTCACCGCGAGCACCATTGAGGCTTTTCGAGAAATGAACCAAGGGGAGTGGGAGGGTCGCCGAGTCGAGGACGTGGCCGCCGAATCCGGCGAGAGCCTAAAGATGTGGCGCGACTCACCGGCTGAAACACGGCTGCCCGGCGGCGAGACGCTGACCGAGGTCGCCCATCGAGCCGTGGCCGCGTTTGGCGACGTGGCGGCCCGCCATCCAGACGGGACCATTGCCATCGTCGCACACGGCGGCGTGAATAAGACGATCCTGCTGACACTGCTGGACGCCCCGCTCGCGCATCACTGGCGGATCCGCCAGGGCAATGCCTGTGTGAACATTGTTGAGATGGACGGGAGTACCGCGCGGATCGCAGTCTTGAACGACACGATCCACCTGGGTCCCGACGGCTGAGCGGGTCCCGCATCACAGGTACCGCTTTCCGCCCGTCGTATTCTCAAGGGTATGCTTCGCTTTCTAACCGCAGGTGAATCACACGGCCGCGCAATGGTGGCTATCCTCGAAGGGTTGCCGGCCGGCCTGCCGGTCGATGAAGACGCGATTAACGGCCAGCTGGCCCGCCGGCAGTTTGGCTACGGTCGCGGCGGCCGGATGCAATTGGAGCAGGACCGCGCGGAAATCCTCGCCGGCGTCATCCGGGGCGAGACGATCGGGTCACCGGTGGCAGTGTCAATCACGAACCGAGACTGGCGCAAGGACGAACCCGACATCACCCGCCCCCGACCCGGGCACACCGATCTGGTCGGCGCGCTCAAGTATGGGTTCGATGAAGTCCGCCGCGTGCTCGAACGCTCGAGCGCGCGCGAGACGGCCACGAGGGTCGCCGTCGGGGCGATCTGCCGGCGGTTGCTCGAGGAGTTTGGGGCGCGGATCTCGAGTCACGTCACCGAGATCGGCGGCGAGGCGATCCGCACCCGTCCGGAGCGCTTGGAAGACATCCACGCACTGTCCGAGGCCTCGGCGGTGCGTTGTGTGGACGCGGAAGCCGAGGGGCGCATGAAGACGGCCATCGATGCCGCCGGCGAGCGCGGCGACACGCTCGGGGGCGTCTTCGAAGTCGTCGTGCTGGGGCTGCCGCCGGGGCTGGGGAGTCATGTCCACTGGGACCGCAAACTCGACGCGCGTCTTGCGGCGGCGCTGATGTCGATCAATGCGATCAAAGGCGTGGAGTTTGGCCTGGGTTTCGAGGTCGCCCGAACCCCGGGCAGTCGCGCGCACGATGAGATCTTCTACGATCGGTCGCGAGGGTTTTATCGTAAGACGAACCGCTCGGGCGGCCTCGAGGGCGGGACGACGAGCGGCGATCCCTTGATCGTGCGGGTCGCGATGAAACCCCTCTCGACGCTGCGGACGCCGCTACAGTCGGTCGACATCCGCACGAAAGAAGTCGTGCAGGCGGTGGTCGTACGCAGCGACGTGTGCGCGGTGCCCGCGGCGGGCGTCATCGGTGAGGCCATGGTGGCGTTCGTGCTGGCCGAGGCATTTCTCGAAAAGTTCGGTGGCGACGCGGTGACGCACATCCGCCGGGCTTACGAGCAGTTCATGATCGAGGTCAAGCGGGCGACCTAGGCGATCCGTCGGGCGACCCATCGAGGAAGAATCGCGGGGCCGGGTCACCGCAGGGGCACGGGTGGGGTCCGGCGGCGCGGATGGTCAATCCGGTGGCAAACCGGACCACCGGAGCCACTGACGAAAAAGCGGTAAAGACCAGCACACCCCGTTCGTGTTCTGCGGCGCCGGCGACCGGACGTACCGGTGGCGCGCCGGCGTCGAAGCCGTCCGGGTGGATCTCGGCCACTCCGGCATCTCGCGGCACGTGCCACCCCGCGGCGTCACAGCGTGCGATCGGCGCGCAACACCCCGGCAGTGCCAGCAAGCGTTCATCGAAGAGCGGCGGACCGCCGTCCAGGTACAGGATGGTCCGGCGCCACGTGGGCAGCGACCCGGCCAGACGGGCCAGTTCCGCCGCCAGGACGCGGGACGCGAGAAAGACGTCAGGCTGTCTGGCCAGTGGAAAGGCGGCCAGCGACGGTTTGTAGGTCACGGTCTCGAGCGAAAGCGGGAGAACCTCCACGGTAAGATTGGACTCGAGGAGGAGATACGGCAGAGCGTTCCACATAGATGGCGCGGGCGGGAGGACGGCGAGCATTCGGGTACCGTCGTTGACACCGACACGACGCAGCGCCGCCTCGGCGTGCGCAACCGCCCGCGGCAGATCGCGGTGGCCGATGGGGAACCACAGATCACGATCGGCCTGGCGGGTCCGGGTCCAGAGCGCCGGGACATCGGTGAGGACGTCGCCGGGATTCCTGCGCACAGCCTGCTCCCACGCGGCAGGAGTGGTCACCGGCACCGAGCCGAGGGTGGGCGGCCCGGAGCCCGTCGGGGCGCGATGCCAGCGGCGGCGATAAAAGCGCGTCCGCCACGCCAGCGTGATGGCTTCGGCGGCGAGGTCGCTCACGGCCGCGCGACCGGCGTCCGGTCGATGATGCGTTTCGGTTTGCCGCTCCACGTCCGTTCGTCCTCGAGGCGATCGACGATGCGGATCTCAGGGTTGAGGACGAGCCCGTTCTCGACCCCGAGACGCAGCGCGACGATGTCGAGCAACCGGTCGCGCGCGTCCGCGGCCGTCCGCGCGGGGTCGGCGCCGGCCGCGGGGACGATGAAGAGAATGGGCCGCGGCCGGTAATCTTCCCGTACGATGTGGAGCTGCCAGGACGACACGGCTGAGGGTCCTGTGAGTGACTGCAGACGGTTCTCCAGTTCCATTGTGCTGAACCGGATCAATCCGAAGTTGATGAGGTCGTCGCGACGGCCATGGATCCGCACGCGTGGATGCGTGCGCCCGCAGCCGCAGCGCTCCAGCCCAACGACTTCGATCAGATCGGAGGTCCGGTAGCGAATAAGCGGCAGGGCCGCGGTCCAGGTGGTGAGCACGAGCTCGCCGGTCGTGCCCGGCGGCGCATCCAGCAGCGGCACCGCACGCGGCACGATCCCCTCGTGTTCCTCCCGTGACAGTTCGGCCTGGGGGAGTACTTCGGGGATACAGGTGTCCGTCCAAAAATGCATGCCGGCGTGCTCGGGACAGTCCAGATGAAAACACGGGAACTCGGTCATCGCGTAGAGCTCAAACGGGTCCAGTCCGTAGGCGCGGCGCAGCGGGTCCCGAAAACGGGGTGAGGGCCTCGCCGGTAAATACCCCGATGCGCGGTCCCAGGACGTGACGGGCGGTGACCCGCATCGCCCGGGTCGCTACGACCCCGGCCAGCCCGCGCAGCGTGCGGTCCTGCCGAAACGCGGCGCGCGCGGCAGCGGGCGCTTCGTCTGCGACGATCTCCGCGACGCGCATCGCCAGGCTGGGAAAGGCGATGATCCCGTACGGACGTCTCACGGCGGCGAGCCCCAGCGCCGCACGTGCCTGTTCCGGTGCGTAAGACGTGAGCAGGTACTCGATGCGGATCCCGCGGCGGATCTGCCCGAATAGGTTGAAGTACCCGGCGCCATCGCTGATAAACGGCGCGGGCGTGGCAAACACCAGACACCGGAGCCCCGTGACATCCCCCACACACATATAGAAGTCCCGAAGCGCCGTGCGCTGCAGCAGATCGAGTTCGGCGCGACCATACGGCGTCCACTTGGGCGCGCCGGTCGTCCCCGAGGTGGCAAACCAGACGCGCACATCGTTGCTGCAGAGGATCTCGTCTGGGGCGTGCGACTCCCACGCGTCACGCAACGTGCCGCCGGTGATGTACGGGATTCGCTGCAGGTCGTCGACCCGCCGGATTGTTTCAGGCGCGACACCCGCCTCGGTCCAGACGCGGTGGTACAGAGCGGACCGCATGGCGCGGTGGATGAGCCCACCGGCCAGGGCGGCGTCGTGCATCCCACGCAGTCGCCCGAGCGGAGCACACTCGATGTCCCGTTCGGCGTACGCGCCCGGCATCAGTCCACCTGCCGGTGTGCAATCAAGGAGCGTACCGTCGGCGGCCAGTGTGCCCCTGCCGGAGCCGGGATGGTGTCGACCGCGTCCACGTCAATGCGCACGCGCGGCCCGAGCATGCGTCCGAATTCGCCGGCGACAAGCGTTATGAGCTCAGGCGCCGCCCGACCGTTGGGAACGACGAGCACGCGGACACGATCAGTGGCTTCCTGCACGATCTGGAAGCGCGTGACACCCGGGATGTGCTCCATGGCCAGTGTCAGCGTAAACGGATGCAGCAGGCGACCATCGGGCAGGACAAACGTGTCCACGCGGCGGCCTTCGACGACCTCCAGCAATGGGAAGTGCCGGCCGCAGGAACACCGATCTGGGCTCCACCGCGCGATATCGTGTAGACCTTGATAGCGGATGATCGGGCAACTGAAGTTCGTCAGATCGGTAACGACCACGGTGCCCGCTTCGCCGGGCGCCGCGGGCCGGCCGTCGTTCAGCACCTCGACGATGACGCGGGGGCTATTGACGTGCAGCCCGCGTCCGGCCAGGCACTCGACCGCGATAAAACCGGCTTCCGTACTGGCGTACAAGTTCACCAATCGGCCGGTGAACGCCTGTCCGATCAGGCGTCTGGCGTGAGGATCCAGGACTTCAGCCGACGTGGCCAGCAGCTTTGGCTGCGGAATGCGGGCCCCGGTTTCCAGCATCCGGGTCGCCAGCGTCGTGAGCACCGATGGATACGTGGCAAGGATGTCGGGGCGGGCACGATGGATCTCGCCGAGTTGCTCGTCCGGTGAGGTCAGCGCATCAGCGGCGTGGACGCGCAGGAGAAATCGCGGGAGCGCCCCGACGATCGCCTGCTCCATCGAGCGCTCGTGGCGCACCAGCAGCGTCATCAACCGGAGCCCGGAGACACCCCACCACCGGCGGACCATGAACGGTGAACTCCAGGCCGCAAAGGCGGCGAGCGCCGGCCAGTCCTTGTAGAGCCTGATGGGCTCCCCGGTTGATCCGGTCGTCTCCACGAGAAAGCAATCTGCCGGGGACGATCCTTCGGCCAGCAGGCGGGTGGGGAAAGCAGAGCGGAGATCGGCGCGAGAGACCAGCGGGAGCCGAGAAAGATCATCGATCGTCCGGACCGCGTCGGGATCAACGCCGGCATCACGATACCGATCCCGGTAAAAGGGGACGCGCAGCGCGGCGTGGCGGATCAACCGTTGCAGTTGCGAGCTCTGGTGTCGGTGAAGGGCGACCGGGTCGTAAGCGAGGCGGTCGAGCGCGACCGCGCGTCGCAGCTGGTCAAGCAGCGAGGCGCTGCGCCCCAACGACCGAAGCAGCCGAACCACAGAAAAGGCTGTTCGGGTGACCCAAGCGAAACCCCTACAGGATCACGCGGTACCCTTGGGAGCGATGTGGTGACGACGGGCGCGGTGGCGCTCACGATCGTTGGCGACCGGGTCAACCTGCGAACGTTCCGCCTCGATGACGAGCGTTGGCTCGTCGCGGCGATGCGTCGCGGGACGTGGTGGCGATGGGATACGCCGTGGGAAGGTGCACCCACGCGTCGGGAACTCCGCAGTGTGCCGTCCCGGCTGGCCGTCCTGGTCCGGGACCCCGCCTCGCCACCCAGACGCATGGTGATCGAGACGCAGCGGGGCGTGCCGGTGGGGTCGGTGTCACGGTACTGGGTCGACGAGCGCACGCAATGGTTGGATGTCGGCATCGGCCTCTACGAGTCGCGGCACTGGGGAAAAGGCTATGGGACCGCGGCGCTGGCACTATGGGTCGAGCACCTGTTTGACGTGATGCCGATCCGGCGGGTCGGTTTACGCACGTGGTCAGGGAACGCCCGGATGATCCGGACGGCGCGCGGGCTGGGATTCCGTCCGGAGGCCAGGTTTCGCGAAGCCTACGTGACACCACAGCGTGCCTACGATCGCGTCGCGTTCGGCCTGTTGAGACGTGAATGGCGGCGCGCGCGCCGGTCATGGTGGGTGTGAGGATGCGGGTCGTCTTCCTGACCGGAATGATGGGATCGGGAAAGACACAGGTCGGCCGTGCCCTGGCCACGCGATTGGGCTGGACCTTCGTCGACACCGACGCCGAGATCGTCGCCCGCGAGGGCCGGTCGATCAGCGAGATGTTCGCCGCGTCCGGCGAGCCATATTTTCGCAAAGTGGAGCAGGCGGTGGTACGCGAGGCGGCCCGGGGGACGTCGACGGTGGTCGCAACCGGCGGTGGCGTCGTACTGTCGGCGGCGATCCGGCGATTGATGCAGCGGGCAGGTCCGGTGGTGTATCTACAGGCTACGCCCGGCGCGCTACTCGAGCGACTCGGTGACGATCCGAGCCGGCCGCTGCTCGGCGCGGACCCACGTGCGGCGCTGGCGCGTCTCTACGATCAACGGCGAGCGCTTTACGAAGAAGCGAGCCTGACCATTAACGCAGACCGTCCGATTGATGAAGTCGTACAGGACACCGTCGCGCGTGTGGCGGGTGCCAGCCGCGCGACAATCAGAGTGCACCTCGGTGCACGGTCGTACAATGTACACATCGGCGCAGGCATCCTACCGTTCGTTGGCCACGATGTGCACGCCCTGGGTGCAGGTCGTCGCGTGCTGATCGTGAGCCACCGCGCGCTCATGCGACGATTCGGGACCGGCGTTACCAGGTCGCTCGAAGGCTTGGGGTTCACCGTCCAGTCCGTCATCGTGCCGGTCGGTGAACGGGTGAAGAACCTGCGGCAGGCCGCCATCCTGTTCGACGCGTGTGCGGCTGCGGGGATGGACCGCACGGACACGATCATGGCGCTTGGCGGCGGGGTGATTGGTGACCTGGCCGGTTTCGTCGCCGGGACATACATGCGGGGCCTGCGGCTGGTGCAGGTGCCCACGACACTGCTTGCCCAGGTGGACAGCAGCATCGGTGGGAAGACCGCCGTGAACCACCCACGCGCGAAGAATCTGATCGGGGTCGTCTGGCAACCGGCGCTGGTCATCGCCGACGTCGACACGTTGCGCTCGCTGCCGCCGCGTGAGCGCCGCGCAGGATTGGCCGAGGCCGTGAAGTGTGGGATGGTGCTCGACGGCGGGCTTCTTGACCTCGTGGAGCGCGGCGATGAATTGGTCAATATCGTCGCCCGCTGCGTGACGCTCAAGGCGCGCGTCGTGGAGCAGGACGAGCCGGAACGCGGCCCCCGCCAGGTGCTGAACTACGGCCACACGGTTGGGCATGCGGTCGAAGCCGCGCTGCCCGGCCGCTTCGTCCATGGGGAAGCGATCGCCATCGGGATGCGCGCGGAAGCCGAGGTGGCCGTCCGGCTCGGACTGTTGACCGTCGCCGACGCCGGCCGGCAGAACGCACTGCTCGGGCGGCTGGGATTGCCTGTTGATGTGCCCGCGGGACCCGTCGATCTGGTGCTCGACGCCATGCGGTTGGACAAGAAGATCCGTGGTGGCAGGATTCGCTGTAGCCTTCCAGAAGGCATCGGCCATGCCCGGCTCGGTGTGGATGTGCCGGAGGGATTGATGCGGGAAGTGCTTCACGCCTGTCAGGCTGCGACGTGATCGGGGTCAAAGATCTCATGCACATACGTGGGATTCGCGGGGCCATTACGGTGGAGGCGAACCAGGAGGCGGCGGTTCGCGATGCCACCCGGCGGCTGTTGGGAGAGATCGTCCGTGCCAACGACGTAGAATCCGACGAGATTGCCGCGATCATTTTCACCGCGACGCCGGACCTGAACGCGGCGTTCCCCGCAGAAGCGGCCCGGCAGTTGGGGTGGCAGGCGGTTCCGCTCATGTCGGCGATCGAGATGAACGTCCCAGGCGCGCTCCCCCGCTGTGTTCGTGTCCTGATGCTCTGGAACACGCCCAGAGCGCAGGCAGAGATCGTCCACGTGTACCTCGATGGCGCAGAAACCCTGCGCCCGGACCTCAAGTCCAAGTCAGCAGGCGCCGGCGCAAAGCGAGGCTGACTCTGCCATGCCGGCCGTGGTGCGGAAGATCACACCGCTTGCCGCACCGCCCGATGCCGTGGTGCCCATCCCGGGTTCCAAGAGCCTCACCAACCGCGCACTCATCATCGCGTCGCTCGCGCAGGGAGCGACGCGGCTGTCGAATGCATTGTTCAGCGACGATACAGTGGTGATGGTAGATTCGTTGCGTCGGCTCGGCTTTGACGTGGACGTCCAGGCGGAGGCACTGAGCATGATCGTCCACGGTCTCGGCGGCCGGATTCCCGCCGCGGCGGCCGACCTCTTCGTCGGCAACGCCGGTACGGCCGCGCGGTTCTTGACGGCGATGGTCGCGCTGGGCCGGGGCCGGTACCGCCTCGACGGGTCGGCCCGGATGCGCGAGCGGCCGATTCAGGACCTGTTGGACGCGCTGGCGGCGTTGGGCGCGACCGCGTCGTCCACGGGCGGTTCTCCGCCGGTCGTCGTGGACGCCCGCGGCCTCCGCGGAGGCCGGGCAACGGTGCGTGGCGAGATCAGCAGCCAGTTTGTCTCGGCCATCCTGATGGCGGCGCCCTACGCGTCCCACGATGTCGACCTCTCGGTCGACGGGCGGCTGGTCGGCGCGCCGTACGTGGAGATGACCGTGGCGGTTATGCGCGAGTTTGGCGCCCGCATCGAGTACGAAGACCTGCGCCGGTTCCGCATCCCCGGCGGGCAGCACTATCGCGCGCGGGACTATGCAGTGGAACCCGACGCCAGCAGCGCCGCGTACTTTTTCGCGGCGGCGGCGATCACCGGCGGCCGCGTGCGCGTCTTGGGGCTATCTGCAGCGTCGCTCCAGGGCGACGCCGGGATCGTCGATCTGTTCGAACGCATGGGATGCACGGTCGAGCGCGCCGGCGCGTATCTCGAGGTCCGCGGCGGTAAGACGCTGCGAGGTCTTGACGTCGATCTCAGCGCCTTGAGCGATCAGACGATGACGCTGGCCGCGGTAGCGCCGTTCGCGAGCGGGCCGACCAGGATCCGCGGCGTGGCGCACATCCGCCACCAGGAATCGGATCGTCTGGCGGCCACAGCGGCCGCGCTACGGCGGTTGGGGCAAGACGTGGAGGAATTTGAGGACGGAGTGAAGATCATGCCACGGCCGGTCAAGCCGGCCGTAATCGAAACGTACGGCGACCACCGGATCGCGATGGCGTTTGCGATCACGGGGTTGCGCGCGCCCGGCGTGCGCATCGCCGACCCGGAGTGTGTGACGAAGACGTTCCCCGACTTCTTTGAGCGTCTCGAGAGTCTCTCTGGGCAGTAAACCTCCGAGGACCTTGTACCGTTTAACCCGGTCAGAGGAGCGTGATGGTATGGGACGGCGGGCGATGATTTTGGCGACAACAATGCTGGCGGGCTTCCTGGTCGCGCTGTCTCCTGGTGGATATGCTGCAGGGCCTGCGCCGTCCACCCCAGAGCAGCAGGCGGCGGCCGCCAAACTGGTGGACGATGTGAAAACCGGGAGCGCGCGGTTGGCCAACATCCAGACCGCGACCGGCGAAGGGTACCAGCAGACGACGCCGTTCCGATTCGGCCAGTGGGGACCGGCGCACTTCAACAACCGGCAGTACACTCGTGAGAAGCGGTTTCTCGATCCTGAGCGACCCTCGGCCCTGGTCTACATGAGGACGCAGGATGGCCGTAGCGTGTTGATCGGCGTGATGTTTCTCGCTCCCAAGGGGCAGGGTCCGCGGCCCGGCGGCCCCGTGACCGAGTGGCACGCCCACGACAACCTGTGCATCACTAGCACAGGCGCGGCGGATGTGGCTATGGCCCCGGGGCAGTGTCCGCCGGGGTCAACGTTTCTCGGCGAGGCCGTCGAGATGATGCACGTGTGGATCTTCGACAACCCCGACGGACCGTACGCGCACAGCCTGACTGTTCAGGGGATCCAAGCCGCCGTGCGCTACGCGGCGCGGCGCTAGAGCGACGCCTCGACTCCGACTTCGCGGATGAAGCGGTCCCAACGCAGCCGGCCCGGTGGGTGCTCCGCCATCCGCGCGTAGTTGATCGCCAGGTCGGCCATTTTCTCCACGACCCAATGGAAGTAGACATCGCGGACCCGCGCTTGCTCGAAGTCCGGGGCGGGGTTCAGAAAGTCGATCGCGTACGGCACATTATCGCGGATGGCGAACTCGACGGTGTTCATGTCGAAGCCCAGCGTCTCGCAGATCAACCGCGCGTCGTGGACGACGCGGGCGCCGAGATCGGGCGTGAGGTGCTGGTGGTCGACGATGTACCGTTCGGTCCAGTAGAGGCGCGGGTCCCAGCGAATCGGCATGATCTCGCGCCGGCCGATGCAGATGCAGCGGACGTAGTGGTCGAACTCGATGTACTCTTGCAGGATCATGGTCTGCAGACCGGTTTCATCGTAACAGCGCCAGAGATCCTCAAGCGACTGTACTTTGGACACCTGTTTGAAGCCGCCGCCGATATTGGGCTTGAGGATAGCGGGGAACCGGATGTACTCGGCGATCTCTTCCCACGGGATCGGGTAGCGCAGATTCCGTAGCGACGCTGTTGTGATGTCCTCGATATAGGCTTTGTTTGGCAGCAACACCGTGCGCGGGACGGCGATGCCCAGGCGCGCCAGCAGCGCGGTCCCGAAGAACTTCTCGTCCGCCGACCACCAAAACGGATTGTTGATCACGGTCGTGCCGGTCAGGGCGGCGTACTTCAGGTGCCCCCGATAGTAGGGCACTTCGTGTGAGATCCGGTCGATGATGACGGCGTACTGACGGGGGTCATCCAGACG
>JBGQGY010000053.1:0-22821 GCA_041497675.1 bacterium | reverse complement strand
TCCGCGAGAACCTCAAGCTCGGACCAGGGGGAGAGACCGGCCCGGTCAATGACCTGCTTCGCAGCACCACGGAGCGCATCGGTGCCAACATTATGGGCAAGCGAATGTTCGACCAAGGCGAGCGCGCCTGGCCAGAGGAGGCTCCGTTTCACACACCGGTATACGTTCTTACCAATGAGAAACGCGAACCCTGGGCGCGCCCGGGTGGGACGACCTTCTACTTCATCAATGACGGGCCGGAGCGTGCCCTTGAGCTGGCTCGGGAATCCGCAGGCAGTCGTGATATTCGTATCGCGGGTGGAGCCGATGTGATCCAGCAGTACCTGACCATGGGTGTCGTTGACGAGCTGGAAATCGCCTTGTCACCCGTATTGTTCGGCGGTGGGCGGCGTCTCTTCGAGAACCTACGCGAGCCCGGGCCGCAGTTTCGCATTGACAAGGTTCTTGATGGTCCAGCTGCCACACACTTGCGCTATGTGCGTCAGTGAGGGCGGCCTAACAATCGGTTGCAGCGGACGGCGCTGCGCGCCGCCGCTGAACCGGAGCGTTAGACCACCTAGCGGTCGCACCAAGAACAGGAATCGGAATGAGCGGTCTCAGTCTCGATATTCCGGAACCGATCAAACGGCAGCTGCGCCAGGAGGCGGGCTTCGGCTGCTGCGTTTGTGGCAACCCTGTGTTCCAGTACCACCATATTCACCCGCGGGGTTCCGTTAGCTCGCACGACCCAGCTCAAATGCTGGTGTTGTGCCCGAACCATCACCATGAGGCTACTATTGGCGCACTAACCGAGGATGAACAGCGACGCTGGAGGGGCCATCCCGAAAACATGGCGAGGGGTTATGTCGATGGCCTTCTCAAAGTAACTTCACGCGGCGTCGCCGTACATGTAGGGACAAATGACTTTGTCGGGCCCGGATTCAAGTTCGTGGTCGACGGCGAACCCCTATTAGCGCTCGACGCGGACGAGTCTGGCCGTCTTCAATTGTCATTGGATCTTTACGACTCCTCGGATTCGCTGCTTGCAACCATTCACCGAAACGAATGGTCGGCGGGCGATCCGCTGCCGTGGGACATCGAGTTCAGTCATCGGCGCCTTCAATTGCGGCGCAAGCGTAGTGAGCTCACTCTTTCGATCAACGCCACGGAAGAGCCTCTCCGTTTACGCGGCCAACTGTGGCGGCATGAGCAGCTCTTTGAAATGGATGCCGCCGCCCTGCGTTTCAACGGAGTCGGTCGTAACGTTTCGTTCGTAGAACTTGGCTTCGTCGGGATGTATCTTTCGGCGGACACGACAACCGGGTCTTTTCAAATAGTTCCCGAACCGAGGTTTGGACAAGCGATGTTCGTGATCTGGCCCGATCGCGCGGAACGACTTGAAAAATGCTTTGCGGCGCTGCAGCAGCTTGAAGAAAAGGCGGTCTAACAAGGCGCTGCAGCCGACGGCCGGCAGCCGCGCTGGCGATGTTAGTGGCGCCCGCAGCTGAGCGCCAATGCGTTAGGCGGAACAAGAGGAGAAACCATGAACGATCAGCTGAAACATTACTCGGCGAAGCTCGCGTATGAGATCGACTCTTGGGACCTGAAGGTCGCCCTCGAATCCGGCGAGACTGTCACCGTCATCGACGCCCGTTCACCCGAGTCGTTTCAACGCGAACATATCCCGGGCGCCCTCAATATTCCGCACCGCACGATGTCTGCCGAGACGACCGCGCACATCGACAAGGGCACCCTGGTGGTCACCTACTGCGACGGGATCGGCTGCAACGGGTCCACCAAAGGTGCCCTGAACATGCTTAAGCTTGGCTTCCGTGTGAAGGAGCTTATCGGTGGACTAGATTGGTGGAAACGTGATGGCCACAAGACGCACACGGCAACCGCGGGTGACAAGTCGGTCGCCTGCGGCTGCAACTAGAGTCTGTGTGCCTAACAAGCGCTTGAAGCTGGCGAGCGCTCACCAGTAAGGAGCTATTGCGTTTGTTCGCCGGCCATTGTTATACGTTGCCGAGGGCCTGCCTCCTTGCGCCCGCCACCATGGCGCTCGCAGCTTAAGCGCGGTCCGTTAGCCGGACTCATATGCGGCTTCTCAAGGGCTGATTGAGAGACGGAGGGTGCACGATGGCCAAACTGATCTACGCCGCGTTTACGTCGCTCGATGGTTATGTTGCGGATGAAACCGGCAACTTCGATTGGGCGGAGCTAGATGAGGAAGTCCACGCCTTCATTAACAGCCGCGAGAGGCAGATCGGCACCTATCTCTTTGGGCGCAAGATGTACGAGACGATGGCCGTTTGGGAGACGCTAGATGTGTTTCCCCATCGGACAGCAGCCGTGCTGGAGTTCGCGCCGATCTGGCAGGCGGCTGAAAAGATCGTGTACTCGACGACGCTGCAGACGGTCTCTACGGCCAAGACGCGGCTCGAGCGGAAATTCGAGGCGGACGTTGTACGGGAACTCAAGGCAGGAGCGACCCGCGAGGTTGCGGTGGGCGGTCCGGCGCTCGCAGCGCATGCCATTCGAGCTGGCCTTGTCGACGAATATCACCTACTCATCGCGCCGATCATCGCGGGCAGCGGCAATCCCTATCTGCCAGGCAAGGTCCCCGTGAAGCTCGAACTTCTCGATGAACGCAGGTTCGACAACGGTATGGTTCACGTTCGGTACCGAGCGAAGAGCTGACGATGAGGGTGAGACCGTCCATCTTCGTTCCGGGGTGCCGGCTAACAAAGCGTTGCACTTGACCGGGCCGGCATGACGGTTTTTCAAGACTTCAGTTCCTTGCAGCCGGCCCGGCAAGTGAACGCAGTCGTTAGCCAGACTCGCGAATGGGCGGCCGTTGTCCGCCCATTTGAACGAACGCTAGGCACCTTCGGGTGCCCCCGTTCTCTTCTCGGCTTGGGGCATTGACGCGTCCCTCGCCAATTCCATTGTACGTCGCCAGCGCGTCGAGGTGCAGTCTCCTCTTTCGCATGTGCTGAGGGCATACTCGGCCATGACTCGGCGGAGGATTCGTCGTGAGTGCAGCGCACGTCCCATCCAAGACCGACAGCATCGCGAGGCATCGCAGCCGCGCAGTATGAGGGGAGCAAGCCGATGGCAGCCACCGACGACCCGGGTTCGCAGCGGTTCTACCATGGCACACGGGCCGACCTGAAGCCGGGAGACCCAATCGAGCCCGGTTATAGCTCCAACTATGGTAAGAGGAAGCAAGCAACCTACGTCTACCTGACCGCCACCCTGGAGGCAGCCACTTGGGGGGCGGAGCTGGCACTCGGCGAAGGTCCCGGCAGAATCTACATAGTGGAACCGACCGGCCCGATTATGGATGACCCCAATCTGACGGACAAGAAATACCCGGGTAATCCGACGAAGTCATACCGCTCCCGGGAGCCGCTACGGGTCACGGGCGAGTGCACGGATTGGCAGGGGCATTCCCCCGAAGCGCTCAAGGCCATGAAGGACAACATTGAGCGACTTAAGCGACTTGGTGTTGAGGCAATCGACGACTGAAAGCCGGAACGCGTGGTCATCGAGACGAAGATGACGCGAGCATCCCTGGGCGCGAAGCAGGTTGGCGAGCATCTCATTCTTGATATCGAGCACTACAGACAGCATCCCGACTGTGACCACTTGGTCTGCCTCGTCTACGACCCCGAAGGCGGCATTTCTAACCCGGGCGGGCTCGTGAACGATCTGGAGCGAATTGAGGATGAGTTCAGAGTGACAGTCTTCATAGTCCCACGTCAGGACTGAGTAGCTGGCTAACAAGCGCATCGAGCAGAACGCCAAAAGGTAGAATCATCCCGAAGCGCATCGGCGTCTGCTCATGCGCAACACGTTCGACGGCAGACGGAAAGAGTGATCAGGCCATGTCCTGGAACCGTAACACAAAGCTGCTTGCTCGGCCTGCCATAGGCTAACGCATGAGCATTGCGCAGGGAAAACTGGAATTTTGGAACAGAAATCAAAGGAGAAATACATATGCGGATCGGAATTATAGGTTCTGGAAACATTGGCGGGACGCTTTCGCGCCACCTTACTAAACTCGGACATCAAGTTTCGATTGCGAATTCAAGAGGTCCAGAGAGCCTGACCGATTTTGCGAATGAAATTGGTGCAAAGGCAGTTTCTGTGACTGATGCCGCCAAAGCCGGAGAAATCGTTATCATCTCGATTCCAACAAAGGCCGTTGTCGATCTTCCGAAAGGGCTGTTTGCGAACGTTTCATCCGACGTCATCGTGGTCGATACTGGCAACTACCATCCGGAGCTTCGCGATGGCTACATCGAGGCGATTGATCGAGGTATGCTGGACAGCCAGTGGGTCGCGCACCAAATCGGACGTCCCGTGATCAAGGCGTTCAATAACATCTTCGCCAAGAGCCTTCTTGAGAAGGGGGTTCCGAGAGGAGCGCCAGGCCGAATTGCTCTCTCCGTCGCTGGAGATTCACTGGATGGCAAGGCAACAGTGCTTCGTCTTGTCGACGACCTTGGTTTCGACCCAGTCGATGGTGGCACTCTAGACAACTCCTGGCGCCAGCAGGCCGGAACGCCCGCTTACTGTCAGGACCTCGAATCCGCAGCACTCCAACACGCACTCGAAGAGGTTACTCACGATCGAATCGCAGAATACCGCTCTGAAGAGGAGGCTCGTATTAAAAGATATATGGCAGCTCAAAAAACTTTATCTGACGGCCGTTAAAGAGCTGGTTGATGCTGACTACGGAGTCGGCGCCAAGTATATCAGGTCCGCTATCCGCCGCCCTTGATCCCGCCCTCCGCCTGAACTATGATTCCGAAAGTGGCGAAACCGTCGACGCCTGCCAGCATCCGCCCCAACGAAATTCGCTTCAGGTTCGTCCGCGCGTCGGGTCCGGGCGGCCAGAACGTCAACAAGGTCGCCACGGCGGTTCAGCTTCGGTTTGATCTGCGCCATTCCCGCTCTCTCGACGACGCCGTCAAGGATCGGCTGATGCGATTGGCCGGAGGCCGGATCACGGCCAGCGGCGAGTTGATCATAGAGGCGAAACGCTTTCGAACCCAGGAGCGCAATAGACAAGACGCACTGGAGCGCCTCCTGCGGCTTATCGAGGGCGCAAGCACTCCTCCCAGCGTCCGACGCAAGTCGAAGCCTCCGGCAGCCTCGAGGCGGCACCGCCTGGAGTCAAAGCGTCATCGGTCTGTCAAGAAGCGACTTCGCGGCCGCACCGAATCCCTGGACGAATGACTGGTGGAAAGAGAGGCTATCAAATGAAACCACGCATCACAGTTGTCACGTTGGGCGTCGACAATTTGAAGGAGTCGCTTGCATTCTATCGCGACGGCTTGGGGCTGCCAACACAAGGGATTGTTGGTGAAGAGTTTGAGCATGGGGCTGTCGCCTTCTTTGACTTGCAACCTGGGCTAAAGCTTGCCGTTTGGCCTCGTGATGACATTGCGCATGACGCGGGCATTCCCAAGTCCACACGTAGCCCCACCGAGTGCACCATTGGCCACAATGTTGCCACCAAAGAAGAGGTTGACGCCGTCATGGAACAAGCGAGGCGAGCGGGCGCGAAGATAATCAAGCGTGCCCAGAGTACCTTTTGGGGAGGGTACGCCGGCTACTTCCAGGACCCAGACGAGCACCTGTGGGAGATCGTCTGGAATCCTCAATTCGAAATCACGGAATAGAGTGACCTCAGTTACCAGCCAAACGGGCTACCACTGGAGCACATGTGTCCATGTGCCTGTCAGACACCACGTAGTAGGAGAACCCGTAGCGCTCACGCCGTTCCTCCATCGCCTCGACAATGTCGTCTACTGCACCAATGAAGATCGAGGGCATATCGAACACCTCCTCAACGGGCAGACCGCTCCAGCCGCGTTCACCGATGAGTTGCTCCGCGCGTTGGCGGCGATTGTTTGTCTCAATCACGGTAACGATCATGCTCAACTCGACCTCGGGGAACCGGTCGCCAGCCCCTTGTCGTACCCACCCGACCTTCTTGGCGACGTTGACTGCGAGACGTTCTGTAGGGTTGTCTTCCCGTACCCCACTGGCGACCGAAGTCGTTAGAATGCCCACACTGTTCGCCAGGCGTCCCGCCAGTGTGAGTATGCGTTTGCCTCCACCCCCGATCAGGATGGGCGGGTGTGGTCGCTGGATCGGCTGCGGGAATCCTTGCAGACCAGTGACGGCGTAGTAGTGACCGGCGAAGTTCAACGGCTCTTCTGCAAAGAGGCCTTTGAGGATATGGATCGCCTCCTCCAACCGACTGATCCGGACACCGGGCGCGTCAAACGGCATCCCTGCCCGCTCGTACTCCGATTGCAACCATCCGGCGCCGATCCCCAGTTCGAACCGGCCGCCCGAGAGCAGGTCGAGCGTCGCAACTTCCTTCGCCAGCATCACAGGGTGTCGGTAGTCATTGTCGAACACCAGACTCCCTATGCGCAGGGTCTTGGTCACGCTCGCGGCAGCCATGAGCGCTGCCACGGGAGCGAATTGATGGCCAAAGAAGTCTGGGACGAAGTGATCGCGCATCAAGAACGTTCCGTAGCCGTGGTCCTCCACTTTGCGTGCTTGCCCAACCCACGCATCAGCTGACCGCATCTGTTCGTTTATGACACCGAAGCGGAACGGGTGCGGCTTGATCATATGCGTCTCCTGAGGCATGATCTCTTTGTTCTCGCACGCTCTCTACATCGTAGAACACTCCTAACACGTGTTTGGTTGCAATCTGTGCAGGCAGGGTAAGGTCTCGGCTACACCCGACTGGTATGAGCGAGACCACCGCAGCAGCGTTTCTGGAGCTAGTCGCCGGCCGGGATGGCCACTTCCGGGTCGAAGCGGTCGCGCGCGACGACTACGACCTCTGGCTGCCCGCTGACTGCCCGCTTTGTGCTGCGGGCCTGCCGCTCGAGGATGTGGCTGGCCAGATCAGAGAGTGAGGTCCAACTGCACTCTGATCGCTTGTTCTACACGGGCGAGGTCGGGCCGGGAAAGACGACCGAAAAGGTTTCGGAGCCGGCTCTTGCTCACTGTGGTCAACTGGTCGGCCTTCGCTTTGTGTTTCTTCCCTCGCACCGTCTCAAGGCGTCGTGCTAACCAGTTCTTGCACGAACCGCTCCTTGGACTCTTGGAGTTCTCTGATCGATCGAATTGGACCAACTGAAGGGGCTCTCCAGGTCGTCGTGGTCACGTGCCACACTCGCTGTTGGCCACCACGCGTATCCACCTGGACTATCGTCTCGACAACCTTCATACACTGCGTGTAGGTCCCCGCGGGAACGGTCACGACCTCGTTGAGGCCTTCGATTCTGGTGGTCGACGTGAGTTGGCGACCAAGTCCCTGAGGGGGATATTGGTCGGTTCGACGATCTTGCCACGTCCGGCCCCCGAACGGCGGAAGAGGCAATATCAGCCGTGGCTCTGCGGAAAATACCCATCCGCCTTGCGAAACCGGGAGACTCAGGAGCCCATGTGAATCCATGTAGGTCGTGGACTCTGCGCCCGTGGAGTCGCGCGCCCGAACCAGCAGTGCTCCGTTGTGGTTGTCTACCTGCAGATCCTCGCTAGTAGCTTCTGCGACATACGGCCGCTCGCCGGTCGAGCCGGGATCATAACTCCTCCGCCACACCGTTCGGCGGCCGGTCCGAATGGCCACGTATTCCATGCCCGTGACCTTCACTTCACGCATGCGCGGCGCGCCATCATCCAGGGCCGACCTTGCCAAACCCCGAACCCCATTGATGGCCACGGCGCCGCCGATCATTCTCTTCGAGCCAGCTACGTGTGTCGCGAGCCCGACGACGCGACCCTGCCGATCAACAACCGGCCCGCCGGTGTTTCCGGGGCCAATAGCGGCATCTGTCTGGATCCAACCGGGACGAAGGACACTGACGATACCCCGCGCAACAGTCACCTCATCACTACTGACAGATTCCGGGTATCCGAGGACCAAAAGCTCCTGACCGTCACGCAACGTCTCTGAGTCTCCCAGAGGAATCGCCGGCAAGTTTGAACCGTTGATTTTGAGCACTGCTACATCTGTTACCTTCTCCAGTTCTTCTCCAGCGTAATCTTCCCGGTGGACGTAGTCGACTACAGTAGCACGGAAGCTGCGCTTGTCGGGAAGCATTACGGTAATCTCAACAGCGCCCTCTATCAGATGATGATTCGTAAGAATCAGCCCAGAGGAATCATACAGAAAACCGGACCCACGGTCTGCCCGGGCAAGGACGTGCTTGACGGAGACCAAAACCACCGCGGGCTTGATACGGTTAACCAATCCGTCATCTTGTGCGTGCGTAGGCTGCGCCACAGCCCAGATCAGCGCCGACAGAAGGCAGACAATCATGGCTAAACTGAGAGATGACGTTTTCCGTGTAGATTCGCGCATCATTGCACCCCTCTCAGTTTGACAGAACGCAGGACAGAAGAACATGACGATATTGCTGGAGCCTGTCTTTGGAGCCTATGTGAGCAATCTTGAACAGACGGTACATGCGTGCCGTGTTACGGTTCATTGGGACGGATCGAGGACGGATCGCTGATAGGAAAGATGCCCAAAAAGTGTGTGATTGACTCAAACCAAAATCCTGTGGAGAGGAGCAAAACCATGAAACAGCTCGCAGTCATCGTCCTAAGCGTGATGATGCTCTCGGCAGCGTTCGTGGGTGTCGCGTCGGCCCAGCAGTCGCCCAACACGGCCACCCTCATAGCCTTCAGCGCATCGATGAACTTCATGTCCGAAGCCGGCTATCAGCGGTATGTGAACCACCAGCAGACCGGCCAGTGGACCCCCTTCACACCGTAAAAACAGACAGGTACCTCTGGGCACAGACTGGGCTTCCCACCTCTTCAGGGAAGCCCAGTCTGAGGCTCGGATTGCGCGATCGAAGATCTCGAAGCTCCAGAAATAGAGCCCTGATGGCTACCACCGGTGTCCGAGGACCTGGAGGGGATCCATCCCGCAGGCCCTCAGACCGGCTGAGAACGGTTGGGGAGGAATCACACATGATACTACGTTTCCTGTCACTGGCTCTCGCGTTGAGCCTTGCCATTATCGCCCTACCGGCCGTCCCGGCCCTGGCGCAGACTGTCAGCGTCGTGGTCGACGGCCAACTGATGGGGTTTGATCAGCCTCCGGTCGTGGCCGGCGGCCGGGTTCTCGTGCCGCTTCGAGGAGTCTTCGAGCACCTTGGAGCCACGGTGCTCTGGAACCCTGCAACGAACGTCGTTACCGCGCAGCGCGCAGACACGCAGGTGCAGCTGGCCATCGGCAGCCGCCAGGCGATCGTCAACGGCCGTGTGGTCCTCCTCGACGTTCCGGCGACAATCGTTGGGGGGCGGACGCTTGTGCCTCTCCGCTTCGTGAGTGAGGCAATGGGGGCTCAGGTGGACTGGGATAACACCACCCGCCTCGTGACCATCACCTCAGGGACCACCGCCTTACCGGTTCAGCCCGCACCCGCGCCGCAACCGGCCGAGCGTATCATCACGGGCCGGATCGACGCGATCACCAGCCGCTCCATCGCCCTGTCCGATGGACAGATCTTCACATTCGCCGATGGGGTGAGGTTCATCGTGAATGGCCAAGAGGCGACGCGCGAGCAACTGCGAGTGGGGATGGAAGTCCGCTTGCGGCTGAACCCGCAGACAAGCCAAGTCGTGGTCGTACAGTCACGTACACAGGCGGTCCAGCCGCCCGCGCCTCCCGCCGGTAACGTCCAGATCATTTCCTTTACTCACAACGTGACGTCGCCGCTCAGCGCCGGCTCCCCGGTAACCGTCACCCTCAGGGGAACGACGGGAGGCACAGCGAGTTTCGACATCTTCGGCGTCGTCTCCGGGGTCGCGATGCGTCAGGTCTCGTCCGGAGTCTATCGGGGGAGTTACACGGTCCGTCCTCAGGACAACGTGGCCGCAGCCATCGTTATGGGACGACTGCGCGTCAACGGGCAAGAATCGCCGCTCGTTCAGGCCGGGACCCCGGTGACGCTCGACGGCATAGCGCCCCAAATCGTCCAGCGTTTCCCGGAGAAGGGCCAAACGGTGAACAACGTTCGCCCCAACATTCTCATTGCCTTCAATGACGCCGGGTCGGGCATTGACCCTGCCCGCAGCCGGTTGCTCGTGAACGGCCAGAACGTGACCGCGCGGGTCTCGATCACCGAGACCGCTCTGGCCTACAGCCCGCCGGATGCCCTGATAGGGCGCGTGCTGGTCCGCGTGATCCTCGCGGACAGGGCCGGCAACGTCACCCAGGAGGAGTACGTGTTCACAACCGCGATCCAACAGACATCGCTTATCCGGTCCGTGACGGTACGCCCCGTCACGCCGCTCCGGCCGCGCGATGTCCTGACCGTGACGATGCTCGGCGAACCTGGAGGACAGGCCTCCTTCACGATCGAGGGCGTCGAAGAGAACATCCCCATGACCGAAGCGGCCACCCAGCGGGGGGTCTATGTCGGCTCGTACACGATCCGGCCGCGAGAACGAGTCGCCGCACAGAACGCGCGCATCATCGTGAGGTTGAGCAAGGGCGACGTCACGAGCCAGGCGGACGCAGCGCGGCTGATCATCGTGGCGACCGAAGGCGTGGCGCCGCCTGTCATCACCTCCCCGGCGGCTGGGGCACGTGTGGGAGCCCCGATCGTGATCCGGGGCAAGGCCACCCCCGGGTATCGGGTCGAGGTTCAAGTCGACTACCAGGGCGCGCTGCTCGTGCTCAACCTGAAAGGCACCTATGGAAAGGTCACGACCATCACAGACGCCGCGGGCGACTGGGCGGTGACGATCAACCAGATGGTGCGCATTTCCAACGCCGAACTCACGATCACGGCCGTGACCATCGACCCACTGGGCCGGCGCTCTGAGGCCGTCACAACAAAGGCCACTCTGGCCCGTGTTTGGCCAGAGCCCTTAAGCCGTCGCGCACTACAGTTGATAGATTCAGGGAGGTCAATGTGATGCGATTTCGAGCGACAGTTCTAGCGACAATTCTCACGATATGTACACTGAGCCTATCTGTCTTCATTGCGCTGCCGGTCGGCGCGCAGGGGACAGTGTTTGCACCGCAGTACCCGGGGCTGGACACCTGGGGCGCACTGCAACTGAAGGTCTGGCCAAATGGATACTTCATCTGGACAGACGAGCAGGGTCTTCACGTGAGGTGGACAGCCGCCCAGGGACAGACCCATCGATTCAACGGTCAGGCAACCGTGCAAGGACGGATTGCATCCTTCTCGCGCGCGTACCCCGGGGTCTCCGCGGTCCGGCAGCAGGGCAACAGGATACTCTGGAACATGTCCAATTCCGGGGGCGGTGACGGTTTCGACTTTGCGGTCAACCCTGGCGACGTCGTGCAGTTTTCGCTGTTGTTGGACGGCCGCAACGCGACGAGGCAGGAGATCTACCTCGGCGCGCGCGGATACCATCCCGCGGCAAATCCGTTCGCGCTGACCTTCCAGCCGCAGATCGCGGTGGCGCCCGGATCGCCGATAGACCCGGCTCAGGATTCCCGGCGATCCAACAGGCGATCCAACATTTGGGGCGCGCCGCAGTTCTCCGTCTGGCCGACCGGCTATTACATCTGGACGGACGACCAGGGTGTACACCTCCGGTGGACATCAGCTCAGGGGCAGCAGCACCGTTTCAATGGCCAGGCCACAGTGCAGGGGCGCCTCACGGCCTTCTCGCCCGCGTACCCCGGGGTCTCTGCGGTTCGGCAGCGGGGGAACAATATGCAATGGAACGCGTCCAATTCGGGGGGCGGTGACGGATTCGACTTCACCATGAATCAGGGCGACGTGGTGCAGTTCTCCCTGAAGATCGACGATCGGATGGGGACGCAGGACGAAATCTTCCTCGGCGTCAATGGGCGGCATCCGCGGCAGAATCCATTCAACATTAGGCACTAGCTAGCTACCACCTTCCATCGTCTGCAGGGGGCCGACGGCTGATCACCGGCCCCCTGCGGCTTTCCGCCCGTACATGATCGTCGCGTTCTCCTCAGCCGGGTAGCCGCGCGGGCAGGCCCGCAATCTTCTGGAGGTAAACTGGTCGGTCCAAGGAACAAGACCCGCTGAAGTCTGACTAGGGAGTCATGCAATGAAGACGAAGCAACAAGTCATCGAAGCTGGTGGGGGCCTAGACTACAAGTGGGCAAGTGATCACATCCGCGTGAAAGCAACGTGTGATCATGCAGATGGACCACGGAAGGTGTGATGATGGCCAACGCCAAGAGTGAAGACCATCCTATCGCAGTCGTCGGTTCGGGTCATGCGGGCATGGCCGCGCTCATCAACACGCTCGTCGATATCGCGTACAACACACCGGACGGCGCCCCTCCCGCTAAGGTCGTGTTGTTCGACACGAAGGACGAGGCTAAGCCAAAAGACGATACCGCGTACCCGCTTGACGGCAGCAGCCCAATGGATCTGCATCCATTTTATAGCGACAAGCTGCCCGTCGGGTTTCCGACCTTCGGCCAATACATCGAGCAGATGTCCGAAGCCGATCCCAGCCTGCGCAGCGCCTTGCTGACCCCAACCTATCGCCAGGTCAACGAGTATATGGAGTACGTGCTTGAACTCGCCGTCCTCTCGTTTTCGGAGCAATTTCTCCTGGAGGTCAACAAGACAGGCATCCAGGACATTCAGCAGACGACGCCAACCGGACCCGCCACAATCACCTTCACCGATGGCACCCGCCTCAGTGTGAAAAGAGTGAGCCGTGGAAGACGGCCCCCGCACATGGCCGGGCCCCAGCCGAAAGGACCCGCGGCAACACCCACTCGCCGTGAGGATCGGGTGCTGCACGCATCACGCCTGCGGTTGCGCGACTACCTCGTCATCGTCGCGGGCAAGCTCACGTTCTCACGGCCTGGGGAAACGGGGCCACCGCCGACCTGGCTCTTCTTGGCCGACCACAAGCCGGATTTGGACGCGTTGCCCGCCGAGCGCGACTTCGTCGACGTCCCCTATGTGACCGCAGCCGGCTATTTCGACCCGCCGCACATTGGACCCGCGATCTCCTATCTCGAGGTCGTGGCGAAGCAGGCAGGCGTTCTGCACCAGATCGGCTCACAGAAGGTCGTCGACGGCCTGGGGGACCAAGGGGCCTTCGGCCTGTTCGTGCACGCCGCCAACATGGCCAGGGACCAAAAGGGGACGGACTATGCCCGCGGCCTCATCGGCCGCCTGCATGAACATCGCTGGGCGCCCGGCTCACGGCTGACAGGCTTTCTCCTGATCCAGGCGGACGGCGGCCTCGGCCGTCATTTCTATGACCGCGCAAATGACGCGACGTTCCTCACGGCCCGCATCAACGACCTGAGGGCGCGAATCGACCGGGCTAAGAGTGAGGTGACGAACCTGACCGAATGGACGGAGGCGCTCTATCGCCTAAGCCCGGAGGTGCAGGAGTTGATAGCGTACCTGGAGAGGTCCGAGGTCGAGAAGACGAAGGACTGGCACGGCTATTTCGCGCGGATAGGCGAGGACATCATGAGCATTCACCGGCTCAACGTGAACACCGCTACCCGGCGACTCTTGGGCCTGGCCGCCGCGCCCACATGGATCACGACCCATCTGACCGACATCCGCTCCGGCAAGAGCGCAGCAGAGTATCGTCAGCGGCTGGACCATCTGTACCAGGAACGCGTCGCGATTCCGAAATACTGGCATGAAGCCGCCCTATCTCTTTACAACACTCCCGCGGAGTCAATCCCCGGCGCCCTCACCGACATCGATCCCTACCGCGCCGTGAGCATCGACGTGCTTGAGTCCTGGTCGTTGCAACTGTGGAACGCTTTCCATGCACGAATTGACGGAAAGGCCTGATGATGACGGTACGCCTTCATAGAGCCAAGTCTAGTTGCACTTTGATCGCCTGCTCCACTCCCGTCAGGTCGGCCCTGGAAAGACGACCGAAAAGCTTTCGAAGCCGGCTCTTGCTCACCGTGGTCAACTGATCAGCCATGGCTTTGTGCTTCTTCCCGCGCACCGTCACATAGGCTTCGCTGGGGTACAGCCGCTCCACGTTGCTGGTGAGCGGTATGACCTGTAGACGATTCAGGTACTTGTTCGCGGCATCGTTGCTGACGATCACGGCAGGACGCTCTTTGCGAACCCACCAGACCTCACCGCGTTTCATCGCGGACGTCACCGACAGTCGATTCTGCCCATTCCAGCGCTTCGGCCTCGCGCGCCTCGTCCTTCGCCATCTGCCGGTAGGCCGCCTCAATGTCTTTGCCGACCACGTAGGGTCGCACCAAGGACTCGATGAACCGGCTGATTCGCCGTCGCCCGACAGCGGCGTGCAGCCCCTTGTAGACCCGCTCATCAACCGTGATGGTCAGCTTCCTTTGCATGGCCCCTGTCTCCACTACACGTGTACTTATACGTATAAGTCTACTCCCAGGTTGGTGTCAAGACGCACGAGTGAGGCGGAAGGCGCATCTTCGCTATTTTGCCCACACGGTGCGCAGGAACGATGACCAGTTCCCCCACATGATGGCGGTGATATCATCGCGCGAGTAGCCGCGCTGCGCCAGCAACCCCACGATCTTCTGTAAATCCGCGATGGTGTCCAGATCCCTTGGCGAGCCCTCGCGGCCGTACCCGCCGTCTAGGTCGGTGCCGAT
This sequence comes from bacterium, assembly GCA_041497675.1. Lineage (GTDB taxonomy): Bacteria > Sysuimicrobiota > Sysuimicrobiia > Sysuimicrobiales > Humicultoraceae > JBGPNN01. The sequence goes on along the minus strand of JBGQGY010000053.1, from coordinate 8,189 downwards.
GCCCACGTGCTTGGCGCTGCCGACCAGCTGGCACATGTAGTCGATGTGCTTGACGGCGTCGTCGAGGCACACCAGCGCGGGATCATCGCCGTGGCGCCAGCCGGCTCGTATCATCCAGTTGTCCATGGCCGCGCCGATCACGCCGCCGCGGCTCGCGATGGCCTTGATCTGATCATCGGTGAACTGGCGCTGATGGGGGACGAGTGCCCGACAGTTGTTGTGGCTCGCCATGACGCGCCCGTCGAAGTGATCCAGCGCCTGCCAGAAAGCTTCGTCGGAACAGTGCGTCAGGTCGAGGAGGATGTTCAGGCGCTTCATCTCGGTCAACAGGGGGACCGCCTGGGCGCCCAGCCCAAACTCCGTTCCGGTGCCACCCGCGTACCGGCCGGGGCCGTAGTGGCTCAGGCTGATCATCCGTAGTCCCTGCTTCCACCACGCCTCGAGTTCGCCGGGGTCGAGGATCGGATCGGCCCCTTCCATGCTAATTACAAAGCCCAGGGGCGGCGTCTCCGACGAATCATCAGTCGGGTGCGCGGCATCCCAGGCGACCCACTCGTTCATGTGGCGATCGAGCGACGCCGCATCGCGGATCACGCGAACGTCGCCCTGACGCTCCAACGCATGATAGTACGCGATGTGCCCCATACCCACCGCGTGCGCCTGCGCCGACGACAGATAGTCGATGTTTGGGGCCGGCCGGCCCGTCGACCGCGCGATCGCCGTGGCAAAGCTCAGGGCCATGCGTCCTTTGCGCATTTCCGGGAAGGCGACGGTGCCTACCCCTTTGCCCTTCCCCGGCGTGTGAGCTTCCTGCGCCCGGATCGTGTACGCGGACTGCCGCAGATCGCGGTTCCACCCCAAGGCGTTCATGGCCAGGTCGAGATGTGAATCGATGACAAGCACCTGTTGGCCCTCCTCTTCAGTTTGCGATCACAAACACCGCCACGGCCATCGGACCGTGGGCGCCCAGCACGGGGACAAACCCGATGTCGGCGCTGCGGCTGGGACCCGTCACGAGCGTGAGCGCGGACGGCAGCGCGCCGCACCGAGCGAAAAGCGCGGGCAGATCCGCTAGGATTCGGTCTGCGCGGAGAATCGCCATGTGGGCCGGCGGGAGTAGCGAGGTGAGCCGCGGCCGGCCAGGATCTGTAGACAGGACCAGCGTCGCGGTCTCGGCGATCCCCCACTCCGCCCCCGTGATGCCGATGTCGGCCGAGGCCAGCGCGTCGAGCGGCGATCCTGGCACCAGGATCTCGACACCGGCCGCGCGGATGCGATCGACAACGGATTGAAGGTCAGCGCTGCTCCACACCGCGACCCGGCGGGCGGCCCGTCCGGCGCACCATGCGGCCGCGTGCGCGGCGGCATCGTCCATCGACGCGACGATCTCGGCGGTCATACTGAGTTGGCGCGAGCGTTCGACGAACATCCCGACGGGATCGGCAAACACCTGCGGGGTGGGTAACGTGGGAAGTCCGGCCGCTTCGTCTGCCCGCGCGGGGACATCGCCGAGCGCGGCGCGGATGCGCTCCAGGACCTGCTCACGGCTCATCGGTGAGGACCCTTCGCCGGCGCCTCTCGCGGCGTCCGGCCTCCCGTCGTCTTCCACCACGTACGAAATGACGTCGCGGCGAGCGGCGGTGCCGTGCGATGCGCGGTCCAGCCGGCAAATGGATACGGGAGCCGTTCGATCCGGCCACGGCGGACGACGGCCCGCTGCACGATGCGGCCGAGGCCCGCCAAGAAACCAAGCCGAGCCGGGCTGCCCATCGCGAGCGTCCATGCGCGTGCGAACAGGCGGTCGACGCGGCCCGTCAGCCCGCTGCGCACCGCGCGGTTGCGCTGCTCGATCAGCATCCGCGGCAAATCGATCTTCACCGGGCAGACTTCCGCGCAGGCGCCGCACAGCGACGACGCGAAGGGCAGTTCGCCGGCCCGCTCGAGCCCTTCCAGAGCGGGCGTGATGACCGCGCCGATGGGGCCCGAGTATACGGCCTCATACGCGTGCCCGCCGACGCGCTCGTACACGGGACACACGTTGAGACAGGCCCCACACCGGATGCACCGCAGCGATTCCCGCAACTGCGGATCGGCCAGCAGCCGCGTGCGGCCGTTGTCGAGGATGACGAGGTGAAATTCCTCCGGCCCGTCTGTCTCGCCCGGCCGGCGCGGCCCGGTGATCAGTGACACGTACACGCTGGCGCGCTGCCCGGTCGCGCTGCGGGCCAGCAGGCGCAGCAGCACCCCGAGATCGGCAAGCCGCGGCAGCACCTTCTCAATACCCATCAGCGCCACGTGAATCCGCGGGCGCGTCGTGCAGAGCCGCGCGTTGCCTTCGTTTTCGACGACGACCACCGTGCCGGTCTCGGCAACCGCAAAGTTCACGCCGGTGATGCCCATGTCCGCGGCCAGGAACTCCGCGCGCAGGACCTGCCGCGCCACACGGTTCAACTGCTCGGGTTGATCGGTGCGATCCACGCCGAGTTTCTCGGTGAAGAGCTCAGAGACCGACGCCACCGACTTGTGGATGATTGGCGCGATCAGGTGGCTCGGTGCCTCGCCGGCGAGCTGGCAGACGTACTCCCCCAGGTCGGTCTCGACGACCTTGATGCCCGCCGCGTCGAATGCCGGGTTGAGGTGGATCTCTTCCGTCACCATCGACTTGCTCTTCACGACGGTGCGCACACCGCGGTCCCGGGCCAGGTCGATGATGATGCGGCGGGCCGCGTCGCCGTCGGCCGCCCAGTGGACCACGCCGCCCAGGGCAGTGATGCGGGCTTCCAGTTGCAAGAGGTGGGTGTCGAGGTGCGCGAGCGCGTGATCTTTCGCGGCCGCCGCGATCACGCGCAACGCTTCCCACTCGGGGACCTCCGAGACGGCCGCGGCCCGAAGCTGGCGCAGCGCGGAGAGCCTGCCCAGGGCTCCCCGCAGTTCACGGTCCTGCAATGCCCGCTCGGTGTTACCGATGATGTCGATGTGGGGGAGTGCGTGCCTTGCCATCATTCGCCCGCCAGGATCTCCGCCAAGTGCATCGCCCGGACCTTACTTCCGCGGCGGGCCAGCCCCCCGGCGATGTGCATCAGGCAACTGGCGTCGGTGGCCGTCACGACGTCCGCGCCACTGGCTTCGATCGAGTCCATCTTCGTGTCCAGCATCGCGCCGGACAGTTCGGAGAATTTGACCGAAAAGAACCCGCCGAACCCGCAGCATTCTTCGGCTCGCGGTAGATCGACCAGGCGAAGATCCCGCACGCCGCGCAGAAGGCGCACCGGCTCATCACGCAGGCCCAACGCCCTCAGACCGTGGCACGATGGATGATAGGCGACCGCGGCGGGGAAGCGCACGCCGAGATCGGTCAGTCCTAAGACGCGCACCAGGAATTCGCTCAGCTCGTACGTCCGGTGCCCGATCTCTCGCGCGCGGGTCGCCACCGCCGGGTCGTCGCGCAGCAGGTGTGGATACCATTCGCGCACCATCGCGGCGCACGATCCCGACGGTGTCACGATCTGTCGTGCATCGCTGAATACGTCGAGAAACCGGCGGGCCAGCGGTCTCGCCTCATCCCAGAAGCCGTCGTTGAACGTCGCCTGACCGCAGCAGGTCTGCGCCTCAGGAAAATACACATCGCACCCCGCGCGCTCGAGCACGCGAACGGTGGCCTCACCGACGCGCGGGAAAAGTTGATCGACCAGACAGGTGACGAAGAGGGCGACCGGTTTCAGAGATGGCACGTCACACCGGCCCAGCGCGATAGGCATGGCGCGCGTACTGGGCCAACATCCGATGGGTGTTCAAATACGCGCCGTTGATGGCGATCGCCCAGCGCATCATCTGCCGGAAATGCTCCGGTCGCTCATAGAAGGTGGGAAGGACGTCATGTTCCAGTTTTCCATACAGCGAAGCGATCTCCAGGGCTGGATTGCTCTCCGATTCGGGACCATCGCCGATCGACCAGCCCGTGACTCCCTCGACACAGCCCTCGATCCACCAGCCGTCCAGCACGCTGAAGCTCGGCACGCCGTTGAGGGCGGCTTTCATCCCGCTGGTCCCCGAGGCTTCTCTCGGTTTTTGCGGCGTGTTGAGCCAGATGTCGACTCCTGCGCAAATCTGCGCCGCGAGGTCTACGTCGTAGTCCTGCAGGTACAAAACGGGCACGATGCCGTTCAACACGCCTGCCGCTTCAAACACCCGACGGATCAGCTGTTTGCCGCCTTCGTCGCGCGCATGCGCCTTCCCCGCGTAGATGACCTGAACGCGACCTGCTCGTTCGACAATGTGCCGCAGGTGTTCCGGATCGGAGAACAGCAGGTCGGCCCGCTTATAGCCCGTCGCCCGGCGCGCGAAGCCCAGCGTCAAGACGTCCCGCTCCAGTTGGACGCCGGTCCTCCGGTGGATCTCGGCCAGCAGCATCCCCTTCGCCTCAGTGTGGGCCTGCTGGATCTCGTCAAGAGGGATGCCGATCGCATACCGGAGATACTGATGGTCTCTCCGCCACTGCGGGAACCGTTTGTCGTACAAGCGGCGGAACGAGTCCGCGGCCCATCTGACGGCGTGCACGCCGTTCGTGATGGAATTGATCGAGTGGTGCGGGTACAGACCGCGCGAGACCTCTGCGTGTCGCATCGACACGCCGTTGATATAGCGGGAGAAATACAGGGCCAGTTGGGTCATGTTCAAGGCGCCGTCCCGGCAGGATGGGTGGGTTTCGAAAAAGGCGGCCCGATCCGAGCCCAAGATCTGACGCACCATGTCGAAAGAAAACTGGTCGTGCCCCTCCGCCACCGGCGTATGCGTGGTGAACACACAACGCTCCCGGATCATTTGCGCGTCGGCTTCGGTGACCTTGTCAAGACCGCGCCCCTGCGTTTGGTCCTCCAGCAGGCCGACGACGAGCAGCGCGGTGTGGCTTTCATTCATGTGGTAGGTGCGCACGTCGTGTCCCAGGGCGCGTAGCAACGCCACGCCCCCGAAGCCTAAGATCGCTTCCTGCGCCAACCGGTAGTTCCCGTCCCCGCCGTACAGGAAGTCGGTCAGAGACCGATCCTCCGGGCTGTTCTCGGGCAGGTCAGTGTCGAGGAAGTACACGGGCACGGTGTGTTCGTTGGAACCGTGGATCGCCAGACGCCAAGGACGCACGTGCACAGCACGTCCCTCGATCGCGACGACTGCGCGGGCCGCCAGCGGTTGGAGAAAGGCCTCGGGTGACCAGGACGCCGGTTCCTCGGTCTGATTCCCGGCGGCGTCAAGCCTCTGGCGAAAGTGCCCTTTGCGATGCAGCAGGGTGACGCCGACCATGGGGATCCCCAGATCCGCCGCCGTCAGCAGGGTGTCTCCGGCGAGCACACCTAGCCCACCGCTATACGTAGGCATCGCCCGATCGAGACCGACTTCCATGCAAAAATAGGCTATCATCGCCATTTCGAGGCACGCTCGATCGTCATCGTGTAGAGGGACACGTACTTCTCCGCAGCCCGATCCCACGAGAAATCTGCTCGCATCCCCACATATTGCAACCAGCGCCACAACCCCGCGTCGCGGTAGGCGGCAATCGCGCGGCCCACCGTCGCCACAAGCGCCTCGGTCGAGTATGGTTCAAACGCAAACCCATTGGCTGTTCCCATGTGCAATGTCTCCGGCGTCACATCGATGATGCTATCCGCGAGCCCCCCGGTCCGCCGCACAACGGGTACCGTCCCATAGCGCAGGCTGTAGAGCTGGTTGAGACCGGAGGGTTCGAAGCGTGAGGGCATCAGGAAGATATCCGCGCCGGCTTCGATGTGATGCGCCAGCCGCTCGTCGAAGCCGATGAGCGCCCGCACCTGGTGGGGCAGTCGCGCCTGCGCCGCGCGGGCGGCGGCCTCGTACGCCGGGTCGCCGGTCCCCAGCACAACGACCTGCGCGCCCATCGCCGTGATGGGATCAAGCGCGCCGGCGATCAGATCGAACCCCTTTTGCGGCACCAGCCGAGCGATCACACCAATCACCGGCACGTGCGGTTCGACCGGTAGCCCCAGCTCTTGCTGCAGCGAGGCCTTGCACACCGCCTTGCCGGAGAGCTCGTCGGGACCGTACCGCGCCGGGATGTGTTCATCCACACGCGGATCCCACTGCGAGTAGTCGACGCCGTTCAGCACACCAAACAGGTCGGCGGATCGGGCGCGCAGCAATCCCTGCAGACCCATCCCACACTCATCGGTTTGAATCTCGCGCGCATACGTCTCGCTGACCGTGCTCAAGACGTGTGAGGACACCAACCCGGCCTTCATCACGTTGAGCCGGCCGTAGAACTCGACACCCTCGAGGGTGAAGGTCTCGCCCGGCAGCCCGGTCAACCGAAACTGGTCGCCGGGAAAGAGCCCCTGGTGGGCCAGGTTGTGAACGGTGAACAACGTCGGCACGGGGCTGCGGTGCATCCGCAAATAGGCCGGCACCAGGGCGGCGTGCCAATCGTGACCATGCACCACGTCGGGAGCCCAGGTGTCGCGCGCCAGAACGAATGCGGCCTGACAGAAGAAGACAAACCGCGTCAGGTTGTCGTCATAGTCGCGGCCGCCTTCACCGTAGAGCCCACCCCGGTCGTAGAGCGGCGCGCAATCCAGCAGGTACACGGGCGTCCCGTTGGGAAACGCGCCCAGCCAGATCGCGCCTTCGAGGTGCGCCCCCCCGATCTCAGCACTCGCGCGCGTGACCGGTTGCAGACCGTCGCGCGGTATGCCCCGGTAGAGCGGCATCATCACCCTGACGTCGAGCCCCTTCCGCCGGAGCGCTGCCGGCAGGGCGCCGGCCACATCGCCGAGTCCACCGGTCTTGGCAAACGGCACTGCTTCAGAGACCACAAAGAGCACCCTCACGCGCGCGCTCCGCGGGACGAGGGCAGCGCGGCGCCGGCGTTCGCCGGACCGATGATGCCCAGCCACAAATCGTTGACGTTGGTGTGGGTCGGTCCACTCACAATCAGATCCTCCAGTGCGTCAAAGAACGGATACGCATCATTCGCGTCCAACGCGGCCTGGAGATCCAGCCCCCGCTCGCGGGCTCGCGCGACGGTCGTTCCATCCGCGACGGCGCCCGCGGCATCGGTCGGACCATCGATCCCGTCGGTTCCAAAGGCTGCCACCAGGGTCTGCGGCAGGCCCGCCAAGACACTCGCGGCGCCCAGCGCCACCTCCTGATTGCGGCCGCCGCGTCCCCGGCCGCGAACGGTCACCGTCGTCTCTCCACCCATGACGAGACAGATCGGGTGCGGCTCCCGCCGCGACATCTGAGCCTCACGGAGCATGTTCCCCAAATGGGCCCCCACGTCGCGCGCCTGACCCTGCACATCGGTGCCGCACAGGCGCGTGTGATACCCTAGGGCCTCCGCGCGCTCGCCGGCCGCGCCGGCGGCCAGGCTGATGTCGCCAACCACGACCGCGCGCGCCCGGTCAAAGGCCGGATCACCCGCCTTGGGCGTCTCGGGGACGCGACCGGCAGCGCCGGCTTCGAGATGCGCACGAACCGACTGCGGAAGCTGGGCACGCAGCGCGTAGCGATCGGCGATCGCCAGCGCGTCGGCAAACGTCGTTGGGTCCGGTACCGTCGGCCCCGAGGCGATCGCGTCGAGCGGGTTGCCCAACACGTCTGAGAGGATCAGGGTGAACACCGTGGCCGGCGCGGCCAGACGGGCCAGGTGCCCCCCTTTGATACGCGAGAGGTGCTTGCGCACCGTATTGACCTCGGCAATGGTCGCGCCCGAGCGCAAGAGCAGATCGGTCGCCGCGATCTTTTCCTCGAGCGTGATCCCGGCCGCCGGCAGCGGAAGCAGTGCCGACCCACCCCCGGAGATCAGCACCAGCACGAGATCGTCGGGGCCGGCCTCGGCCGCCACCTGCGCGACGCGCTCGGCCGCACGCTGCCCCGCGGCGTCGGGGAGCGGGTGTCCGGCCTCCAGGAGCGTGATCCGCCGCAGGGAGGCGCCGTACCCGTACCGGGTGACCAGAACGCCGGCGTCGAGACGATCACCAAGGAGATCTTCCACCGCCATCGCCATGCGGGCCGAGGCTTTCCCGGCGCCGACCACAACGATGCGCCCACCGGGCGCCGGGTCGTGCGCCCAGCCGTCGACGCGCAGCGTCGAGCCGTCAAACGCGATGGCGCGGTAGATCGCCGCCGCCGGATCGGCCGCAGCAACACCCGCGCCCAAAATCTGC
>JBGQGY010000052.1:0-22884 GCA_041497675.1 bacterium | reverse complement strand
CGCGCTGTCGTTCCTGGGTCTGGGGATCCAGCCGCCGGCGCCCACGTGGGGCGGGATCACCGCCGACGGCCGTGACTGGCTGGGTACGGCGTGGTGGATCAGCACGCTGCCGGGGATCGCGATTCTCCTGACGGTGATGGCGATCAACTTCGTCGGCGACTGGCTGCGCGACGTGCTGGATCCGACGATCACCCTCTGACCGCGGCACCCTGCGGCGCGCCTGACGTCCAGGGGCTCTAATACACGACCAGCACCGCTCCCCGCATCCCGTAGTCGTAGTGCCCACGAGCGTGGCACCCGATGAGCACGATGCCCGCGCGGGAAAATGTGTAGCTCGTCCCGCCGACCGTCCCGGCGGGCACCGATACCTCGCCGGGCACCGAGCCGTGCGCGGGCTCCGTGCCGGTCTCGTGGCGTCGCTGAACCCCCTCGTCGCCGAGGATGAACTCATGGTCGATCGGATCGACATTCGCGATAACGAAGCGCACGGTCACGCCGCGCCGGACGACGAGGTGCGATGGCCCGAACCGCGAGTGGCGCATGGTCACCTCGATCGTCCGCGGCGACGCGCTGCCCGGGGTCGAGAGGACCGTCGCGATCAGGATGGCTGTGGCCGCCAGCAGCGACACCCGCGCGATGGTCATGGCCTTCGCCGCGCCAGCGCCGCAGCTCCCGCCCCCCACAGGAGGACGACGCTGATCGTGAGGAAGGGGAGTCCTGCCAGACCGGCCAGGTGGCGTGAGGGGCGACCGTCTCCGGCCGCATCGATCGCGAGGTCATATGACAGGTCCCCGGCGGGGCCATTGATCGCCAGGTGGGTAAGCCACATCTTGCCGGCGGGCATCCAGGCCATCCCCTTATCGGCGCGCAAGTCTCGCATCAACTCGGCTGAGGCGGGCGCGCTGTGCCGAAGCGACAGGCCGGCGTGCAGGCGCGGAAAGAGGGCCGGTCGGGTGTCGGTCAACAGATAGACATCGGCCCGGACCACATCGCTGCTCTTCTTGCCGAGCGCCAGGATCCGCAGCGGCACCCACGGGTTCTGCATCGGGATCGTGAGATGGATTGGGGTGCCGTCGCCGACTTGCTGCCCGCGCGTCCGCGCGGCGTCGGCATCGAAGCGGGCGGCCATGAAAATCGGGCTGCGGCTCGCGTAGTAATCGAGGACTTCAGGCGCATCAGGCGGGAGGACGAAGCCATGCTCGCGCGCCCACCGGCCGACCGCGGCGCCGCCGCCTTCGAGGATGGTGATGTCCAGCGCATCAATCCTGGTCTCGAGGATGACGCGGGCCTGATCCTGCGCCGTGGCGGGGAGCAACAGGGCCCGCGCCTCTTCGAGCGGGCGCTGCGTCTCGCGGATCAGCCGCTGCAGCGTCCAATCGCCGCCCCGCTCGACTTTCGTAGGGATGCCGGGCAGTGGGACGATCGAACCGAACCGACCGCCACCGCCCTGGAAAGAGAAGGCGGTGATGTAGTGCTCGACCCCGTCGTGATGCGCGGCCAGCGTGGTCGTTCTGACCAGGTTGACCGTGCCGTTGGGGCCGATGAGCCCCGCGCATGCCAGGGCAGGTGATGCGATGGCCGCCGCGAGCAGCACGGCCAGGCCGACCGGTCGAAGGATCCGGAGCATAGGTGCCTCCCATGAGAGGGATTTTGGAGGGTTAGACGGAGAAGCGTGCCTCGAAGTTCCCTAGTCGTAGTGCTTGAGGTTGGGCCAGAACAACTCCCCGGGCAGTTTCGCATCTCGCGCTATCCACACCGGCAGGTTGTTCTCATAGGGCATGCAGTAGGCGCAGGTGATGGTCGCCACGCGCTCGATGCGCTCGAACGCGGCTTCAAGCACCCGGTTGCCTGAGCCCGTGGTGATGACGACTCGCCCCGTGCAGCCGCGTAGTCCCCAGAGATAGTAGGTGTTGTGGCCGCTGATGGCCTTGGGCAGTCCGTACCGCGGTCCATAGAAGTCGATCGCTGCGGCCCGGCCGTAGTTCATGACAAAGATGCACGCCTGCGGCCGTTCTTTGGCCGGCAACCCGCGATAGACGCCTGCCACGGTCGCGACCATCTCTTCCCAGCCGTACCGGTCGGCCAGATACTGCGGCAACTCGGCGACGGCGTTGCGCTCCTGTTTGATGGTCTGGGGGCCCATCGCACCCATGACCCGGGCTGTCACCTCCGGCGGGAGCAACGGCATCGCGACGACCGCCATCAGCGCCCCGGTGACGGCCAGGATGACCGCGTAGGGCACGAGCACGTACCGGCGAATCGCGTGACGCGAGCTTTCGAGGGTGACGGCGCCGGCCGCAAGCAGCGCCGGATACGCGGGCGCGAGGAAGTATGACTTCGCGCGCGTCACGAGGAAGGCGCCGAGCAAGATGAGAAACGCCGCGCCGAGCGGCCGGAACGGACGGCCCGAGCGACCCACCACCAGCGCGTAGAGACCGATGCCCCAGAGCGGCAGCGTGGCGGGATTCATGCCGAGCACCTGCTGCAGTACGAACTCGGCCGGCGACAGGTTGGCCAGTTTGGCACCGTAGTGCGCCCAGAACTCGAGCGACGGCCAGCCGTGTGTGATCTGCCACACCAGGTAGGGCACGAGCCCGGCGAAGGCGATTGCGCCCCCGGCGAGCACCCACCGGTCGATCAGCAGACGCCGGCGGCCGGTGAGCAACAACCCCAGCACGACCGCTAATCCCCAAAAGAGGATCGTGAGCTTGGTCAGCAGGCCGACACCCGCGATCAGCCCGAACACCGGCCACAGGCTTGGGTCGTCGCGGCGGAGCATCATCGCGAGCACGAGCGCGCCGGCCGTCCAAAGTACTCGGTCGAAGATGTCGGGTCCGAACAGCACATTAGTAGCCAGGTACACGGGCGCGACCAGGGCCGCGAGCGTGGCGAGAAACTGGGCCAGACGCCCGCCGCCCATCTCTTTCGCGATCAATCCCGTGAGCGCCACCGTGGCGCTGCCCGCGAGTGCGGGGAAGACTCGCAGCCCCAACAGTGACCCGCCAAACAGCGTGCCGCTGACCGCTGCGAGCGCGGCGGTCAGCATCGGGATGTCGACGTAGCCGAGGTTGAGCTGCCGCCCCAACGCGATGTAGTAGAGCTCGTCGCGAAAGAAATGGTCCCGGACGCTCACGACCGGCCATAGGATCAACGGCACGAGGGCGAGCAGCCAGAACGGCTGGAAGGGACGCGCCGGCGGCGACGATTTCACACCGGTATCTTACTACGCTCGCTGCTGCGGGAAGGCCTTGACACGGTAAGATCAGGCAGGTAGGTTTGTCCTACATACCGAACACTGTTCGAAATGGCGAACATGGAGGATTCTGCCACGCGGTCCCGGCGCCTCGTGCCTGCCATCGAACGGACCGTCCTCGTCCTCCAGGCCCTGAGCGCGGACGGTGGGCCGCGCCGCCTGTCTGACCTCAGCCGCGCGCTCGGCGTCAGCAAGAGCACGCTCTCCGAACTCCTCAGCACCCTCGAGCACTACGGGTTTGTCGAACGCGACGACGAGTCGCGGGTCTACCGCTTGGGCTACGCGCTGCTCGATCTGGGCAACGCCGTGCTGCGGGGCCTCGATCTGCGGCAGGTCGCGCGGCCGTTTCTCGTGCGACTTCGGGATGCCATTGGCGAGACAGCGGTGCTGCACGTCCCGAACGATCAGGGCGCGGTGATCGTCGACCGCGTGGAGTCCGATCACCAGTTGAAGGTGACGGCGCCGATCGGGCACCGGCTGCCGCCGTTTGCGGGCGCCGTGGCGAAGGCGTTCCTGGCCTGGCTGCCTGACGACGAGGTGACCCGCCTGTTGAGCGGCCGGACGCTGCCGGCGTTCACGCCCAGGTCGATCACCGATCCACGTCGCTATCGCAAGGAATTGACGCGGGTCCGGACGCTCGGGTACGCTGCCGATCGCGAAGAGTATTTACCCGGTGTCCGCGCCGCATCATCGCCCGTGCTCGATGGGCGGGGACGACCCTCGGCCACCGTGACCATCGTCGGGTACGGCGCGCGGCTTACGGAGACGCGTCTCCAGGCCGCGGGGTTGGCCGTGAAGCAGGCGGCGCAAGATATCTCGCGGCGGTTGGGCGGCACCGGAGCGGCATGGGCCGGGGCGAGAGACAAAGCGGCCGCGGCGGGCGGCGTCTAATGCCCAAGACGCTGCTCACGCTGCGCGTGAACGGGGAGACCCACGAAGTTGCGGCGCCCATCCACAAGACGCTGCTCGAAGTCTTGCGCGAAGAGATGAACCTCACCGGGACCAAACATGGCTGCGAGCTCGGCGAGTGCGGCACATGCACGGTGCTGATCGATGGCGAGCCGTGGCTCTCGTGTCTGACGCTGCCGGTCGAGGTGCAGAATCGCGAGATCACGACGGTCGAAGGTTTGGCGGAGGGGAGCCGGCCGCACCACCTACAGATGACCTTCACCGAGCTTGGCGCGGCGCAGTGCGGGTATTGCACGCCGGGGATTCTCCTGGCGGCCAAGGCGCTGCTCGACGCGGAGCCCGATCCCACGCGGGAGCGGATCGCGCAGGCGCTGGCGGGCAATCTCTGCCGGTGCACCGGATACGTGAAGATCTTCGAGGCCGTCGAACTGGCGGCCGCCCGCGCGCGCAACGGCAACGGGACGCCGGGCGGGGGGCGCTAGCATGCACGGGACCTTCTCGGTCATCGGCAAACCGCTGCCCCGCGTCGACGGGATGGGCAAGTGCACGGGGCAAACAAAGTTTGCGGACGATCTCAATTTGCCGAGGATGCTGCACGGTCGGCTGTTGCGCAGCACCCACGCGCACGCCCTGATCACATCGATCGATACCAGCCGAGCGGAAGCGCTGCCCGGGGTCGTAGCGGTCTTGACCGGCACGGCGCTCCCGATCAAGTTTGGCATCCTCCCCGTCAGCCAGGATGAAGAGACGCTGGCCATCCACAAAGTGCGCTACGTCGGCGATCCGGTGGCGGCGGTGGCAGCGATCGACGAAGAGACCGCCGATCGCGCGCTGGAGCTCATCGACGTCGTGTACGAGCCGCTGCCCGCCATCATGTCGATCGACGAAGCGCTGAAACGCGAGGACGTCCGCATCCAGGACTACGGCGACGGGCCCAACATCCACAAGATGGTGGCGCTGGAGTTTGGCGACGTCGAGGAGGGGTTTCGCGAGGCTGATCATGTCCGCGAAGACATCTTCTTTTTCGAAGGCAACACCCATCTCCCCATGGAGCAACACTCGGCCGTGGCCTCCTACGAGCCCGACGGCAAGCTGACCGTCTGGACCTCGACACAGACGCCGCACTACGTCCACCGCGCGCTCGAGAAGGTCCTGGAGCGCCCGGCCAGCCAGATCCGCGTCATCGCGACGCCGGTCGGCGGCGGGTTTGGCGGGAAGACCGATCCATTCTCGCACGAGATCGCCGCGGCCAAACTCTCGATGATCACCGGGCGGCCCGTCAAGATCACGTGCACCCGGGAAGAAGTGTTTTACATCCACCGCGGCCGGCACCCGACGCTGATGTGGGTCAAGACGGGGTTTAGCCACCAAGGCCGCATCACCGCGATGCACTTCAAGACGTTTTTGGACGGCGGGGCGTACGGTTCGTACGGGGTTGCGAGCACCTACTACACTGGAGCGCTGCAGACGACGACGTACAAGATCCCCCGTTACAAGTTCGAGGGGCTCCGCGTTTTCACCAACAAGCCGCCGTGCGGGCCAAAACGCGGCCACGGCACGCCGCAGCCGCGTTACGCCATGGAATGCCAGCTCGACAAGGCTGCCGCGGATTTGGGCATCGATCCCGTGACGCTGCGGCTCCGCAACCTGGTCGAGCCAAACTCGATGACGGTCAACTACCTGCGCATCACGTCGTGCGGGTTGCGCGAGTGTCTCGACCGCGTGGTGGACGCCTCGGGTTTTCACCAAAAGCGCGGCCGGTTGCCCCGCGGGCGCGGGGTCGGCGTCGCGGTCGGCGCGTACATGTGTGGCGCGGGGCTGCCGATCTACTGGAACGACATGCCGCAATCAGAGGTCCAGATCAAGATCGACCGTGGCGGCGGGGTCACAGTGTACTCGATGGCGATCGATATCGGTCAGGGCTCGGATTCGGTGCTGGCCTACACCGTCGCGGAGGTGCTTGGGATCCAGCCGTCCGACATCAAGCTCGTGACGGCCGACACCGATCTCACGCCTATCGATCTCGGGTCGTATTCCAGCCGCGTCACCTTCATGGCCGGGAACGCGGCGCTCGAAGCCGCCACCAAAATGCGGGAGATCATCTTCAAGGCGGTGGCGGAAAGACTCGAGGTCCCACCGGACCTCCTCGTGGCGGAAGGTCGCCGCATCTACGTGAAGGAGACACCCGACCGCGGGCTCACCTGGCCTGAGGCGGTCCGCGCGGCCGAGGCGCGCGTTGGCCTGCTGGCGACGACGGGCAGCTATCGCCCGCCGAAACTATCGGGGCCGTACAAGGGGTCGGGGGTCGGACCGTCACCTGCTTACTCCTACACCGCCTGCGTCGCCGAGGTGCGGTGCGACCCGGAAAGCGGCGAGGTGAAGGTGGAGAAGGTCTGGATCGCGCACGACGTCGGCCGTGCCATCAACCCGCTGCTCGTCGAAGGACAGATCGAGGGCAGCGTGTACATGGGTCTTGGAGAGGTCTTAATGGAAGAGCAAGTCTTCCGGCGCGGCGTGCACAAGTTTCCGTCGATGCTGGAGTACAAGAGCCCGACCACGTTGGAGATGCCGGAGATCCACTCGTTCATCGTGGAGTCGGTCGATCCGGAGGGACCCTTCGGCGCTAAGGAAGTCGGTCAAGGGCCGCTGCTGCCCGTGATCCCGGCGGTCGCCAACGCCGTGCGCGACGCCCTGGGCATCGCGATCGACGAGATCCCCATCACGCCCGACAAGATCCTGGCCGCGCTGGCCGACGTGCGCAAAGGCGGGAGCGGCCGGGTCGGACCCACTCGGGTGCCGTCGATCCGGTTCAAAGACCCGATCCGCGTCGAGCTTCCGCCCGGCTGGCACAAGGTGACGGTCTGATGATGCGTTTGCCGGCGTTCACGTATCTGGCGCCTCGCGCGCTCGACGAGGCCGCGCGGATGCTGGCGGATCACGGCCCCAGTGCGATGGCCGTCGCCGGTGGGACCGACCTCTACCCCAACATGAAGCGCCGGCAGTTCGAGCCAAAGGTGTTGGTGGGGCTGCGCGGGTTGCGCGAACTGCAGGGTGTCCGGGGCAACGAGCGCGACGGGTTGACGATCGGTGCGGGGACGGTGCTGCGGCACCTGACCGCGCACCCATTGGCGGCCGCGTGGTACCCGGTGCTCGGACGCGCCGCGGAGTTGATCTCAAATCCCCAGATCCGCCACATGGGCACGGTCGGCGGCAACCTGCTGGTCGACACGCGCTGCAACTATTACAACATGCCGTACTGGTGGCGGAAGTCGATCAGCTTCTGCATGAAGAAGGACGGCGACGTGTGCTGGGTGGCGCCGGGCGGCTCGAAGTGCTGGGCCATCTCGTCCTCGGACCTGGCGCCGGTCGTCATCGCTCTCGACGCGAAGGTGCGTTTGGTGAGCGCGGCCGGCGAGCGCGTCATCACCGCGGCCGAGCTATATCGGGATGACGGGATCGCCTATCTCGGCAAACGACCCGACGAGATCCTGGTGGACATCCAGGTGCCGCCGGCCGACGGGTGGCGGGCGACATACTGGAAACTTCGGCGCCGCGGCAGCATCGACTTTCCGATTCTCGGCGTGGCCGCGGCGGTGCGGCTCGACGCCGGCGGAACAGTGGCCGACGCGCGGCTGATCCTGGGCGCCGTCGCGTCGATGCCGCTGCGGGCGCGCGCCGCGGAGCAGGCGCTGATTGGGCAGAGGCTCGACGCCGGGGTGATCGACGCGGCCGCCGACGCGGCCTTCAAGCCGGCCAAACCCCTCGACAATACCGACCTCACGCTGCGCTACCGCAAACAGATGGTCCGCGTGTACGTCGGCCGGGCATTGAAGGAACTCGCCGGCATCCATGCGGAAGAACCTCCGTCCCACATATGAGGATATCCGCCGGATGAGCGCCCGCGCCGCGCCCCCCGAGGTCCCGTTCTTTGACCGCGAACTGGAGACGGTCGACCGCGCGGCGCTTGACGGGCTGCAGGTCGAGCGCCTCCGGGCCGTGTTGGCGGAAGTCGCTGCGCATAACGTCTTCTACCGGCGTAAGTGGGCGGCCGCCGGAGCCGGCGACGTGACGTCCATTCGAACGCTGGACGACTTTCGCCGGCTCCCCTTGACGACGAAACAGGAATTGGTCGACGATCAGCAGGCCCACCCGCCGTTTGGCACCATCCTGACCTATCCTGTCGAACGTTATAATCGTTATCACATGACCTCCGGGACCACCGGCCGGCCGCTGCGCTGGTTGGATACGCCCGACTCATGGGACTGGTGGACCCGCTGTTGGGAGTTCGTGTACCGGGCGGCGGGGGTCGTCCCCGAAGACCGGATCCTCTTTCCCTTCTCGTTTGGCCCGTTTATTGGCTTCTGGGCGGGATTCGACGCCGCCACGCGGCTTGGCGCACTCACCGTCCCCGGCGGGGGCCAGGATTCGGTCCTGCGGCTCCGAACCCTCATCGAAGCCAGCACCACCGTGCTGGTCTGCACGCCATCCTACGCGCTGCGCTTGGCGCAGGTCGCGAGAGAGCAGGGGATCGATCCTGCGACTACGTCGATCCGGGTCACGATCCACGCGGGAGAACCGGGCGCAAACATCCCAGGGACGAAGCGCCGCATCGAGGAATCCTGGGGCGCGAAGTGCTTCGACCACTGTGGGATGACCGAGGTGGGCGCCCTGGGGTTCGAGTGTATCGTGCAGCCGGGCGGTCTGCACTTCAACGAGAGCGAGTTTATCATCGACGTCATCGATCCCGCCACCGGCAGGCCCGCTCGGGATGGGCAAGGTGAGCTCGTTGTCACGAACCTGGGACGCTGGGGGTCACCCGCGATCCGCTACCGGACCGGCGACCTGGTGCGTCTCAACCCCTCGCCGTGCGCCTGCGGCCGCACGTTCGTGCGCGCCGAAGGCGGTATCCTCGGCCGAGCCGACGACATGCTCATCGTGCGCGGGGTCAACGTGTTTCCGAGCGTCATCGAAGACGTCGTGCGGCGCCACCCGACCGTGGATGAGTTCCGCATCGAGGTGACCAGGCGGCACGAGATGCACGAGATCCGGATCGTGCTGGAAATCGACGAGGCGACGCACGGCCGCGAGATGCGCGACCGGACGGTGGCGGCGGTCAGCGACGATGTCCGCCATACGGTCGGACTACGGGTCGAGACGGCCGCGGTCGCGGCCGGCACGCTGCCGCGTTTCGAATTGAAGGCCAGGCGCGTGGTGCACGCGGAGGGGACGCAGTGATGCCACCCGCGGCGGCGCTCGGCTACAGCGTGTGGTGGGTCAGCCGGTTCACTCCGGCCAATGGGCCGACCGACGAACAGATCGATGAGTGGATCAGAAACGAACGCGCACGCGTGATGTATCGCGACGAGTCCAGGATCGACTAGGGGGGAAACCAGATGAAGACAGTGATCGCGCTGGTGATCGTCGCCGTGCTGGCATGGATGACACTGGGCGCGAGTCCGAGCGTGGCGCAGGCGCCCTTGAGCATCAAGGTGGGCGCAGTGGTGCCCCTGACCGGACGCTACGCGGCGGGCGGCGCGCAGGTGAAGGCCGGCTACGAGTTTGCGATCGAGGACATCAACCGCGCCGGCGGCGTGATGGTGCCGGAGTTCAATAAGAAGCTGCCGCTGGCACTGGTCCTGCTGGATGACGAGTCCGACCCCATTAAGACCGTGGCCAGGCTCGAGACGCTGTTCGCGAGCGATCGGGTCACAGCCTATCTGGGTGGGTTTGGCAGCGACCTGCACGCCGCGGCCGCGTCAATCGCCGAGAAGAACAAGGTCCCCTACCTCGGCGTGGCGTTCGCCCTACACAAGATCCACCAGCAGGGCTTCAAATATCTATTCAGCCCATTCCCGAAATCCCCCGACCTTGTCAAGGAAACCTACCTATTCTTGAACGGGACGCTCCCCGATGCGCAGCGGCCGAAGCGGATCGCCATCTTCAAGGAACGGACCGACTGGGGCGAGGAAATTGGCGGGCTGTGGGCGACGCGCGCGAAGGAGTTCGGCTATAGCGCCGTCGCCATTGAAGAGTACGCGATCGGCGCGCGCGACTTCTCGGACAACATCCTGCGCGCCAAAGCCGCCGGTGCCGAGGCCGTGTTCGGTGTCCCCACGCCGCCGGACGGGTTGAACCTAGTCCGCCAGATGAAGCAGTTGGCGTTCAACGCCAAGATGTACATGCTCATCCGCGCGGCCGACGCCGTGGTGTGGAGCCAGAACCTGGGCAAGGACGGCGACTACGTCATGCTGGCGCCCGGCTGGCACAACGCCATGCGGTTCCCCGGCGTGAAAGAACTGAATGACAAGCACCAGCGTGCGTTTGGACGCCCCGGTGATGTGCTCACCGGGCCCTCGTACGCCGCCGTCCAGATCCTGGCCGACGCGATCGCGCGCGCCGGTACGCTGGACCGCGCGAAGATCCGCGACGCGATGGCCGCGACCAACATGATGACTGTGGAAGGCCAGGTACGCTTCCGGGCAGATGGCACCGGCGTGGTCACGGTCGTGTTCCTCCAGTGGCAACGAGGCAAGCAGGAGCTGGTCTGGCCCAAAGAGTTCGCGACCGCGCCGTTCCAGTTTCCGGCGCCGGCGTGGGAACAGCGCTAGCCGCACGGCGGCCGCTCCGAGGCGGGATGGCCATTGGACAAGATCCGATTCGAACCGGCTACAGTTATGAGGGGCTGGTCATCCGCCGCGACCTGGTGGACAGCGGCCGGTTCAAGACCCGGGCCGATCTCAAAGGGTTGAAGATCGCGCTGGCCGCCCGCGGCAACCTCACGCTGGACGACGTCGAAGTCGTGACCATGGCGTTCCCCGACATGCCGGCGGCGATGGCGAACAAGATGATCATGCCCTGGCTCGATCCCAACGGCGCCGTCAATCGCCAAAGCCTGCGCTTCGACCAGGACTGGTACGAGAAGAACGGGTTCGTCCCCCGAAAAGTGAACCTGAGCCTGGTGGTGGACGATCGGTTCGTGCTCTCCGCCCTGGAGAAACTGGGCCGGTACAAATGATTCTCGAGGTCGAAGGGCTGACCAGGCGCTTTGGCGGCCTGGCGGCGGTCAAAGACCTGAGCTTTACGGTAGAGCAGGGCGAGATTCTCGGCCTGATCGGACCCAACGGGTCGGGGAAGACCACGGCCTTCAACCTCATCACCGGATTCATCACCCCGGACGCCGGTCACATCCATCTGGACGGCAAAGAGATCACGCGCCTCCGGCCTCACGCCATTTGCGTCAGGGGGATCGCGAGAACATTTCAATTGGTCAGGCCATTCGCGCACCTGACGGCGCTGGAGAACGCGATGGTCGGCCGGTTGTACGGCCGCGAGCGCAGCGCCACGCGGAGGTCGGCCGAGGCCGAAGCCGGGGAGATCCTGGCCGCCGTGGGATTGCGCGGGAAGGACCGCGTCCCGGCCAGGCAACTGACACTCGTCGAGCGCAAGCGGGTGGAGCTGGCCCGGGCGCTGGCCACGCGGCCGCGGCTGTTGTTGCTCGATGAGTTCATGGCCGGTCTCACACCGCAGGAAGTCGAGGCCGCGATGGTCATGATCCGCGGCATCCGTGACGCCGGGTGCACCATCATTATGATCGAGCACCTGGTCAAGGCCGTGTTGGGACTCTCCGACCGCATCCTGGTGCTCAACGCCGGACAGTCGATCGCTCAGGGGCCGCCCGGGGTCATCTC
This sequence comes from bacterium, assembly GCA_041497675.1. GTDB lineage: Bacteria > Sysuimicrobiota > Sysuimicrobiia > Sysuimicrobiales > Humicultoraceae > JBGPNN01. Next base: position 11,034 of record JBGQGY010000052.1, on the reverse strand, counting down.
GCGCGATCCACGCGTGATCGAGGCGTATCTGGGGACCGGCGACGATGCTTGACGTCGCCGGGATCGACGTGTTCTACGGTGACCTGCAGGTGCTGTGGCAGGTATCCGTCCGCGTCGAGCCCCGTGAGGTCGTCGCGCTGCTCGGCCCAAACGGCGCCGGCAAGAGCACGCTCTTACGGACGATCGCGGGGTTGCGCCGTCCCGCGTCGGGGACGGTGACGTTCGACGGCCGGCCGTTGCACCGCGAGCCGGCCCACCGGATCGTCGAACACGGCATCGCGCTGGTGCCCGAGGGCCGCCGCCTCTTCTCGGGTATGAGCGTGCTCGAGAATCTGCTGCTCGGCGCCTTCACGCCGCGCGCCCGCGCCGAGCGAGAGCAGACGCAGCAACGGATCTTCGACATGTTTCCGGTGCTCGCCGAGCGGCGCCACCAGGTGGCGGGCACACTGTCGGGCGGTGAGCAGCAGATGCTGGCCATCGGGCGGGCGCTGATGGGACGCCCCACGATCCTGCTGCTCGACGAGCCGTCGCTGGGACTCGCGCCGCTCGCGGCGCGCCGCATCTTTGCCGTGATCAGACAGATCAATGCCGAGGGCGTCACCGTCCTGCTCGTGGAGCAGAACGTCCGGTCGGCCCTCGACCTGGCGCAACGCGCCTATCTGTTGGAAGGCGGGCGCATCACCGGTGCCGGGACCAGTCAAGAACTGCTCCGCGATGCGCGGGTGCAGAGCGCGTTTCTCGACTACTTTTCGGCGCGGTGAGTCCCTGATGGTGGCGCAGAACCTGATTTTTGGCCTGCTCACCGGCGCGCTGTACGGTCTGGCCGCGGCCGGGCTGTCGCTGGTGTTTGGCGTGTTGCGCGTGCTCAACGTGGCGCACGGCGAGCTGATCATGATCGGCGGGTATGCGTCCTTCTGGCTCTTCGCCAGTTTTGGCGTGGATCCGTTTCTGTCGCTGGTGATCACCGCGCCGCTGATGTTTGTGATCGGATTGGGCGTCCATCAGGGCATCTTTACGCACGTCGAGACACTCGACGAAGAACCCCGGATCAAGAACTCGCTGCTGCTCGGGTTCGGCCTCGCATTGGCGTTTCACAACCTGGCGGTTCGTCTGTGGACCGCCGATGAGCGCTCGATCCCTACGGCCTACTCGGGCGCCGTGCTGATAGTGCGCGGCCTGGTCTTCCCCTGGGTTCGGCTGGGCGCGCTGGGGGTTGCGGTGGTGGTCATCGTCGCCGCGCACCTGTTTCTGCGTCATTCCTACCCGGGGCGCGCGATCCGCGCAGTCGCCGAGGATTGGGAAGCCGCCCTGCTCGCTGGCATCGACGTCCGGCGGATGTACCTGATCGCCTTTGCGCTCGGCAGCGCGCTCGCCGGGGTGGCGGGGACGCTGATCAGCGTCGGGTATTCCATCAACCCCTCGATCGGCCCAGAGTGGACGATAAAGGCGCTGATCGTGGTGGTGCTGGCCGGGTTGGGCAGCATGCCGGGGACGTTCCTCGCCGGGCTGCTGCTGGGGCTCGCCGAAGCGTGCAGCGCGCTGGTCTTGGGCAGCGCCTACCGTGAAGTCGTCTCCTTAGTGCTTTTCCTGCTCGTCCTCATGATTCGGCCGCAAGGGCTGTTCGGGCGATGAGACGCGCAGCGGTGATCGGCGCGCTCGCCGCCCTGGCCCTGCTGCCGGCGGTGACCACCCGCGCCGACATCTTGAACCTCGGCGTGCTGGTGTTCCTCTATGTGACGCTCGCGCAGTCGTGGAACATGCTGGCCGGCTACGCCGGTCAGATCAACCTGGGGCACGCCGCGTTTTTCGGCATCGGCGCCTTCGTGACGCGGCACCTGTGGATTGCCGGTGTCTCCCCGATCGCCGGCATGCTGGCCGGAGGCGCCCTGGCCTGTCTGTTCGGCCTGATCATCGGCGTGCCGGCGTTTCGCCTGCGCGGCGCCTACTTCGCCATCGGCACGCTGGGGCTGGCGGAAATCTTGAGAATCACGGTGGGCAACGTGTTGCCGGTGGTCTCGACCCTCCCGGAGTCCTACATCTCCGGCTACACGCTGACGACCCGGTACTATCTCGCATTCGCGCTCGCCGTCATCACCGTCGCGGCGCTCTGGCTGCTGGTGCATTCGCGCATAGGTCTGGGGATGCAGGCGCTGCGCGAGGACGAAGACGCCGCGGAGGCCACGGGGGTCGACGCGCTGCGACACAAGCTCATCGCCCTGGCGGTCAGCACCACGTTTGCCGGGCTGGCCGGCGGGTTGTTTGCCTTCTACCACGTTAGCTATTATCATCAGCTGCCGTTTGCGCCCACCTGGACCTTTGACGCGCTGCTCATCGCGTTCATCGGGGGCGTCGGGACCCTGGTGGGGCCGATCGTGGGCGCGCTGTTCTATGTCCTGGTGCGAGAAGTCCTGGCGCGGTCGCTGGTGGAACTGCACCTCCTGATCTTCGGGATTCTTTTCATCCTGGTGGTGATCGTGCTGCCCGGCGGCCTGGTCGAAGCGGCGGCGCGGTTGCGGCGGCCGTGATCCTGGAGGGCTCCCGGCGACGGAAGCCAATGTTCTGAGTGAGGGAGTCGCGAGAGGAGAAACGGCGATGGCAGTCACAGAAGAGGCTCTGCTGGCGCGGATTGCGAGGGGCGACCTGGTCGAGGGCCCCGAATACGCCACGCAGCCATACATCGATGCCCTCAAGCGGACGCTGATTGTCTCGGCGGACACCGAGCTGATCAGCGCGCCGTCCTACCTGCGCGCGGCGCGCGACGCCCCGAGCATCAACAGTTACATCTCCGCCACCGGGATCATCCAGGACGAACTGGGACATGCGCACATCGCCTACCGGATGCTGCGCGACCTGGGCGTCGACACGGACACCCTCGTCTACGAGCGCGACCCCAAGGACTTCAAGCACCCGTATGCGTTTGACGTCCCGCTTGACTCCTGGACGGAACTGGTGGTCGCCAACGCCTTTTACGATCGCGCAGGTTTCTTGTTACTCGGCGATATCTTCCGGCACACGTCCTACGGACCATGGAAGCGGGCGCTGGCGAAGGTCGACCGGGAGGAGAACTTCCACCTGCGCCACGGCGAGAAGTGGATGCGGACGCTGTCGCAGGATCCGCAGGGGAAGGCCGACCTACAGCATGCGGTCGACTGGATGTTCTTGCTCACGGTCGAGTGGTTCGGCCTGCCCGACACCCTGAAGCGGCACAAAGAACAGATCGGGTACGGCCTCAAGGGCTACACCAACGATCAGTTGCGGCAGCAGTGGATGTCGACGGCCGTACCATTGTGTCAGGAGGTCGGGCTCACCGTGCCGGCGCGCCACGCCGCCGAGCGCAACGAGTGGGTGATCACGTGCCCGTTCCCGGCCAGGTTTGATGAGCGGCAGAAACGCTGGTTGCTGGACCAAGGGGCGATCACCTGGGATGACGTGCTGGTTCGGTGGAAGCAGCGCGGGCCCGCGAACCGAGAGTTCATCGATCAGATCCAGCGGGGCTACAAGGAACTGGGACGACACGCTGATGTCTGACCTGGACGAGGCCGTCATCCACGCAGCGCTGCATGAGATCCTCGACCCCGAGTATCCAGTGAACATCGTTGATCTGGGACTTATCCGCGGGGTCGAGGTTAAGGGCTCGACAGTACGCGTGCGCATGACGTACACGTCGATGGGCTGTCCGTGCATGGAGATGATCCAGGACGACATCCGCGAGCGTCTGCGCGCTCTGCCGGGCGTCGAGCGGGTCGTGATCGAGATCGTGTGGGAACCCTGGACTCGCGAGCACATCAGCGCAGAGGGATGGAAACAGCTACGCGGGGTCGGGGTGGTCTAAGTGCAGGGCGAAGAGATCTATGAGGTGTTTGCGGCGCGGGCCGAAGGGGCGGAGCCGGTCAAGAACGTGGGCGCGGTCCGCGCCCGCAGTTCGCGCGAGGCGGCGATCTTCGCGCACAAACTCTACGATGAGTGGCGCTGGAAAGAGATGTTTGTCATCCCCCGCAGCGCGCTGATCCACGTCATCCGGCCCGCCTGATGGGACCCGCCGCCGTGGACCCACGTTCGCGCCGGTTTCTGGTGCTCGCCCGCCGGGCCTACACCGAATCGTTGGCCTATCAGGGCATCATCGCGGTTGGCTCGGGCGAGGAGCCGGCCGCGCTGGCCACGCAGCGATTCGGCGGCGACTGGCTGGAGATGGTGCTGGCGCCGGCGGGGTCGGTCCACTGGGTCATCGAGCCGCAGCCGTGAGCAAGGCCACCGTCTCGATGCACGAGCGGGCGCTCGGGCCCCTGGTCAATCTCATCGTGGTCCTGGCCGATACCAAATACTTCTTGGGACGACGGATCTCGGAGTGGGCGCCGGGCGCGCCGTTTCTCGAGGCCGCGGTTGCCTGCGCCGCGATCGCGCAGGAAGAACTCGGCCACTCGCGCGCCATTTATCCGTTGCTCGAAGAGCTGCCCTGGCCCAACCACCCGGTGCCGCTCGAGCGTGAGGGCGACCGCGAGCGCCGCTACAGCGCCGTGTTTCTCGATCGGCCCTTCCCAAGCTGGTCCCACGTGGTGGCGGCCTGCGTGCTGATCGACACCGCCGTGAACACCATGTTCGACGCGCTGGCCGACGCGCGGTTCGAGTCGCTGGCGAGCCGCATCCGCCGCGCGCTGGAAGAAGAGCGCTCGCACATGGGCTATGCCGAGAGCCTGACCCGCCGCATCGTCGCCACGCCGCAGGGGGCCTCGGCGCTCCAGCGACGTGTGGATGAAGTGCTGCCGGAGATGCTGTGTTGGTTTGGGCCTCCCGGGGAAGCTGGCGTCGAGGCGCTCGTTGCCGAGGGCATCTTGAGCCGGGCCAATGAAGACCTTCGACAGCGGTATCTGGTGCGCGTGGCGCCCCTGCTGCTGGAAGTCGGCGTGAGGCTCCCGGTGCGGTGGAACTTAGAAGCCGGCGCCTGGGAGTATGACGACCTGCCGTGGGATCGATGGAATCAACTCCAACGCCGCCTGGACGCCGCGACGACCGCGTAAGCGGGGACAGAGACGTCCTCCTGTGCCCCTGGTGCGGGTCTGCGCGCGTGGAGCGTATCGCGGCCTTTGGGGCGCAGTTGATGTCCGAACAGTATATGTGTCTGGCCTGCAAGAGCCCGTTCGAGCGGATACGGAAATAGCGGAGGGGACATCATGGCGATGCAGTTGATCAACGGCGAGGCGGTCGCGGCGAAGTCGGGCGCGCAGATGCCCGTCATCAATCCGGCGACCGAAGAAGTGGTCGATTCGGTGCCAAAGGCCGGGCCCGAGGACGTCGACGCCGCGGTGGCAGCCGCGCGCAAGGCGTTTCCCGGTTGGGCGAAGACCGACGCCGAAGAGCGCGCGCACAAGATCCGCGAGGGTCTGGCGAAAGTACGTGCGGCGGTGCAGGAGGTCGCCGATCTGCTCGTGCGCGAGCAGGGCAAGCCCATGCACGAAGCGCTGGGCGAGATCAACCACTTCGTCCACGGCGTGGAGTTTTACACCGAACTGGCCAGCAAGATGCGCGGCGCGTATACTGCACTACCGTCCTCATTGGGCAAGGCCTATGGAATGGTCATCCCTCGGCCGATCGGCGTGTGCGCGGCAATCGTCCCGTGGAACTTCCCGCTGACGCTGATGGGCACGAAGATCGGTCCGGCGCTCTCGGCAGGAAACACCGTTGTCGTGAAACCCGCGAGCACCACGCCGCTGGCGACGCTGCGGGTGATCGCCCTGCTCAATGAAGGCGGTCTGCCGCCGGGCGTGCTCAACGTGATCACGGGGCCTGGCCGCGTGGTCGGCGAGGCGCTGGCGGCGCATCCAGACGTGCGCCGTGTCGCCTTCACGGGTGAAAGCGGCACCGGTCGCCGGATCATGGAGGTGGCCGGCCCGCAGTTCAAACGCATCACCCTCGAGCTGGGCGGGTCCGATCCGACCATCGTCTGTTCCGATGCGGATTTGGACAAGGCGGTGCGCGGCGTGCTCATTGGGCGGTTCTGGAATATGGGGCAAGCATGTCTCGCATGTAAACGGTTATATGTGTTCGAGGACGTCTACGATAAGTTCATGGAAAAACTGCTGGCCGGCGTGGCGCGGTACGAACCTGGCGAAGGCTGGGTGAAGGCCGAGCGGCCCAAGATCCGCGTGGGGCCGATCCATTCCGCGGGGCAGCGCCAGGAGATCATCGACCAGATCCAGGACGCCGTCGGCCGCGGCGCGCGCATCGCTTACGGCGGCCGCGTGCCCGAGGGACGCCATCGCGGCTTCTTCTTCACCCCGACGGTGATCGAGGGGGCGCCGCACGACAGCCGCGCCGTCAAGGAAGAGACGTTTGGCCCGCTGCTGCCGGTCTTCAAGGTGAAGGGGATAGACGACGCGATTGCGATGGCCAACGATTCGATCTACGGTCTGGGATCGTCGATTTGGACATACAATGTCCGATGGATCTACAAGGCCGCGCAGGATCTGGAGGCCGGGATGACCTGGGTGAACCAGATCCACTACGGGTATGATGAACTGCCTTTTGGAGGCGTCAAAGCGTCGGGGATCGGGCGCGAGCACGGGCCCGAGGCGATGGACTACTACGTGGAGCCGAAGTCGGTTGTGGTCGGAGATCTAGAGTAGGAGGCTGCCATGCCGGTCGAGTACGCACGTGAGGACGCGATTGGACTCATTACGCTCAACCGCCCACCTGCGAACAGTTATGATTACGGGTTCATGGACGAGTTACAGACGGCCATCAATGCGGCGGCTGCCGACGGCGCTGCCAGGGCTGTGATCGTGCGCAGCGCCCTCGACCGGTTCTTTTGTGGGGGCGCGGACATCAAGGCGTTCAGCGAGAACTCGGCCGATCAAAACATGGCGATGTGCCGGCTGGCGCACCAAACGTTGGGCCGGATTGCGGGGATCCCCAAAGTGTTTGTTGCGCAGATTCGTGGGCACGCCCTCGGGGGCGGACTCGAGATCGCGCTCGCCTGCGACCTTCGCTTCGGGGCCGAAGGCGAATATTATCTCGGCGTGCCCGAGGTGACGCTCGGGCTGCTGCCCGGCAACGGCGGCACGCAGCGGCTGCCTCGACTGATCGGGTGGAACCGCGCGCTGGACCTGATGGTGACGGGACGGCGCCTGTCGCCGAAGGACGCCTTCGCGATGGGCATTCTGGACCGGTTGTTCCCAGCCGATCAACTCGAGACGCAGACGCGCGCCTACGTACAGGGGCTCGTCGACGGCGCGGCGAGCGCCATCGGCGCGATCAAGCTCGCGGTGCAACAGGGGCGCGACCGCCCGCTAGACGACGCGCTACGCATCGAGCGCGAGATGCTGGAGAGTCTGTTTCGCAGCCCCGACGGACACGAGGGCGTGAAAGCCTTCGTCGAGAAGCGCAAGCCGCAGTTCAACAAGTTGGCCTGACGGTATCATGTAGTGCAAGAGTACCTCGCCCTTCTCATTGTGCTGTTATCTGCAATGGGGACGGCGGCAACCGGGTTTGGATTCAACCTGCTGAGTACCCCGTTGCTGACGTTCCTGTACCCTCCGCGGGATGTGGTGGTCCTGACCCTCCTGCTCGGATTGCTTGCCAGTGGCGCCCTGTTGCTGCACGCCGACCTCCGTCGGGCGATCGACTGGACGCTGATGCGTCCGATGTGTCTTGCCAGTGTGGTCGGGATGCCGGGGGGACTTCTGCTGCTGCAGCACGCCGACGCACGCGCGCTGAAGGCGCTCGTCGCCGGGCTGACCACGCTGTTTGCGGCGCTGATGTTGTTCCGTGTGCGTCCCCGTCGGTCGGCCGGGCGCCTCGACGTGGTCACTGTGGGAGCGGTGAGCGGCTTTCTCTCCACAAGCACGAGTCTCAACGGCCCGCCGGTGGTGCTCTACCTGATTGCACGCGGTTGCCCAAAGGACCGATTTCGCGCCAACATGGTGGCGTTCGTCTTCCTGGCCACCTTGGCGAGCATCGTAGTCATGGCGGCCGGCGGCGCGGTTTCACCTTCAACGATGGCACTCGCCTGGAAGTTGACACCGGGAGTCTTGCTGGGATTCGTGACCGGCTCGTATCTGGGAGGACGACTCGCCCCACAGGCCTTTGACACGGTTGTGCTCGCGTATCTTGCACTGGTGGGCGTGCTGGGCATGGCGAGCGTCATCCTGTGATGGCGCACAATCCCGGCTTCCTTCGCAACCTCCGCGACCTTCCGCGCGTGCTCACTGCCGGCGGGGTTGCCAGCGCCGCGGTTGCCGGCTTGTGGAATATCAGCCCGTTGCTGATCACGTTGTCGGCGGCCCGGCAGGCGAATCTTCCCGAGGCCGCGGCGGTGTCGTGGATCCTGTCGGTTAGCGTCGTCGGCGGCGTGTTGAGCATCGTCCTCAGCCTGCGCTACCGACTGCCGATCGTCGGCGCGTACACGATCCCGGGCGTTGTGCTCGTGGGCGCGGCCCTGGCGCACCTGCCCTTCGATCAGGTGGTCGGCACCTACTGGCTCACCGGCGCGGCGGTGCTGTTGCTGGGGGCGACCGGTCTTATCGGCCGCGCGACCGCGCGGTTGCCCATCCCGATCATGATGGGCATGGTGGCGGGCGTGCTGTTGCCCTTCGTGCTTGCAATCCCGAGGGGTCTGCAGCAGGCGCCGCTGCTGTGCGGCGTGACGGTGGCGGCGTTCTTCGCAACGTCGGCAGTGCCGGGTCTGCGGCGCGTTCCACCGGTGCTGACGGCGCTGGTAGCGGGACTGGTGACGGTCACCGTGCTCGGCCAGGCCGACTGGAGTGCCATGACGTTCACGCTGGCGCGCCCTCACGTGGTTGTGCCCGCGTTTTCGGTCACGGCCTCGGTGGAACTCGTGATCCCCCTGGTGCTGATGGTCATCGCCGTGCAGAACGTCCAGGGGTTCGCGGCGCTCTGGGCGGCCGGGTATCGCCCGCCGGTCAGTGGGCTCACGGTGGCGGCGGGGCTCGGGTCGGTGGTGTCCGCGGTGGCGGGGGGCCACTCGGCGTGTCTGGCGGGTCCGTCCACCGCGATCGTCTCGGGGCCCGCGTCGGGACCGCCGCAGGGTCGCTACGCGGCCAGTGTCGTCTTGGGGGTCGTATGGATTGCCACCGGGCTGCTCGCGCCGGCTGCCACGGCGATCACGCGCATCGTGCCGCGCGCGCTGGTCGATGTCCTCGGGGGTCTGGCGCTGTTGCCTCCCATGACGCAGTTCTTCCAGCAGGCGTTCGGCGGGCGTTTCCGCTTGGGGGCGCTCGCGGCATTTCTGGTGACCGTCTCCGGGCTCGTGCTCTTTCGGATCGCCGCACCGTTCTGGGCGCTGGTCGCCGGCGCAGCGGTGGCACTCGCGGCGGAGCGGGCGGATTTTAGTGAGGTCGCCACCCCGACCAGGCCAGACGCGGCCACTCGCAGAGATCGGCCCGACCGGCCAGGATCAACGCGTTGACGTCACCCACGTTGTAGTCGCCGCCAAGCAGCATCGTCGGCACTCCCGTCAGGTTGCGGATCAGATCGCTCGCGTGCGCGTGCGCCTCGCGTGCGCGTTCAGGGTCGCGGGCGGCCACGCCGCGCGGGCAGATTCGACGAGGTCGAGATTGGCGGCGGCGATGCCATCCAACAGGAGCACCGCCGTGTTTGACAGCTCAATGTTGTCGAGGGGCTTCTGGGCGGCGTTGGGCAGCTGCAGCCACATGCCGCGAGGAACGACCGTTGCAGGAAGATCGGGGCACCGGGATCGGTAATGATCAGGCCGGCACCGTCAAACGGGGATTGGGTGGCCACGATACGGTTGGGGAAATTCCGAGCCAGATGTATTCGCTTTTTCCGACATCGGTTGAGGGACGGAACCGGTCCGCCAGTTCGCGGCGGGCCAGGCTGTGGATGCCGTCGGCCGCCACGATGAGATCGTATCCAGATATGTTGGAGAGACTAGCGATCTCTTGGTGAAAGCATAGATTCACACCGAGCCGACCTGCCTGTGTCTGTAAGATCCGCAGGAGATCCATGCGGGCGATCCCTGAGAAGACGTGCCCGCCGCACCGGAGGATGCGGCCCCGGTGCCGGTACTCGAGCGCGTCCCAGTGGATCATGGTTTGCACGAACGCGGCGTGTACATGCGGGTCGGCGTCGCGCAGATACTGCATCGAGCGCTCGGGGAAGACCACGCCGAACCCAAATGTGGCTCCCGGCGCGTTGCGCTCGAAGACGGTGATGTCATGCGAGGGATCGGCCCGCTTCATCAAGACCGCGAAGAAGAACCCACCGGGCCCGCCGCCGATAACCGCAATTTTCATTGTGCGGGCATGTTCGTCGAATTGGGAGGGATGCCCTGGCGGGCATCGAAATCGCCGAAGGTCGATGAGTGACCTCACGGCACGGCTGACCGACCGTTTACGCGGGCAGAAATCCGCCCGCGGGACCGACGCCTATCTGGTGATCCCGCCGGGTGACGTCGTCAGCCTGAGCGTCGGCGACCCCGACCTGCCGCCGCCGCACGTGATTCGGGCCGCGCATGACGCGCTGGATGCCGGTCGCACGCGATACACGCACTGGCAGGGCCTGCGCGAGCTGCGCGTGGCGATTGCCGAGAAGCTGAAGCGCGAAAACGGGCTCGACTACAGCCCCGATGAGGTCATCGTGACGGTGGGCGCCGAGGAGGCTCTCTACATCGCGCTGACCGCCCTGGTGGGACCGGGCGACGAGGTCCTCATGGCGGATCCCTATTTTCATGCGGTGCCCAAACTGGTGACGCTGGCCGGCGGCACGCCGGTGTTCGTTCCTGCGCGCGAGGCCGACGGATTTGTCCTGCAGGCCAACGAGGTCGAGCGCCGCATTTCGCCGCGCGCCAAAGCGCTGATCGTTGTTACGCCCAACAACCCGACGGGGGCGGTGCTCGACGCGAACGCGCTGGAGGCGCTTGCCGATGTCGCCCGGCGCCGGAATCTGATCGTGATCAGCGACGAGATCTACGAGCGCACGCTCTACGATGGGGCGCGGCATCACTCGATCGCGGGCTTGTCGGGCATGCGCGAGCGTACGATCGTGATCAACGGGTTCTCG
>JBGQGY010000051.1:0-22896 GCA_041497675.1 bacterium | reverse complement strand
TCGACTTCCTGATGAGGCCGGCCGCCTAACCTCGTATCTGGGGACGGCGACCGGCGTCGCGTTTCGTGTCTTCGGCGGCGTCGTCTCCGGTATCACCGTGCTGATCCTGAGCTTTTACATGTTGCTTGAAGGCCCCGCCATCAAGCAGGGGTTCCTCGATCTCTTTCCACGCGCGCGTCACAGGCAGCTCGAGAGTGTGCTCCAGCACATCGGGCTCAAGTTCGGGGGATGGTTGCGTGGACAGCTTTTCCTGGGGCTGGTCATCGGCATCGCCGCCGGTCTCGGAACCTGGATCCTCGGACTACCCTATCCGTTTCTATTGGGTGTCGTCGCCGGGGTGACCGAACTGATCCCGATGATCGGGCCCGTACTCGGCGCGATCCCCGCGGTGCTCGTGGCATTGTTCATCGGACCGGCCTGGCGGATCGTCGCGGTGATCATCTTCTTCACCGTGATTCAGCAGACGGAAGGGAACGTACTCGTTCCGCGGGTGATGAAGCAGGCGGTGGGGCTGTCTCCGCTCTTGACCCTTGTCGCGATCATGGTGGGCGCCAATCTGATGGGGATCATCGGCGCGTTGCTCGCAGTGCCGATTGCGGCGGCGTTGCAGGTGATCGTCGGCGAACTGCTCCGGACGCTCCGGCAGCCGGAGCAACGCTAGAGCCCAACGCTGCGCAGGTACGGCCCTTCGTCCAACCGGGAGAACGGCGCGGGATCGATGGCCCGTCCGGGTCCCATCAGCGTATCTTTTAGATAGGCGCCGGCCTTCAGATTCCGCCACCAAGCTTCGCCGAACTCGGCGCGCAACCGGACCTTCAGCTCCTCCATTCTGATCTTGGCCAACAGATAACTAGGCGCGTAGATGTCATACATGCCGGTGACGTGGTGCGTTTGCCAGTAGCGGCCCGGGATCATCTGACCGACGAGGTCGGCGTACAGGGTGGCGAAGACCGCATCCCCTGCGGCGACCGAGAGGCCGTCTTCCCAGAACAAGACCTTGAACAGTGAGTTGGCGCCGTAGAACACCAGGAATGACCACTCCATAAAACGTTCTCGTGCACTGATCCCGGCGATGATATCCGCCGGCATGCCGATCTCCTCCGCGAGAAAACGCGGGTCCGTCCCCAGTGTCTCAAACAGCGTACTGAAGATTTCCGCGACGCCGTCGGTGACGAGATAGCGCTCGTGGTATGGTCGCGCCGCGTCAATCGACGCGAAGTGGACTGCGTGCCCCATCTCGTGACAGTATCCCGTGTAGTCATAGGAGGGGCTCGTCCGCTGGTACATGACCCTGACGTCTTGGGGCACCTGGATCGGCCAACACGATGGCGACACATGCTTGGCAGGCCGGGGTTCACCGTCGATCGAGATGCGGGAAAGGTCGAAACCCAGGCGCCGGTACGTGGCGTTGAGGGATTTATCGAAATCGATCGTGGCGAAGTGATTGTCGAACGGTTCGTAGATCGATCCCGCGAACACGTACATGTCGTCGAAGTACTCGAGGGGCTTTCCCAACAGTTCGCGGGCGTACCCGTCGGCGGCCTCACGAAACGGCGCGCGCGCGGCATGGGCGGTCGTCGTGATCAGCGCTTTGAGACGCGGCAGCGAGATCTCTTCGTCTTCCAGGTACACGTCCAGCGGCGTGATGCCGTACTGACCGTACAATGTGCGGCTCAGCGCAAACCGTTCCTCCAACACCGGGGTCAATACGGCGGCGGCCTCCATCAAACCATCGAACGCGCGGCGGCGCTTCTCGCCTTCTCGCAGGTGTCTGCGTACGAAGAGCCGCCAGTTTGAGAGGTTCACCGTCTCGCCGTCGACCGTCACCGTGACGGCCTCCGCGCGCAAACGATGGATCTCGTTGCGCAGCCGTGTATAGTCCGAGGCACGGCTGTTCAGCAGCGTGTCCCAGAGCAACGGTCGGGGGAAGGCGGTGGTGGGGAAGGTTTGGAGCGCATCGGTCGCCAGCCGTTCGATGTCGGCCGACACCGTGGCCATCCGGGCTTCGTCGTAGACGAGCCCGGCCCCCTGGTTGAACATTTCTCGATTGAGGTCGACCTGGAACGCCTCAAGGCGCTCCAGGTATTGGTCGAGGGACAATTCAGCGGTCGTCGGACTCGATGGTGGACAGCGCGAGTGACAGCGCCGAGGTCAGGAACGCGGTGGCCTCGTGCTCGCAGAGATCATTGAACCCGCGCTTTTCCAGAAACTGCCGCAGCGCCGGGACCAGGCGGGACAGCTTGTGCGAGGTGTACGAGAACAGGTCCCAGTACGCTTCCTCGGCCGCGGGATGGCCCATCCCCGTCCGCTCGGTCAGCGAGAGATACCGGCTGTGCAGATCACGGTACTGTGTGTCCTCATCGTGCTCGGCGCGAAGGCGATCGACCAGCCGCGACACGTCGGGACTGTCCATCGCCTCCTGCGCCAGAAAGCTCATGTCCAGCAAGAGTTCCGAGAGTTCTTCGGTGGGATGACCGAGATAGAGGTCCTTCTTGTGGTGCTCGGCGCCGATGAGGCGGCGCAGTTCGCGGCTGAGTTCGTCGTCGGCTTTCGGGAGCCGCGGTGGCTTGGGTGAGGGTCCGTTGGGGCGTTCGCGCACGGTGATGCGATTCAGCAGATCGGGGCCGAATCGCTCGGTGAGAAACGTCTCGGTCTGCGTCCTGCCTTGTGACTGCGCGTGGACCAACGTGAGAATCTCGCCCTTGAGACCCGCATAGCGCCAACCTTCCTTTGCCAGCGCGTCGAGGAGGGTGACGATACGCGCCGTGTGCGGGCCGGCACGATCGGCTTCGCGCCGCAGCGCCGTCAACAACGCCCGCAGCGAACGCCCACGAAAGATGAACGGCCGGGGGCGATCAAACACCCGGATTTCAATTTCCGTCACCGTGGTCGCTTTGGGCACGTTCTTATCGTCCAAGATGGCTGCGACGTTGTCAACCCGCAGGTTTCTACGGAACCAACACGACTTTGCCGAAATGCAGACGATGCTCCATATTGTGATGCGCCTCGCGGACGTCCGCGAGGCGCATCACCGCATGGATGACCGGATCGATCGCTCCGGAGAAGATCGAGTCCATCACCGCCCGCAAATCGCCGACGTTGCCCATCGGGGCGCCAATAATGCGCCGATGCCGTTGGTAGACTTCGCGGATATCGAAGTCGGGCCGCTCGCCTCCCGCTGCGCCACAGATCGTCATGCGCCCACCCCGCCGCAGGCTGCGGATCGTCTGCTGCCAGGTCGGTGCGCCGACCGGATCGGCCGCGAGGTGGACGCCGGCGCCACCGGTCGCATCGAGCACACGCTCGCTGAACGCCGGATGGTCGCGGTGGTCGATTGCGATGGCTCCGATCGCCTCGGCTTTCTTCGCCTTCTCGGCGCCGCCGACGACGGCGAAGATACGCCGGGCTCCCGCCATCCGGGCAATCACGATCGCCGCCGTCCCGACACCGCCGGATGCCCCGACCACCAGGACGTCCTCTCCGGCGCGCAGGCCGCCCGCCGTGATCATCATGCGCCACGCCGTACAGTAGGCCGCGGGGATCGCCGCCTTCTCAAACGGCACACCGTCCGGTACCCGCATCAGGTTTCCCGCCGGCGCGACGACATACTCGGCGAATCCTCCCTGCGTGTGGTCGCCGAAGATTCGGTAGTCCACACACATGGTCTGCTCGCCGGCTAGGCAGAACTCGCACCGGCCACACGACAGGATCGGATTGATCAGGACGCGGTCGCCAGGGTTCCAGTCATCGACGCCCGGCCCAACGGTCTCGACGGTGCCGGCCGCGTCTCCACCGCCGATGAACGGAAACGCGCGCGGTTTCCACGGGAACGTCGGCCGCCCCCCCGGCGGACCGGTACGCGCCCAGATGTCTTTACCGTTGAGCGCGCATGCCCGGACCCTGACGAGGACTTCTCCCGTCGCGGGAGCGGGTGTGGGGACGTGCTCGACCGTGAGGACCTCGGGTCCACCATGTTTGTGGATCACCAGCGCGTTCATTCTCCCCCCTTAGGCCAGCAACGCCCGAGCGTCGCGCAGCGAGGCGGTCACGCGGTTGCGCCCGCGGACGAGATGATTCAGGGTGAGGTGGTAGACATCGCCGTCTTTCTGCAAGTTCTTCCAGGTCTTCGCGGGCGCGAGATCTGGCAGCGGTGGGACGTCGACCGCGCGGTCGTGCCGGAAACGGCCCGCGCGCGTGTAGTTGATCTTGACCAGGATCCGCGACAGTCTCCGCAGCGTCTTGTTCGCCGCCCGGACCGCCGGATCGGACACCGACTTGCCCAACAGGTGCGCGCGGTCGAGGTACCAGCGTTCGAGATCGGCGCGCAGCGACAACGACTCGGCGATGGGTTCACCGAGATCGAACTCGCCCCCGGTGGCGTTCTGATAGGTCTGCAGCGTGCGGTGAATCTCGTCGGCCAGGGCGGTAAAGTCCAGTGGATGAAACACCGCGTTCGCGGTGCGGTAAGTTGCGACCAAATACACCTTGATATCTCGCAACAGATTGACACGATCGGCGATCTCAATGGTGTCGTCTTCAGTGTGCCAGGCGATGTTGGCGCCGCAGCCGCCCACGGGATAGTAGCCTTTCTCCTTGAGCTGCGGCTTCGGCATCGTCGACGACAACATGTAGAACGTCGAGACGCCGATGTTGCTGAACGATTTGTCGCCCGCGCGCAGGGGGCGGCCGCCGCTCGCCTCTTGTCCGGTGACATCCTTGATGACGGCCTTGCCGATACCCTCGGCCTCGCTCATCCAGAAGACATCCTCGTAGACCGTTGCCCACCGGCAGCCGGGCGAGTCGCAGTTGATATGGGCCACACAGTTGGCGTCGATGTCCAGACCGAAGGTGTCCGCGTACCAGACCGATCCCGCGTAACGGCCCGTCGAGTGACCGGGCCACCAGGCGATGCGCACGGTGCGCGACAGCTTGTCGCGATGTTTCCAGAGGATACGCGCGACTTCGAGCATGGTGCCGTCGCCGGTCGCGTTGTCGCCGACGCCCTGATGCCAGCCGTCCACGTGCCCGTGCAGCAGGACAAACTCCTCAGGCACCTGCGCGCCGCGAATCTCCGCGACGCAGACCGGGCACTGCACCCATCCCTCGTCGAGTTTGGTCGACAGGCGGACCTTGACCTTTCCCTGCTTGGCCAGATCACGCAGCCACGTGCCTTCGGTCTTACTGACCGACACCACCGGGATGGTCGGCTTGCGCTCCCACGAGTCGAGATCGGGTGACCCCCAGATGGTCGTGCAAATGCCTTCGTGGATGCGCTCGCCGGGGCTGATGAAGATCGCGGCATCGGCGCCCTGTTTGATAAAATCAAACACCTTGCCGGGGGACGCGTAGCCTTCGGTGAGCACGATCTTCCCGGTGAGGTCTTGTGTGATTTCCCCGACACCCTCGAACAACCCGCGGATCTCGCCCATCTGCCCGGTCTGCAGGTAGACGACCTCGCCCCGCATCCACCGGCCGCCGGTCGAGAGTGACATCGCCGGCGTCTTGGCCGTCAGCGTCTTCGGCTCCGGCGCTACGACCTCGAGACGCGCCTTCCGCGGGACGCTGATGAACAGCGTCGGGGTGTGCACGGTGTGGGGGACGCCGCACTTCTTCAGGCGTTTGCTCAGGTAGTCGAACGACCGCCGTTCGGGCTTCGTCCCGGATTCGCGTACGAGGCCGGTGTATGTTTCAATGAGCGCCCAGGGTTCGTCGAGGTTGACCTCGTCGATTAGGGTCTGCTCATCAGCGGTGTTGCGCCACGTGCTGACCGAACTCATCGGCAGAACCTCCTTCAGTGGCCGTACCAGGGGTCATCAGAACAATTCGTGATGAACGGGCGTTCCCTTCTGTAAATCAGATTTTCAAACGCGGATCGAGTGCATCGCGGAGTCCGTCGCCCACGAAGTTGTACGCCAGCACCGTCAGCAGGATCATCGCCCCGGGATAGACGGCCAGGCTCGGGGCCGACCAGATATAGATTTGCGCGTTTTGCAGCATGTTGCCCCACGACGGCAGCGGCGGGCGGATGCCCAGGCCCAGGTACGAGATCGCGGATTCGGTCAGGATCGCAAACGCGACATTCAACGTGGCGGCCACAATGATGGACGGTGCCACCTGGGGCAGGATGTGCCGGAGCATGATGCGCAGGTCGTTCGATCCGATGACGCGCGCCGCGTCCACAAACTCGGTCACGCGCCACCGGAGGTATTCGCCGCGGACGACACGCGCCACCGGCATCCAGGTCGTCAGGCCGATCACAATGGTCGAGGTCGCCGGCCCGCCGCCAAACACGGCCAGCGCCGCCAGGATGACAAACAACGTGGGCAGGGCCAACATCGCGTCGGTGAAACGCATCAGGACTGCCTCAGGGCGCCGGCCAAAATAGCCCGCCAGCGCGCCCACCGTGACCCCAAGCGACACCGAGATGATCATCGCCACGAGCCCGACGCTGAGCGACACGCGCGCGCCGAGCATCAGCCGCGCCAGCACGTCGCGGCCGATCTCATCGGTGCCCAGCGGGTGCAGCGCGGTGCTCCCGGCCAGCCGAGTGAGCGGGTCGGCGGCGAAGGGATCCCAGGGGAGCAGCCAGGGACCGAAGACTGCCAGCAGGTGCACGGCAATGAGATAGCCCAGGCCGATCAACGCCGGGACGTTGCGCCGCAGCCGGCGGACCGCGATCGTCCACAACGTTCGGGGCGGCGCGGGGACCTGGGCTACTGTTGTAGACGCGGCTATGTCCATCGAGTGCGCCTTGCGCCGTTGCCCATGCTGTTAGGTGTAGGTAATACGGGGATCCAACCAGCCGTACGCCAGGTCGACCAGCAGGTTGCACAAAATGACGACGATGGCGACGACGACCGTGAGCCCCATGATCAGCGGGAAGTCACGCCCGATCGTTGCCCCAACAGCCAGTTGACCCATGCCGGGCCAGCCAAAGATCGTTTCGGTGATGACGGCGCCGCCTACCGACCGGGGAATCAAGATGCCCAGCACCGTGACCACCGGGATCAACGCGTTGCGAATCGCGTGACGCGACAGCACCTGCCGACCCGGCAGCCCTTTGGCGCGCGCGGTGCGCACGTAGTCCTGCCCGATCTCCTCGATCAGCGCCGAGCGCATGAAGCGCACCAGGTTCGGCAGGGTGGCCGTAGCCAGGACCACAGCCGGGAGCACCAGGTGCGTCACGCGGTCGGCCAACAAGAACGACGTTCCGGGGGTGGCCATCCCAGAGGCCGGGAGCCAGTGCAGATGCACCGTGAACAGCAAGATGAGCAGGATGGCAAACCAGAAGACGGGGATGGATACGCCGATGAACGAGACGAACGTGACGACGTGGTCCGCGCTCGAGTGGCGCCGGGTCGCAGAGATGATTCCGGCCGGTATCCCAATCAAGAGCGAGAGCGTCAGCGCCGTGCCGGCGAGGAGCAGCGTATTGGGCAGCCGCTCCCGAATGACCTCGTTGACCTTCCGCCGGTCGCCGAAAGATCGGCCAAAGTCCGCGCGCACGGCGGAGCCCATCCACTTCACGTAGCGCACGAGCAGCGGCTGGTCCAGACCCAACTGGCGCGCAAGCGCCTCGCGCTGATCCGGCGTCGACTCCATCGTCATCATGATCTCCGGCCCCCCGGGGGCCAGCGTCACCATGACGAACGTCAGCGTGGAGACGACGAGTAGTACGACCAACGCCTGGGCGGCGCGCTCCAGCAGGTAGCGTCCCACGGCTGCATTCTGCTTCCGCAGGTCCGTCGTTTAGGACCCGCGGAAGCAGACCCTCAGCAGGCTACTCCAGCTTCCACTCGTTGATCCACTGGAACGCGGCCCGCAGGTGAATGGGCGGGATGCCCTTGACCCGTGTGTTCCAGGCGCGGATCTCGTTCGGCCACCAGAGATACAGATATGGCAGGTCTTCCGCGGCGAGTTCCTGGAACTTCTTGTAGATACGCTCCCGCTCGGCGACGGTCTGCGCCTTGCGCCCGGCCTCGAGCAGCGCGTCCGCCTCCTTATTGCTGTACATTGGCACGTTGAATCCGCGCTCCGCGGCGCTGCTGTGCGCGTAGTTGAAGAAGTCGGGGTCTTCGGGCATGATCCACCAGACGATCGTCGCATCGTACCGCCGCGGGAGGTAGCGCTGCGAGATGAAGGTGTTGAAATCCACCCCGTCGAGGGTCGTCTCCATACCCACGGCACGCAGGTACTGCTGTATCAGCGCGGCCAGCGGTTCGAAGTACTGCACCGTGGGATACGTGAGGGTGAATTGGAACCGCTGCCCGTCCTTGACCAGGACGCCGTCGGATCCGGGCTGCCAGCCGGCCTCGGCCAGCAACTGGCGCGCCTTGGCGCGGTCAAACTCGTACGTCTTCACGTTGGGATTGAAGTAGTTCTTGAGCACCGGCGTGAGCGGGCCGCTGGCGGGAGTCGCGAAGCCTTCAAGGAAGCCCTTGATCATCGCCGGGCGATCCAGAGAGTACATGATGGCCTGGCGCACGCGGCGGTCCTGAAACAACTTGTTGCGATGGTTGGGGGCGATGTAGTAGAAGTTGTTCTGCGGCAGCGTGTCGACCTTGATATTCGGCCGCCCCTGTACGGCCTTCACCAGCGTCGGGTTGTCGATGAAGATGACGTTCAGGTCGCCGGCGAGGAACTGCGCGATCTGCGCGTTGACGTCGGGAAGCACCTTGAACGTGACCGTGTCAATCGACGGAGCCCCGCCGAAATAGCTGGGATGCTTTTCCAGCGTCACGTAAGACCCCGACACGTATTCCTTCATCTTGTACGCGCCTGTGCCGATCGGGTTGCGTTTGTTGAAAGCGTCGTGCGTCCAGTAGTTTTCCGGGGCGACGCCGGCAAACGCGTGCCGGGGGAGGATGCCGGCGTTGACGCCCACGACCGCCACGATGCTGGCCTGCGGCGTGGAGAGGAGGAACTGCACGGTGTTGGCGTCTACGACTTTGACTTCCTTCATAGAGCCGAAGTTCGCCCTTCCCGTTGCGCCCAGCCGCGGGTTGAGCACGATGTCGTAGGTGAACTTCACGTCATCAGAGGTGAAGTCGCGTCCGTCGTGCCACTTCACGCCCTTGCGCAGGTAGAAGGTCCACGTCAGCCCGTCCGGCGAGACTTCCCAGCGCTCGGCCAGGTCTCCTACCCACTTGGAGTCTTTTCCCCACTTGGTTAACCCGTTGAAGAGAACCCGCGTGACGAAGATCGACTCCACAAAATGCCGCGGGTGCCATGGGTTGAACGTCGGATCGCCGACAATGGGGAAGACGATCCCCCCGCCCGGCGCCGGCCCACCCGATGCCGGGGCCCGAAACCCCGCGATCAACGCGAGACCGAGCAGCAAGACTATCGCAACACGTACTCGCATGGTGCTATCCCCTTTCGGCGTGCATCTTGAGTCGCGTGTGCGTGTTTCCTTCATTTATTGAGCGCTGGTTCCTGCAGGCACGCGCGCGGGGCAGGTCAGTGTGCACCACGCGCACCGCCCGCGGCCGCTTTGGCCACTTTGGGCGGCACCGGGTAGGCCCGGCGGCTGTGACTGAGGCCGAGATCGCAGAAGAGCTGCATGAGCTTCACGGCCGCATAGACGGGATTGACGACGGGGATGCCGAGCACCCGCGTCAGGTCGCGGTGCTTGTCCTGGAAGGCCATCGTCATGCAGCCCATGATGATGACGTCGGCCCGGTCACGATCGCGGGCGGCTTCGCTCTCGCGGACCATGCGTTGGAAAGTCTCATTCGGATCGCGACCCAGTTCGAGGACGGGGACGCCGATGGCGCGCACGCACGCGAGCTTGCGATCCACGCCGACCTGCCAGGCCAACCGCTCAAGGAGATAGTTGACGGAGTCAAGGACCGTGACGATGGCGAAGCGGTGTCCCAGCGACGCCGCCACGAGCATGGCCGCCTCGCCTGGTCCGATGACGGGGATACTGACCATCTCGCGCGCGGCCTCGATCCCGGGATCGCCGAAACATCCGAGGATCGCGCCGTTGAATCCGGCCCGCTCGGCCTCGACAAGCCGCTCGACGGCGCCGGGCACCGAGCGATACTCTTCGTAGGCGGATTCAATCGACGTGGGCCCGTCCGGCACTTCCCAGGCGTCCATCGCCCAGTCGGGACCCGCGATCCGCTGAACCGCGGCGCGTCGGCGATTGAGCTCAGCCGCCCCCCATTCGGTTCCCGACATCCAGCCAGGGATCAGGTACAGGCCCCGCACGAGTATCGCCTCCCCAGTGACGAGCCGAGGTCAAACGCACACGCAGCCTAGCATGCGGGCGAACGGATGGTCAACGGCCGACGCCCACTCACACGATCGGCGCGCGCAACAAGGTCTCGCGTGCCTTGTGGGCCATCAAGCGCAGGTCCGGCATCGGCAGCCCCTCGAGTTGCATCAGGATCTCCGCCGCCTGGAGAACCGTCCGCTGCAGGTCACCTTCCTCGGAATCGGTCTCCCGGACCAGCTGCAGCCACTCGGCCCCACGGGCCCACGCTTCGGCGGCGCCCGCGCGGCGCTCGGCAGGTGATGGGACGGGTTGACGACGGCCGCGGTCCCACTCGGTGCGGAACTCGCCGCTGAGCGAATCCGGGTCGACGCCAAGCTGTCGTTCCAACGCGTTGACGTCTTCCACGATATGGGCGATTGTCCCAACCCGCGCCTTGGTGCCTCCTGCCCGTGGCGGCCGCTCGGTCCCAAGCGCCGCGGCCGCCGCCGCGAGCCGCGGCCCCGTCGCAGGTACCTGGCGGCGCCGCACCAACTCTGCGAGGATCAACAGGCGCGGATGGCGCAGCCGCATGGCCCACCGGCCTTCGGTCGTGAGCTGCGCCGAGCGGTCGAGATACCCAAGCGTCTGCAACACGGCGGCGCGCAGCAGAAACGCGGCGTCCAGGGCATCGCGTGCATCACGCGCGGCGTCCGCCACGGCGCCCTCAGGCAGCCTGCGCGGTAGCCGGGGGCGTCCGCCCAGATGGCCTTGATACGCGGCCAGCGAGCGGCGGAGTTCGGCGAGCGCGTCGTCCAGCGCGCGCCGCGCCAGCAGGTTGAGCACCTGCGTGTAGGACGGCCGAAACGCGGAGATCACGGGCTCCGGCTCTGCATCTGCCATGGCCAGACCCAACGATGCTTCTTCGCGGCTCGAGGCCGGCACCACGACGATGCCGATACGGTCGCGGCCCCGCCGGCCGGCGCGCCCCGCCATCTGCTGGAACTCGGTCGACGAGAGCGCGACCGGCCCGTGAGGGCTGTTGCGCACCAGGGTGCTCAACGCGACGGTACGCGCCGGGACGTCGAGCCCGCTGGCCAGCGTGGTCGTCGCGGCCACCGCGCGGACCAACCCTCGCGCCAGAAGATCCTCGACCGCGAGCCGCCAGGCCATGAGGTGCCCGGCGTGGTGCGGCGCCACGCCACACTGAATCAACGTATGTCGAAAGCGATGGCCCATCAACGTGGGATATTCGGTTTCCCAGACACCCAGGGCCCGCGCGCGATCCTCGGCGCCCGGAGCTCTGAGCACCGACAGCTCGCGCGCCGCGACGTCGCACTCTTTTCTCGAAGGGAAGAAGAGGATCGCCGGCAACAGGTGTCCGGCGTCCAGTTGCCGCTGCAGCTCGACCAGCCATCCGTGCCGGCGCGGCGCCGCGCGGACCCGGCCGCCCAGCGCCGGCGGCAGCAGATGACCGCGACCGTCCGTCATCAAGATTCGCAGCGGCACCGGCCGCTCACTTTCAGTCACCACGCGTGGGGGGCGGCCGCGAACCTCGTTGAGCCAGCCGGCGAGTTCATCCGCATTGGGGATGGAGGCGGAGAGCAGCAGCAGCCGCGTGTGCGGCGGGGCGAGCATGATGGCCTCTTCCCACGCCGTGCCACGCTCCTGGTCGCCAAGGTAGTGGGCCTCGTCGAGGACGACCAGCGCCGGGGCATGGCTACCGCCGTAGAGGATGTTCCTCAAGATCTCAGTCGTGCCGACGACCAACGGTGCGACGTGATTGATGCGGCGTTCGCCGGTCAACAGCCCGACGCGCTCGTCACCGAAACGACGCTGGAACTGTCGAAACTTCTGATTCGAGAGCGCTTTGAGCGGAGTCGTGTACCAGACGCTCTGACCGCGGTCGAGCAGCCCGCCGATGGCCTCCTCCGCGATCCATGTCTTGCCGCTGCCCGTCGGCGCCACGACGAGCACGTCACCCGAGGCCACTGCGGCCAGGGCCTCGCGCTGGAATCGTGCAGGGACCAGCGGGGCCGAGGGTACTTCGCCGACCTCGATGAGGATGGGCCCCAGCCCTGGATGCAACGAGGCCGCCGGCGCGGGTCGGGTCATGAGTCGCAGTATAGCGCGTCGGCAGGAAGAGCACCGGCAGGTGGAGGAAGTTCGCGGCGATGCGCACCCGAGCCACTGCGGCGCTTGAACGGCACTCCATCCCGTTCGAACTGCTCGAGTTCGAGGCCGAAACCTTCACCGCGGCCGAAGCCGCGGAGCGTCTGGGGATTACGCCTGAGCGGGTCTTCAAGACCCTGGTTCTACGCACCGACGACGGCCGCGTGCTGCTGGCCTGCGTGCCGGGCGACCAGGAACTGCACCTTCGCACCCTGGCCCGCGTCGCGGGCGCCCACCGGGTCGACCTGGTCGAAGCGGGCGATTTGATGCGTCTGGTTGGATATGTTAAAGGCGCCGTCTCACCCGTGGCCACGCGGCGGCCGTGGCCGACGTTCATCGACGCGTCGGCGCTGGATCACGAGCGCATCAGCGTGAGCGCAGGTGAGCGGGGTCTGCAACTCTGGATGGACCCGCGCGATCTGATCCGGGCGACGAGTGCCCGGGTCGCCTGGCTGACGGGTCCGCTGGCCTCCTCCTGACGCCCTCGGCTTAATGCAATCGCAACAATGCGCAGGTAGACTGGGATCATGCGCGCGATCGGTCTGGCAGTGCTGTTGCTCGTCTTCGCCGGTCTGGCGGCATCCAACGGTGTAGAGGCGGCGTTTCGAAAGGCGCCCGATTTGGTGGGTGGGGGGCCGTGGTTCAACACCGGCGGGAGGGCGCTCACGCTCGCCGATCTCCGAGGGAAAGTGGTTGCGGTAGAAATGTGGACCGCGGGCTGTATCAACTGCCGCAACGTCATGCCCGATCTCAAGAAGTGGCACACGAAGTACGTCGATCGCGGCCTGGTGATCGTTGGCGTTCACGCGCCGGAGTTCAGCTACGAGCGGTCGGAACCATACGTGCGGACCTCCATTGCCAAACTCGGGATCAAGTACGCGGTGGTCATGGACAACGACTTCCGCATCTGGCGCGCGTACAACAACACCTACTGGCCGTCGCTCTATCTGGTGGATAAGAAGGGCATCATCCGCTACCAGCACTTCGGTGAAGGCGCCTACGATGAGACCGACCGGGTCATCAGGCAACTGCTCGAGGAGAACTGATTGAACGATCGTCTCGACGTGTGGGACTACCGGCGCAGGGTCTTTGAGATGTACGCGGGCGTGCGCGCAGGTCGGTCCCATCCGGAGACCGCCTGTCTGGAGTTCCGCCGCGCCCGTGACGATCTCTTCCGCGCGCACCCGCAGTCTGCGCTTGGGCCTGAGCAGCGGGCAGCGTTCACCGGGCTTCCGTACTTCCGCTACGATCCATCGCTACGTTTCACGCTGCCCGTGGACGCCGCGGTCGAACCCGGTGTCATCGAGGTCCACCTCCGGGACGATGGCATCATGCGGCTGCGCCGCGTCGGCCGCGTGCTCTTTTCCATCGTCGGCCGCGGAGTCTCGCTGTCATTGTTCTGGATCATGGGGTATGGCGGTGGTGTCTTCCTCCCGTTCAAGGATCTGACAAGCGCGGAGACCACGTATCAGGGTGGCCGCTACCTCCTCGACACGATCAAGGGCGCCGATCTGGGAGGAGAGGGGACCCGCGTGGTCGTCGATTTCAACTACGCCTACAATCCATCGTGCGCCTATCATGTGCGGTGGGACTGCCCGCTGGCGCCGGAAGAGAACCATCTGCCCGTCGCGATTCCCGCCGGCGAGCAGCGCTTCCCGCGGACGGCGTAGCCTCTAGAGCCCGAGCAGCACCGGGATCACCAGCGCGATCATCACGATCAACGCCCACAGCGCCGGCGCCGACGTGAGCAGCTGCTCGCGATGGCGCGCCACGCGGGCCGCCTCCGCGTGCGTCCGGGGGATCCACCACGGGTTCTGCCGAGCCTCGAGCAGGTGAAAGACGATACCCAGCGCGGCCCCATAGGCGAGGTGGCCTATCAGATACGGGAAGAGTGCGGCCGCGGACTCCACGGTCCACTGTGGCCGCCCGCCCAGCAGCAGTGGCGTCAGGGTGAGCGGTCCCAGGACCCACCAGAAGAAGCCG
The DNA here is from genome assembly GCA_041497675.1 of bacterium. Classification (GTDB taxonomy): domain Bacteria; phylum Sysuimicrobiota; class Sysuimicrobiia; order Sysuimicrobiales; family Humicultoraceae; genus JBGPNN01. Next base: position 8,543 of record JBGQGY010000051.1, on the reverse strand, counting down.
TACGCCAACCCCCATCCCAGCCCCGACCCGACGTCGTAGCTCTGCCGCCGGAACAGCAGGCCGTAGGTGACGCCGATGGTTTCCGAGACGACGAACTGCACGAATAGACCCGAGCCCATCGAGGTCGACCCGATGATCTGCCCGACGGCGCCGAGGCCGCCGATTCTCATGATCACCAGGGTAAAGAGGATGCCCCCGACCAGACCGGCCAGCGCGCCACGCCCGACGGCGCGAAGACCCTCGATGCCCGCGCCCTCCTGCTCGTAGCTCCGCCGAACCTCGGCGAAGAGCAACCGGACCAACCCATCCAACCACCGATACCACACGGCGCACAACGCCCCGAGCAGCAACAATCCCAGCAGCGCCGCGAATGCCGTGCGGGCATCGTCGACCGACCAGGCCAGCCGGCCCCCGGCCAGCAGCGGCGTCAGCGAGAGGGGGCCGGCAACCCAAGAGACAAACCCCAAGACGGTGCCGCGGATCAGACCCGGCCCGGCGCCGTCGTGCGGAATCGGATAGAGCAGCGCAAAGATGATCCCGACCAGAAGCCCGCTGGACCACGAAACCGGCACGCCCGTCGTGCTGACCAGGAGCCACCCGGCGATCAGGCCGGCCAGCGCGCCCCGCACGACCGCGCCACCGTAGACTCGCAGCGACAACGCGCGGCGCTGCGAGCGCAGCGCCGCCAGCGCGAGACCGGCCGTCGCGCCGTAGACCAGGTAGCCCAGCAGGCCCGCAAACGCTTCCTGGGCCGAGTGCAGGTCCCAGGCTAGAAATCCGGCCAGCAGCAGCGGCATGAGCGTGAGCGGTCCGATGAACCACCACAGCGCGCCGTAGGTCAATCCCCAGAACAGCGTTTCGCCTGCACGCGTGTGCTGGTGCGACACCAGAATCCCAAAGCCACCGCCGATGATCGTGGCGACCGCGGCGTGGAACACGAAGTCGACGACGGCCGAATCCGAGTGCACCAGCGACGCCGTCGCCGGCAGCGCGCCAACCCGGGACAATGCGAGACCCGAGACGATCCCACCGGTCAGACCCGCGAGTGCGCCCGGCAACAGGCCATCGCGAACGAAGCCCCGCCACGTCATGTGTCGTCCTCGCGCCGGCCGCCGAGCGTCTGTCCCAGGGTGGGGGTGGATATCGTCAACGCGATGTCGCGCGGGAAGAACAGGTCGATCGTCCAGTCCAGGGCCACGCGCACCTGTTTTTCCAGACCGGGGAGTTTACTCAGGTAGACGGTGCGCCACATGATCCAGGCGAGCAGGCCCGAGAACTTGAAGCCGCGGATCTCGGCGACGGCCGTGCGGTGCCCCAGCGCGACCAGCGTGCCGATGGTGCGGAACCGAAATGGTGAGGGACGACGGCCGCGTCTCATGGCAGCAATATTGTCCGCGACCGCCCGGCCTTCGCGCAGCGCATGCTGCGCGGTCGGCGGAAGCGTCTTCCCGGCATTGAGCAGGTCGGGAATCTCGGCGCAGTCACCGACCGCCCAGGCGTTGGCAAAGCCCTTGATCTGCAGCGTGCTCTCGGTGATGATGGCGCCGGCGCGGTTGCGTTCGCACGGCAACGTCCGAAGGAGCGGGTGCGGCTGGTTGCCCGCGGTCCACACCAGCGTGCGGGTCGCGATCTGCCGACCATCGGCCAGCAACACGGCGTCGGCGGTTGCGCCAGCCACGCGGGCCTCGAGCAGGAACTCGATCCCGCGCGCCTCGAGTTTTCTCAGCGCATACGCGGCGAGTTCGGGGCCGATCTCGGGCAGGATGCGGGTGCCCGAATGCACCAACGCGAAGCGAGGGTCGCCGGCGTGAATGTTGGGATAAAAGTGGCGCACGCCGTGCACCAGGTCGAACAACTCAGCGATCATTTCCGTGCCGGCAAAACCGCCGCCGGCGACGACAAACGACAGCATGCGCCGGCGCTCGTCCGCGTCTGGCTCGACGTCGGCCTGCTCCAGCAGCGCGATCACGTGGTTGCGCAGCAGGGTGGCGTCCTGAAGGGTCTTGAGCGTGAACGAGTGCGCCTCGAGCCCGGGCAGACCATAGTAGTTCGGCACCGACCCGAGCGCCAGCGCCAGGTGGTCGTAGGATATCGTTTCGGCCGGGGCCGCGGGGCCGCCGCGCAGCAGCACGGTTTGCGCGGCGACGTCGATCGCCTCGACCTCCGCCCGTCGAAACCGCGTGCGGAGAAGCGCCGCGCGAACAGGCGCGCTGATATGCTGCGGCTCCAGTCCACTGCTGGCCACCTCGGCGAGCATCGGTGTGAACAGCAGGTAGTTGCTCTGGCTGACCAGGGTGATGTCCACCGTGGGGTCGCGCGCAAAGATCTGCTCGAGGCGTTGGGCCGTGCTGACGCCTCCAAAGCCCCCGCCGAGAATCACCACCCGTGTGACGGGCGAGTCTGCCGGCGCCGCAGCGGCCGCGACCTGTGGGCGGCGCCGCAGGTACAGACCGATCAGCACGTGATAGCACAGACCCGTGAGGGCACCGAACAGCACGTGCCCGATCAGACTCGGGAGCGCGGCGTTGGCGTCCTTGACCGACCAGGTCGGTCCTCGGCCCAGGACGGCGGGCACCACTGTCAGCGGGCCGATGATCCACCAGACGAGGCCATACAGGACGCCGCTGCTGATGGTCGGCGCGTAGCCCTGCGGCTGATAGCGGAAGATTAGGCCGAAGGTAGCGCCGATCAGCGCCGCGGTCGCCAGATCCAGGGCGGTGCCCGCGCCGAGCGACGTGACGCCGGCCACCCCACCGACCGCGGCACGCATCCCCTGGGATTGCTGGGCCCACAAGAAGACGAGCCCGCCGATCAGACCGGCCAGCGCGCCGGCGGCGGCATCGCGGCGAAAGGTGGGGGACATACGAGGGCCGTCTGCTTACTTGACGCCGTCCGCGATGACGGCCAGGAGTGCACCGACCGCTTTGGCGACCGTCTTGATCTCCGCGACATCGCGGCTCGCGACCCCCGCCGCGGCAAGCGTGTCGGCGTGTTCGATGACGGTGCGATAGGTAGCGCCACCCGGCGCCGAACGCAGGTCGGTCAAGATGCCGTTACCCTGCCCCTGGCACACGTTGCCCCACGCCCGGTCGAAGTTCTTGCCGGCGGGGCCTTCAATGCAGTTGAGGGCGTGGCCGAGGTGCAGGCGCACGTAGCCGAGCGAATCTCCCTCCGCCGCAAACCCCGCGTGATGAATGGCCGTTCGGAGTTGCGCCCTGACATCGGCCTGCGCCTGCGCGACCTGCGGCGCAGGCTGCGGCGCGCCATGCGACGGCTCCGGAGCGAGGACGAGAATCCCCGAGGCGAGCGCCGCGAGTATCAGGATTGTCATGGTCCGCTTCATGCGCGACAACCCCCTTCAAGGGGCGGGAGGCAAATCCTCCGGCAAGATCGAATAAGCCACCGTCCCGCCTATTCGCTCAGGAGGTGGCCGGTGGATTTCGCTCACGTGTATGATATGTTGACGCAGGCCCGCCAGAAGCTCTTCGACTGGATCCGACCGCTCAGCCAAGATCAGTACACGCAGAAATTCCCTTTTGGGCTCGGCACGCTGCGGGCGACCGTGGTTGACATTGCCCGCGCGGAGTGGCTCTATGGGCGGCGCATCCAGCAGCCCGCCACGCCCCTGCCACCGCGCGATCAGTGGCCGATCAGCGAAGACCGTCTGCCCGCGTTTCGCGACCTGGAAACGCTCTGGACCGAACAAGCGCCGCGCACTCGCGGCTTGCTGGCCGGTATCAAGGACTGGGATACTGCCATCGAGTACCGGATGACGATGCCCACCACGCCGCAAGGCAAGGTGGTGGTTGTCAACGGCCTGAAGAGCGACTTGTTCATGCAGATGGCCATGCACGAGGTGCATCATCGCGCGCAGGCGATGGCGATGTTGCGACAACTCGGCGTGGCGGCCCAAAACCTCGATTACTCCGGGTTTGCGTTCACGCGGAGGGAGGAGCCCGCGTAGCGGACCAGCCCCGGCTCTTCATCATCCAGGTGGACCGGCCCGGCGCGCGTCTCGACATGACGGCCGTCGCCACGCTGTTCGCCGGAACCGGCGTCCGCTTAGACGATAGCTACGGGCCCTTGCTGATCGACCCGGGTCGCGGGCGGCACGTGGTCCGAGGCGAAGCCACGCCCGAAGCGCGCAGGAGGGCCGAAGCCATTCCGGGCGTCCAGTTCTTTGCGGACGTCCGGCAGGCACCGATGTCCTAACCGCATCATTCTCGGCGCGGGGAGGGATGCGCATGCTACGTCGCATCATCGTGATCCGGAGCGGCGCCGTGCTCGAAGCCGTGCGCGTCGCCGGTCTTCGGTTCGACGACACCTACCACCCCGTACGGATCTCTAGCCGTCTGGGAGTCCCCAAAGACCGGCCCGGTGCGGTGGGATTCGACTACCGGTCGGCCGGCCCAACGTCGTATTGCGTCCGCGGCGAATGCGATGATGAAGATGTGACCGCGCGTCTTCTGCGTGATAGACCGGCCGACGTCGTCGGCGTGTACGCCGATCCTGAAATTGCCGCCTTCCCCGAGCCCTATTGCGGCCCCGATGCCGTGGGGAGCGACACGGATGTCGCCGACCGGCTTGGCGTTCCCGCGCTGCGGGCCGCCGGTCTGACAGGTCGCGAGGTGCGCGTCGCGATCGTCGATACCGGCATCGATGGCCGGCAAATTCCCGTCTCCGGCGGGTGGTCGCCGAACCGCGACTACCGGCCCGGGTCGGCGCCGCCGACGCACGGCACGATGGTGGCGTACGATGTGCGGATCGCCGCCCCCGATGCCCGCATCCTCGACTATGCTCTCCTCCGGTCGCGCGCGGAAACCTGGACGGCGCTCCTGTCGGACGCGATCGCGGCCTACGCCGATTTACTGCAGGTGCTCGAACGCGACGCGGGGCCGCTGGTCGTCAACAATAGTTGGGGGATCTACGACCGGGCGCAAGATGCGCCCATCGGGTCGCCCGAGAACTACAGCGCTAACCCGCATCATCCATTCAATCAGGTCGTGGGGTCGATCGTGGCGGCCGGTGCGGACGTGTTCTTCGCCGCGGGCAACTGCGGGGCCGACTGCCCTTCACGACAATGCGGGACCAAGGATGTCGGGCCGGGAGCCAGCATCCACGGCGCCAACTCGCATCCCGATGTGGTGACCGTTGCGGCCGTCACGGTGACCGACCGCCGGCTCGGCTATTCGTCGCAGGGGCCGGGCGGGCTGACGCGACGCAAGCCCGACCTGGCAGGGTTCAGTCACTTCAGGGGATCGGGCGTCTATCCCGTGGACACTGGGACGTCCGCGGCCTCACCGGTTGCCGCGGGCGCGGCGGCCGCCCTCCGGCAGCGGGTGTCGACGACCAGGCTCAAACCGGCGCAAGTGAAGGGGCTGTTGCAGCGAACCGCAAGAGATCTTGAGGGCAACGGTTGGGATTTCGATCTGGGCTACGGCGTCCTTGACGCCGCCGCGGCACTGCTGGCGATAGGAACCCTGTAAGCTCCGCATAGATACTGTTTTTTTCCCACGCCCGTTTCTCTACGCTTTCTCCCGTATACAAAGTTTGGTTGTACCAAATAGTATTGTTCTGCGTGACAACAATATAAAGGATCACCAATTGTAAACATCGAACCGAGCACAATGGAGCCCCCAAAAACCGCCTTTGCCGGAGGAGGAGAGTTCTATGAAAAAGGCTCTATGCTTTGCCATGGCGGTCATCGCCGCCATCTCGTTGATTCTGGTTTCACCGCTCGTGACGGACACGACCACCCGGGTGCAATGGCAGACCACCGATATTGACGCGCCCGGGGGTGGCTAGGCTTCAGAGGTAACGTCTAGCTGTGGGGGAGGGTAGCCAACTGCGCGCCGTGACAAGTCCTTTGGGGGGCTCCGTTGGGCTTGCGTTGGGCGCAGTCGCGATGCTAAAGTTTATTCACTATGGCTAAACCCTCCCTTGCAGCGGTATCTTCGATATCTTCGAGTCGGCCGGACTGGCTCGTCAAGTTTGGTTCGCGTTTGAAAGCGGCGCGCGGGCGGGCCGGCCTGACCCAAGAAGCCCTGGCGGCGCCCGACCTCGGCAAGAGTTTTGTCAGCCTGCTTGAGAGCGGCAATTCTTATCCGTCGGTTGAGACGACGGTCGCCTTGTCCCGGCGGGCCCGCGTGTCGGTGGCCTCGCTCTTGTTCGACACCGCGGAGCTGCGTCTCGAGACCGCCTTCAATCTCATTCAACTTGCCTGGGATATGGATCCCATCAGCCAGGGCGCCGAAGCCGTCCGGTTTTCCGAAACGGCCGAGGCCATGCTGCCGGATATGCCGGCTGAGTTGCGGGTTCGCACAACACTCACTCGCGCTCGCGCCGCCATGGCGGCGAACAGGCTGGATGAAGCGGCGAGACTGGCCCAGGACGCCGCCGGGCGAGCCCGCCGAAACCAACTCGAGAGTGCGCTTGGCCTGGCGTTGTGTGTCAAGGGCATCGTGGAGGAGCGGCGGGGGGCATTCCAGAGGGCGGTCGTGACGCTTGAGCATGCGATCGATCTCATGCGGCGTGCCAAGTCCATCCGCACCGAAGAAGGTGTCTGGGCGCTCCTTTCACTCGGCGCGGCGCGGCTGCGAATGAACGAGGTCAATCGCGCGCAGCGCGCCTACCGGCGGGCGCAGTACTTCGCCGAGCGGTTGGAAATGCCGACGCTTCACGGTCGCGCGCTGACGGGTCTGGGCCTGATCGAATGGGCCGCGGGGCGTCTGGACCAGGCCGTGGATCTTCTCAGCCGCGCATACGAGGTCTTCGAGCAGGCTGAAGATCTTGCGGAGATAGGGCGGGTGCTGACGAACCTTGGACGTGTCCGGCGCGAGCAGGGTCTCTACGCCGAAGCGCTCGCGGTTCTTCAGAAGGCGCTTCGCATCAGGGAACGCCAAGCCGACCTGCGGGGTTGCAGCGCGACGCGTGACGAGATTGCAGCGGTGCTGCTAACAATGGGTCGGCCCGACGAGGCAGCCTCAGTTGCCCATCAGGCGATCAAGGATGCGAGGACATCCGGCGATCAGGCGCGTAGAGCGGTCGCCCAGGTCACGATGGCCCGAATCCTCCGCGACCAGAAACAGCGAAGGCGGGCCGTCACGCTGCTGCGAGACGCGGTGGCGGGGTTTGACCGGCTGGGGATGACGAAGGAATCAGCATCCGCTTCGGAGGAGTTGCGCTCCCTCGTCGCCGATCTCAAGTCCCCAACGCCCGCCGTCGACGACTGACCGCTCGTGCAGTCCCAGCGCACTCCGGGCAGCGCCCGTTCGGGAGTACCTTCACCATGTACTGTGGGCCCGCCATGATGCCGCACCGTGAGCACGCGCCGACCGGGGGGTGGTCCGGGCAGATACTGCGCCGCATCACGCCGCCGAGCCCCACGCTCAAGGCTACGCCTTCGACCGGAGCGAACTCCAACTGACGCGCACAGCCGGGAAAGACGCAGCGCAGGGGCGTGATCCCTGCGCGTCCTCTTGTCCGGCTCTCCGGCGTTCGCCTGTCGTGCACGTCGTGCACCTTGATTCTGGCTGTGATCACGGCCACGTTGCACCCACCTCGTAAGGCCCGACACTTGAAGATCGCCCTGCACTCATTGTAGCCGTTGCAAGTCGTCTGCGGGGGTGGGCACGACTGTCGAAGAGCAATGCACTAAGCGCGCTGAGTCTTAAGGCAAACCCCTAGAAGTCGACGTCCAAATCGAAGAGTGAGCAATCTTGAACAGACGGCAAACCATGGCCGTGTTAGTTTTCATATGGATAGATGCCATTCATGAGGTGTTCAACATGAGTATTTTCTGGGTGTCGATTTTCGTCGGGATTGTCGCAGGTTATCTGGCGACGAGAGTGCGGGGAGCGGGCCCCTACGGCCTCTTCGGGGATCTCGTCGTTGGAGTGATCGGCGCGTTGCTTGCCGGGTGGATGTACCCGGGCGTCGCCGGTTTCAACGCCGGCTCGATCGTCGTGGCCTCCGTGGGAGCCCTGGGACTTCTGTGGGGTCTCCGAGTTCTGGCCAAGCGCGGGCCAATGCAACCCGAAACTGCAGGGAAGCTGAAGTTTGGAGTGTGGGCCCTCTTGTTTGGGGCAACCATCGCAATGATCGTCGGCTTTGCATGGGGTGGTTGGACAACCGCTGGCACGACGCGGCAGAGGAGCGACGATGCGGTCTTGGCGACGCGGGCCGCGATCTGCGTGGCCCAGTTCATGAGGGCCCCGAACCTTGAGCAGAGACTCAAAGAGTTGAAGGCGACGAGTTCCTGGGAGAGAGCGGCCTACATTGAAAAAGGCGGCTGGGACAGAATGCCCGGGGAAGACAAGGCGAGCTACACGGTAAGCCGACCATGCGCCGACGGGCTAGACGTTCTCGCGAACAAATAGGCTAGCTGTGCGGCGCGCTCGGCGCGTCCGAGCGTGCCGCACAGCATCTGTTCCCCCAACGACTCCCCAGTGAACTAGCTCAACCAACCTGGCTCTTCGACATCTTCTCCGCAGATCTCATGGCACATGTTCACTCCCTCTTGGACTGCTCGACGAGTCACTGTC
>JBGQGY010000050.1:0-22956 GCA_041497675.1 bacterium | reverse complement strand
CCTTCATCTTCAACGGCTACGAGCAGAACGCGCAGTGGCTCGACCCGCAGACCCCACTCCGCCAGGTGGACCCGACGGCCGACCCATCAGTGCTCCATACTCAATCGCTCGAGGGGTACGGCGCGCCCATTATCGACATCGGCATGTGGTGGGTCGGGGCCGGCTACACGCGATGCGTCGGGACGATGAAGAACTTCATCCCCGACCGCGTGGTGCGCGCCACCGGACGGATGATGCGGATGAACATCGATGATGGCGATATCCACCTCGTCGAGTACGCGAACGGCGCGATCGGCTCTATCCAGACGTCCTTCGTCACCATCGGCAACTTCCCGGGTACGGAAGCGCGAATCTACGGTAGCCAGGGCGCCATTATCTGCCGGCTCGTGGAGGAGTCCGGCGTGGCCGAGACAATCAAGCTGGCCACGCCCGACGACGTGGAGTTCAAGCAGGTCGACATCCCCCAGCGTTTCTATCCCGCCGGCGGTCACCCCCGTGAACTGTGGCGAACGCTCTTCTACGCGAATCTGATCAAGGACTTTGTCGACGAGATCCTCGGAGACAGCCCGCAGAACCAGGGCAACTTCGAGGACGGCGCCAGGGTGCAGGAAGTCATCAATGCGGTCGAGCGGTCGCATCACGAGCGACGATGGGTCGACCTGCCGCTGGACCGTGAGGCGCGGCTGGCGGCGCACCGGTAGGCGTGGGCACTCCCGCATCGGCCTTCTCGGCCGCCCTCGAGGCGTTCTTCGCGTGGTACTATCGCGCGAACCCGGTCAACGCGACGTTCATCGGTGTCCACGAGCATGACCACCGCCTGCCGGACCTCTCCGAACGCGGCGTCGCCGAGGCGGTCTCGGGGCTGGACGCCCTCAGGGCGCGCTTCCGCGGTCTTCCTCCCGAGCCGCTGACCAAGGCAGAGGCGCTAGACCGGACACTGATTGAAGGCTTCCTCGACATCCAACAGTGGGAGATCACCTCCACACACTCTTATCGACACAACCCCTGCGTATATACAGGGGAGGCCATCTTCGGGGTGATCGCCCTCTTCCTCCGCCCGTTTGCGCCGCTCGCCGCCCGGGTCGATGCAGCCGTTGAACGCATGATGGCGATCCCCGCGTTCCTCGGGCAGGCTACGCAGACGATCACCACTGCGCCGCGCGCGTGGATCGAGCGTGCCAGCCGCGAGTGCAACGGCGCGCTCGCGTTCTTCGAGGACGGCGCGGAGATCCTGATCCGCGACGACGGCGTGCGGAATCCGCGGTTCCGCGCGGCGGCCGGTGTGGCCGCCAACGCGTTCCGCGAGTTCCGCGCCTATCTCAAAGACGACCTGCCGGCGCGGGCCACCGACGCCTACGCCTGCGGCGATGCGGCCCTCGACCTGTACATCCGCCGCGGTCACTTCATCGACATGCCCGCGGGTGAGATCTCAGCGTGGGCGGAAGAGCGCATGGCGGCCGCCGAAACACGCCTACAGGAATCCGCCTCCCAACTCGGTGCCGCCTCGTGGCGCGAGGCACTGGCGGGGCTCGCCGACCGCCACCCGGCGCCCGAACGTTACTACACGCGCTACGACGAGATCTGGCAGGCGGCGCGTGCGGCGGCGAAAACGCACCGTCTCGTGACCTGGCCGGAGTATCCCATCCGCTACGTCCCACAGCCCGCCTGGGCCCGAGGGGCGGCGCCGTCCCTCTACTTCCTCTTCTACCGCGCGCCTGCGGCGTTCGACCGCGTGCCGATCGTCGACTATCTCGTGACGCCCATCGAGCCGGGCATGCCGCCTGAGGAGCAGCGACGTCGGCTGCGCGCGACCAACGATAGCGTGATCAAATTGAACCACGTCGTCCACCATGGCGGGTTGGGTCACCACGTCCAGAACTGGAACGCGTATCATCGCGCCGAATCCCGCGTTGGCCGGATGGCCGCCGTCGACTGTGCCACCCGCATTGCGATGTTCTGCGGCGGCACCATGGCGGAGGGCTGGGCCTGCTATGCCACCGATCTGATGGACGAGGTCGGGTTCCTCGAGCCGCTCGAACGCCTCTCGCAGGCCCACACGAAGCTGCGGATGGCCACGCGCGCGCTCGTCGATGTCCGGCTGCACCAGGACGCGTGGACGCTTGATCAGGCGGCGGCGTGCTATCGGGAGCGTGTGGGCATGTCCGCCGATGCCGCGCACTCCGAGGCCGTGAAGAACAGCCTCTTCCCCGCGACCGCGCTGATGTACCTCACGGGGACGGAGCAGATCCACCGACTGCGGCGTGATCTGACGGCGAGTACGCCTGGTTTCGATCTGCGCCGGTTCCACGACACGTTCCTCTCGCATGGGTCCGTGCCGGTCTCTCTGGTCGCCAAAGCCATGCAGGCGAAGGACCCTCTGTAAAACCACCGGCGCCGTCCGATAGACAAGATAGCAATCGTCTTGGGGGTGCGGGGCGTGAAGCAGCGGGCAACGACGGCGACCGGGGGCTTCCAGGGGTTTCCGCGGGAAGCCCTCCGCTTCTTGCAGGGTCTCGAACGCAACAACGACCGGGCGTGGTTTGAACAGCACCGCGAGGATTACCAGAAATCACTCCTCGAACCCGCGCAGACCTTCGTCGTGGCCATGGGTCGCCTGCTGCGCCGCCTCTCACCGGACATCCACGCTGAACCGAAAATCAACGCGTCGATTCGCCGCATGAACCGCGATATCCGGTTCTCGCGCGACAAGCGTCCATACAAGGACCACCTGGATCTATGGTTCTGGCAGGGGGATGATTCGGACGCCGAGCACCCAGGCTACTTCTTCAGGCTCACCACGAAGAGCCTGATGCTGGGCGCCGGGATGCATATGTTCGAGAAGTCCGTGCTCGAGCGCTACCGGCGGGCCGTGCTCGACTCGCGGCGTGGCGCGCGTCTGCAGCGCGCGGTGCGTAAGATACTGGCCGCGGGCACCTATGAACTCGGGGGGCAGTACTTCAAGCGGCCGCCGCGGGGCGTCGATCCGTCCGATCCGCGGGTGCCGCTGTTGCTCCACAACGGGCTCTATGTCGGGATCACGCTGCGCCCCGTCCCGGCCGAGCTGTATTCGTCAGGATGTCCGGTCTTCTGCTTCGGGCACTTCCGGGCCATGTCGCCGCTGCCGGCGTGGCTGGCTGATCTGCTGTCAGGAACCTAGTCAGTGCGGTTCCGGTATCGGGTCTTGACCCTCTGGAGCTCTTCGAGGGTCTTGGGGCGCGTCTCGCCCAGCAGGCGCGAGAGCGCCCGGTCGGCCAGCAGCCGCCCGCCCGTCTGGCAGGTCGGGCAATAGTTGCACTCGTTCTCCGCATAGACGATCCGCTGAACCGGGGTCCCGCATACCGGGCAGGGCCGGCGATAATGCCCGTGGACCGCCATGTCCTTTCGGAACGCCGTCACGCGCTCGGGAAACCCGTCCCGCGTCTCGGCGCGCAGGCGGGCGATCCACTCGGTGAGCGTGGCGCGCGTCGCTTGACACAGACGCGCCACCTCGTCGTCGTCGAGGCGGCGCGTCAATTTGATCGGTGACAGGCGTGCGCGGTGGAGGATCTCGTCCGAGTACGCGTTCCCGATGCCGCTGAAGAGACCGGGGTCGGTGAGCGCGCGCTTCAGCGTGTGATTCTCGCGCGTCAGCGCCTCCTTGAAGACCGACAGGTCGACCTCGAGTGGCTCGATTCCGTCCTGCCCGAACTGACGCAGGCCGTCTTCCCCGCGCACCAGGTGTATCGACGCCCGCTTCTTGGTGCTCGCCTCGGTCAACATGAGTGTACCGTTGGGAAAGTCGAACGCGGCATGACCGACCTTGCCCTGGACGCGGGCGCCGCGGTGGTGCCAGTGGAACCGCCCGGCGATCATCAAGTGGACGACGAGAAACAGGTCGCCTTCCAGACCGAAGACGATGCGCTTACCGATGCGCCGGACGCCCAACACGGTCTTGCCCTGTGCCTCCGACAGCGGCGGATCGACGGTCCGCAGCACAGAGGGACCGACCAGACGGATCGCTTCGAGCCGCTGCCCCACCACGAATCGCTGGAGGGCTTCAAGATAGATGGTGATGTCGGGGAGCTCGGGCATTGGGCGGCGGGTTCGAGGCGTCCCGAGCAGACACCTCCGCCTAGCCGGTCACGCGGCGGCGCGTCCCCGGAGCATGCAGACGTGCAGCAGATAACATCGTCCCTCGTCGCTATCCATCCAGCCGACGAGCCCGTTGTGTTCCAGGAACGCCTGGAGTGTTGGCGCCGTCCCCGGGTCGTCGGCCGCGTTCGACTCCTCTGACAAACGCGCGGTACGCTGCGTCTGAACGACGCGCTGCACTTTGATGGGGGGCGCAACCGCCATCGCCTTGCCCTCCAGCAGCCGCGCGAGCGGCCGCACCAGCACGACTAAGGGCCTCGCATTAAACACGAAACCCTCTTCGGCAACCCAGCCAACCCCGGGGGGGTTCTGTGGCTTTGCGTCCCCGCCTCGCGGCGGGTTTGCCGTTATCGGAGGTTCACTTAGGGTATACCCAAAGTTGAGCGGTAGTAGACGAGCGGTGCCGCCTCCGCCCGCCTATCGCACGTGCCGGGGATCGAGGGCGTCCCGCAGGCCGTCCCCGATGTAGTTGATCGCAATCACCGTAACAAAGATGAACACGCCGGGAAAGATCGCCGTCCATGGCGCGGTGATCATCTGATCCTGCGCGTTCTTCAGCATGTTCCCCCAGGTCGGTGTCGGCGGCTGCACGCCAAACCCCAGAAAACTCAACCCGGACTCGGTGATAATTGAGCTGGCGACGCGCAGCGTCGCCGCCACGATAATGACGCTCACCGCGTTTGGCAAGATGTGCCGGACGATGATGCGCGCGTGGCTCGCCCCCAGCGCCCGGGCCGCTTCGACGTACACCTGCGCCTTCAGCGACAGATACGAGGCGCGCACGAGCCGGGCCACGGTCATCCACGAAAGCAGCGCGATGGTCATCACGATCGCCATCACGCCGCCCTGCAGGAACGGGATCGGGAAACTGCGCAGGAGCAGCATGAGCAGGATCAGGAGGAACAGCGTCGGGATCGACAGCACCAGGTCGGTGAGACGCATCAATAAATTATCCGTCCAGCCGCCGTAGTAGCCGGCCAGTGCTCCGATGGTCGTCCCGATTACGACCGCCAGGCTCATGGCCAGCACCCCGATGCTCATCGAGACGCGCCCGCCGTAAAGGATCCGCGTGAGCAGGTCACGCCCCAGGTCGTCGGTCCCAAGCGGATGGGAGACCGACGGTGGCCGCAACTGCAGGCTCAGCACCGGTTTCGCCGGGTCGTGCGCCGACAACCAGGGCGCGAATGCGCACGCCAGCGCCAAGAGCACGACGAACTTCAGGCTGAACGACGCCATGCGGTGTCGCTGGAAGCGGGTCCAGGCCATGCCGGCCAGCGTCGCCGGCCGCCCCGCTGCATCCTTCGGTCTGCGCAATACCGCGGCGTCAGCCATCGCTCATTCGTACCGGATCCTCGGATCGAGGTACGCGTAGATGACGTCGGCCACCAGATTAAGGAACACCGTCAATGACGCGCTAAGGATGATGATCGCCATCAGCAGCGCATAGTCGACGCGGAAGGCCGATTCGATGAACAGCCGTCCCATCCCAGGCCACGAAAACATCGTCTCGGTGAACACCGCGCCGTTGAACAGGATCGGGAGGTCGAGGGCGAGGATCGTCACGACGGGGATGGCCGCATTCTTGAAGGCGTGCTTCCACACGACCCGCCGCGGGCTCGTCCCCTTCGCGTGCGCCGTCCGCACGTAATCCTGCCACAGCACCTCAAGCATGCTCGCCCGGATGTATCGTGTGTAGGTCGCCGCGGTCGCCACGGTCAGCATGCCTACGGGGAGCACTAGGTGGTGAATGCGGTCGATGATCGAAAACGGCTGTCCAAGCGTGTAGATCCCCCCGCCCGGGAACAGCGGCGCGCCGCTGAACGGACTGCGCAGCAGGACGTGGAACACGATAATCAGGATCAGGCCGAACCAGAAGATGGGGATGGAGTGCCCCATGAACGCAATCGTCGTCACGACGTGATCCAGCGCGGAATACTGGCGCACGGCCGATAGGATCCCGATCGGGATGGCCACCGCAACGGTGACGACGGTCGCGATGGTCATCAGATACACGGTGTTGGGCAGCCGCTCGCGGATCTCGGTGAGTACGGGGCGTTTGGTGGCGAGCGAGTACCCCCAGTCACCCTGCAGCATCGCCTTGAGCCAGCGCACGTACTGCACGTGTAAGGGTGCGTCCAGACCCAGTTCGGCCTCCAGTCGGGCCAGATCTTCCCTCGTGATGTTGGGATTGTTCTCATAGGCGGCCATCGGGCCGCCGGGAATGATGTGCAACAGCGTAAAGACCACCATGCTGATGAGCCAGAGCAGCGGAAGAGCCTGAAGCAGTCTGCGGACGATGTAGCGGGTCATGAGCGATGTGAGGGGCTCCGGGTGACCCGGAGCCCCTCCACTCGTGCCTAGCGCACCCACCAGTCGGCGCTGTTCCACCCCAACCGGGCCCAGCTGTTGCCGACCCACCCCTGCAGCCGTTCGCGGTAGGCGTGGATCTCGCTCCGCGCGTAGAGGTAGACGTGCGGCCGATCCTTCACCAACTCGCCCATCGCGGCACAATAGGCGCGCTTGCGGACGTTGAGATCCGGGTTGGAGCCGGCCACCTTGATGTTGTCGTCGAACACTTTGTTGGCCCAGCGCGAGTAGTTGAACCCCGCACCGCTGTTCGCCGCCGTGGGCATGCTCCACGAGGCAAAGTAGCCTTCGACCTGCGACTGCGGGTCGACGTCGGGATTGGTCGTGTACATCAGCACGTCGAACTGCCCGTGCTTCCGGAACCCGCCGCCGGCCCACGAAGCGAACAACACCGGCGACGGCACGTTCTCGATGAAGAACTCGACGCCGATCTGCTTCATGTAGTCGATCATCAACTGCTGCACCTGCTCGCGCAGCCGGTTGCCGGTCGTCGTCTGGTATTTCAGCCGGAGACGCGTGCCGTCGCGGGTTGTGCGCACGCCCTGGGAGACGCGGATCCCGTCGCCCCCTGGTCGCCATCCGGCCTGGTCCAGCAGTTGCCGGGCACGGTCGGGAGCGTATTCGGCGGCACGGCTGACACACTTCGCCCAGCCGATGTGCAGCTCGTTCGTGCCGATCGGGGCCAACCCGAAGAGCAGTTTATCGATGATCTCCTTTTTGTTGATCCCCAGTTCGATCGCCTCGCGGACACGCGGGTCGCCGAGGATTGGATGCGGGCGGTTGGCGATCGTCTCCGGTGTGGGGCCATCGAGGGTCGGATCGGCCAGGTTGAAGACCAAGCGCTCCGCGCTCGGGCCAGGTGTCACGCTCACCTTCGCTCCGGGGTACCCCCGGACTTCGGGGACGTCGGCCTCCACCAGGTCCCACACCACGTCCACCTCACCCGTGCGGATCAGCTGTTTGCCGACCTCGCGGCTGGGGACGATCCGGATGATCACGCCGTTGAGGTACGGTTTGCCGGCATCTCGATAGTATCGGTTCTGGATGAATGTGATGTGATCTCCCGAGACCCACTCGAGCATGGTAAACGGTCCCGTTCCAACGACTCTGCGATTGTACGCCCACCTGGTCATGTCCGCGGGGTCGCCGGTCGCGTGTCTGGGGAGGACGTAGTCGAACAGCGACAGAAACGGGGCGTAAAACGTCTTGTACTTGACCACGACCGTCGCAGGCGTGGGACACTCTACCGTCTGCATGTCGCGATATCCGGCCGTGCTCACGGCGCCGCTCCGCGGATGCATGATGGCCTGCAGCGTGAACTGCACGTCGCCGCAGGTAAGCGCCCGTCCATCCGACCACTTTAGGTCGTCCTTCAGTTGATACGTGATCGTCTTCCCGTCGGCCGAGATCCCGTTGTTTTGACGCGTGGGGACCTCTTTCGCCAGTAGCGGGTAGTACTCGCCGTTCTCGTTGACCCCCAGCAACCCCTCGACCGCAAACTTGAGCACCTCGAAACTGGCGGTCTGAGTTGCGATGTAGGGGTTCAGCAGTTCTGGCTCCTGGTAGAGCGCAAAGGTAATGAGCCCTCCCCGTTTCGCCTGCGAGAATCCGGGTCCGGTCAACAGGGTCACGGCGAGGCCAATCACCAGGGCCACGACAACGACCTGCATCTTCCATCGATGTGTTCTCACGCGTGCACCCCCTCCCGGCCGTGGTATCGGCCTGGGACTTGCCGGTTGGTTCGGTGGGACCTCGGCGCCACCCTCTTGGCGGCGCTCCGCGCTACAAGCGCACGGCACCGTAGCCGCGAGGATCCCAGCGCACTTCCGTCCCAAGCGGCCGGCACATGCCGTCCATGCGGGCGATGATCTGTCGGGCGAGCGGGTCCTGCGCAACCACCGGGCGGCCACGCTGCGGTCGGGGGCGCCCGTGGCCGAGCTCCACGGGATGCAGACGGATCTCCCGGAGCGCGCCGCCCGTCACGTCCCACTGCGCAACGACCGCTTCCCAGTAGGCCGGATCGGCCGCGAACCCGCCTTTGCCCCGGCGATTGCGTTGGTCGAAGCCGTCGCCGGGTGTCGACGTGATAGGATCGAGACCCATGCGTTCGTAGAAGTCCGCCGGCAGCGACGTGGCCTCTTCATTTTGAAAGATAAAGTTGCCGAGGCTATAGAAGATCGGCTTCCCATTGTAAATCTCGATGCCGCGCAGGCGGTGCGGGCCATGGCCGATCACCGCGTCACAGCCCGCCTCGATGCAGACTCGGCAGAACTCCTGGTGCAGCGCGGGGACGCCGTTGGGATCGCCGCCAGCCATCTCGTGCCCATGAAACGAGAGCAACACGACGTCCGCCTGGCGGCGCGCGTCGCGCACGTGTCGCAGGATGTCCGCGACGTCGGCTTTGTTGGACTCCCACGCTTCCCCGAATGGTGCGCCCTGCTTGAACTTCACGCCGCCCACGGACAACACGCCCTCCGGGTCGGCACCCCGAAACCCCAGATCGATCTCGTACTGCCATTGCTTCCCAAACCGGGTCTGCGCCACGAGCCCTCGCATCTGCTCTAGCACGTCGGGTGGGACCACCGCGTACTCCTCGAAGCGCAAACACGACACACCCGGGCGGCCCGGACAGTCGGGGCGCCGCCAGCCGGCCGCGTACCCGGCGCCCTGCTCGGCCGTGGCGACCGCGAGCAAGGCCACCTTCCCTTCCGGAAGATCGAGATAGGCCGGCCCGCGTGCATCGGCCAGGTGCGCGCCGGCCCCTGCGTGGCACACGCCGGCCGCATCGCAGACCCGCGTGGTCTCCAACACGCCCTCGGCGCCCCAATCACCCGCGTGATTGTTCGCACGGCTGAACAGGTTGAACCCCATGTCCACCAGATCGGTCAGGCAACCGGCGGGCGACGTCAGGTACGTGCCGCCCCATCCGGCAGCAGGAAAGCCCTTGCCGCCGGTGAGCGACGTTTCGAGATTGGTAAAGCGGGCGTCGGCGTCCCGGATGACGTCGAGCAGTCCTTGGTACGCCGCGCCGCCCCACCGGGCAACGCGCCGTGTCATGAGCGCGTCGCCCGTCGCCGAGAATCGCATCGTGTTCCACCCCCGAATAACTGTAGCAGGGATCGGAGCGATCGCGGCGGAGAGAACAACCCGTGACCGGCTTCGCGATCGCCCTCATCATCGCCGCAGCCTTCCTCCACGCCACCTGGAATCTCCTGGCCAAGCGCATCGGGGCCGGCGAGGGCTTCCTGTGGCTGATGTGCGCGGCCTCAGGGGTGATCTACGCGCCTGTTGCCGCGTGGATCTACTTCACGCAGCACCCCCAGATCGGTGTCGTGCAGATCATCTTCATGAGCGGCACCGCCCTGCTGCACCTCGCGTACTTCGTGCTGCTGACCAGAGGCTACCGGCTCGGCGATCTCTCGCTGATCTACCCGCTCGCGCGCGGCACGGGGCCGGCGCTCTCGACCGCCGCGGCCGTCGCCTTCTTTGGCGAGCGGCCGACCTGGCTCGCGCTGGTGGGCGCCGCGATGGTCATCGTCGGCGTGTTCGTCCTCACCAGCGGGCCCAAAGGGGCGCGGCGGTCAACGGTGGGCGCCCGGTGGGCGATCGGCTACGGGCTGCTCACCGGCGTGATGATCGCGGCCTACACGCTGTGGGACAAGCAGGCGGTGAGCGCCTTTCACATTCCGCCGGTACTGTTGGATTGGGGATCGAGCATCCTGCGGTTCGCGCTGCTGACACCGGTGGCCCTCGCGCGCTGGGACGACGTGCAACTGCACTGGCGGGCGCACCGCTTGGAGACCATCGCGATCGCCACCATGGCGCCTCTGGCCTACATCATGGTGCTCACCGCGCTGGTGTTCACGCCGGTCAGCTATGTGGCCCCGGCCCGAGAAGTGAGCATCGTCATCGGCACGGCGATGGGCACCCGGCTGCTGGCTGAAGGTGACGGGCGGCGGCGATTGATCGGCGCCCTGGCGATCGTGGCGGGCGTGCTCGCGCTCGCGCTCGGCTGACCCAGCGATGCCCTCAGGCGTCACCGGCGCCTCTCCGCAAGGGACGCTGCGCATACGGTGCGAAGGATGTATGGCGGGTCGAGCCGGTTTGGGCCCGGCCCGCGGAGGATTGGTATGGGCGCGCCAGAGCCGGTGATCGCGCAGCTCGCACACGTCGAGTTGCTCACCCCACGGATGGAGCAGTCGCTCTGGTTCTTCCGTGACGTCATCGGGCTCGAGGAGACCGCCCGCAAGGGCGGATCCGTGTACTTGCGCGCCTATGAAGACTTTTACCACCACACGCTGCGGCTGACCGAATCGTCCGGACCGGGGATGCGCCACATCGCCTGGCGGGCGACGTCCGAGGAAGCGCTCCAGGCCCTCGCCGCGCGTCTTGCCGCCAGCCCTTTCGGGCGTGGGTGGAGCGATGGCGACCTCGGGCACGGGCGCGCCTATCGTTTCGTCACCCCCGACGGGCATCCCATGGAAGTGCTCTGGGACATCGAGTCCTACCAGGCTCCGCCTGACAAACGCAGCTTGTTGCGCAACCGGCCGCAAAAGCGACCGCTCCGCGGTGTCCCAGTGCGAAGGCTCGACCACGTCAACTTGATGACGCGCGACGTCGGCCCAGTGCGCGAATTCCTGCAGGACTATCTTGGGTTCCGGCTTCGCGAGCAAAAGATCGGCGAAGCCGGCGTCGAGGTCGGCGCGTGGCTGAGTGTCAGCCCGCTCGTGCACGAGATTGCCGTCATGCGCGACGCGACGGGCGCGGCCGGCCGCTTCCACCACCTGGCCTACTGGTACGGCTACCCGCAACACCTGATCGACGCCGCCGACGTGTGCGCCGACTACGGCATCACGATCGAAGCCGGCCCCGGCAAGCACGGCACGACCCAGGCGATGTTCATGTACACGTTTGAACCGGGTGGCAATCGGGTCGAGCTATTTGGCGACACGGGCTACCTGATCTTCGATCCCACGTGGAAGACCGTCGTGTGGGACGTCGCCAACGAATCCGATCTCGAGAAGAGCAGCATCTGGTTTGGTGGGAAGCTGCCGGAGACCTTCTACACGTACGGGACGCCGTCTCAGGAAGCGACGCCCAGCGGGCGCAGCGCCGGTTCTTTGTAGACGATCCCGCCTTTCATGATCAAGGCTAGCCGCGGCGGCTCGGTCACGATCGAAATATCCGCGAGCGGGTCCCCGTCGACGAGGATGACATCGGCGAGACGTCCCGGTTGCAGCGTGCCGAGATCGTCACCCATCCCGAGCAGCCTGGCGCCCATCTGCGTGGACGCCACGATGGCCTGCATCGGCGACATGCCCGCCTCGACCATGTAGGGGAGTTCCAGGGCGTTTCGTCCGTGCCCCAGCGCCCCCGCGTCGGTGCCCATCGCGATAGGTACGCCGAACTCGATGGCCCGGCGCAGCGTCTGCTGTTTGGTCTCGAGCAGGCCCCCGATTCGGGCGCGCGTGTAGGCCGGAACCCCGTCGGGATTCTCCCGAATCTTCGCCATCATCCGATGCGTGACGCTGAGCGTCGGCACCATCCAGATCCCACGCCGCGCCATCTCCTCGAGTTGCCGATCATCCGCAAACGACCCGTGCTCGATCGTGTCGACGCCCGCGGCCAAACACATGCTGAGGCTGTCTCCGCCGTGAGCGTGGACCATGACACGGACACCCTTGCTGTGCGCTTCCTCCACCATCACGCGCAGCTCGTCGAGACAAAACTGGCGGACGTGATAGCCGCCGCGCGGCGACCCCGACCCGCCGTTGGTCGCGACCTTGATCCAATCGGCGCCCAGCCGTAAGACTTCGCGCACCTTGACGCGGACGGCATCGACTCCGTCGGCGATCCCATCCGGGACACCCGGCAGGGTCGGGAAGTCGGTCGAGAGTCCGGCCGGCTGCGTCAGGTCACCGTGACCGCCCGTCTGCGAGATGATCACCAGGCTGATCAACAACCGCGGCCCGTCGATGACGCCCTGCTCGACGGCCATCTTGACACCGAGATCGATGCCCGCGGCATCGCGGACCGTTGTCACACCCGCCAGCAGGGTCTCGGTGACCCAGCGGCCGGCTCTGAGAATGGCGAGACTCTGCGGTGTGGCAAACCGCTCCCGCAGGTCTTGCCCCAGGTGCGCGAGGTGATCGTGACAATCGATGAGGCCGGGCAGTGCCGTGAGCGTCGGGCAGTCGTATCGACGCGCGTTCGGATCATCGGTGCCCACGCCCTGGCCCGCCGCCCGGACATCGACGATTCGGTTGCCATCGATCGTCAGGATCGTGTCTCGCTTCGGGGCCGCGCCCGTGCCATCGATCAGCCGGCCGACGCGGAGGATCGTCTTCAAGGGAGTTGCTTGCCCAGTGCGCGGATCAGCGTGTACAACTCCTCGAAGTTGTGCCACCCAAAGTCGCGTGTGTGATCCTCGATCTCATAGATCATCTGATGCAACCTGCGGTTGAGCGGCAGCGGGTGACCGACCGCGGCGGCCTTCTCTTCCAGCGGCCCGTGATTCCACCGCACTTCCGACTTGCGCTTGCGATAGACCAGATCCCAATGGATGCCCGATCCCTGCTTCACGTACTTGTGTGTCCCGGCCTTCTCATGCTCCGTGACGAAGCGTACCTGTTTCGCCACCGTCGCCTTGATGAACCCGTAGAGGCGTTGTGTGTCCTCAGGCGTCTTGGGGAAGTAGAGTGACGGTTGAAAGAAGGGGCCATCGGGTACGCGGACGCCAAACGCGTACGCGACGTCCAGCGCCTCGCGGACGAGCGGGCCCACGACCCGCAGCGCCCGTTCGTCGTCGAGCACCTCGTGGATCGGGGCGTTGACCAGCGCGGTTGCCACCGTCTGCGAGCCAAAGCACCGCTTCGCCCAAATGCGCGACCGAATGTCGGTGAGGACGTGACACTCCGCAACCAGCCCAAGCAGCCGCTCGACCTCTTTCACCCGCGGGGTGATGCGGCCGTCCAGTTCCCCCACGTACACCGGGCCCTCGATCACGAACTCCAGATGTCCGGGATCGACGTACGCGCCGCCGTAGTCCGGTAGGGCACCGAGCGTCCGCTCGAGCCCAATCACTTCGCCGATCACGTCTTCGTTGACGAGTCCGTTCTGCAACGACACTACAAACGACTCAGGGCCAAGCAGGTGGGCAATGCCTTCCGTCGCCTCACGCGTGTGCTGTGATTTGACGGCGAGAAATACGCACTCGAGCGGGTCCTTCAATTCCGCGGGGGTGCACGCGCGCTGCGGCGGGAGCGTGTGCTCACCACGCGCGCCGTCGATGTGCAGGCCACGTGTTCGCAGCGCCTCGACGTGCTCGCGGTTGACGTCGACAAACGTGACGTCTTCCCCGGCCATCGACATCCACGCGCCGGCCAGCCCGCCGATGGCCCCCGATCCGACGATGGTCACCTTCACGCGTCGATCTTCTCGCAGAGACAAGCGTTCCCTGCCAGCGGTCGCGACTCTTCGCAGAGTGCTAAACTGTAGATATGGGCGCAACGCGCCGGTGGATGGTCGTCGCGGTTCTCGGCCTTGGGCTCGGCTTGCCCCTGGTAGGTGTTGCAGCCGACTCCGGGACGCAATTCGGCCTGGTGGATGTCCATCACGTTCTCGATGGTCGGACCCTCGTCATCAGCGGGCGCGTGGAAAATCGAGGACCGAGCGCGGTCGGCGGGTTAGTCGTCGACGCGACAGGGTACGCGCCAATCGGAGATCCGGTCTTTCAGGGCAGCGACGGTATCCCGTGGGGGTTGGCCGCCGGGAAAAACGAGCGATTCACGGTTCGCCTTCCCCTGACCGACCGGCCGGTCCGTGCCTATACCGCGCAGGTGGCCCTCTCCCGCGCACCCCGCAATCCTCTCGTCAGCCTGCGGAGGAGCGTCGAACCGGCACTCTACCGGCCGCTGTTGTCGTCGGCGGTGCAACTGAAGGGCACCATCCGCGGCGACGTCCTCACGGTCCAGGCTGACGTTGGCCAGTGGCCGGCCGCTCAGGTGACCGTCGAAGCTACACTCAGCGTCCCCGCGTTCCCCCCGGAACACTCGATGATCCTGGCGCCACGGAACATCGAGACTCTGGTGCTCCAGGTACCCGGTAACGGGACCGGCACGGCGCAACTCGAAACTCGTGGGGTTGTGGTGCTCTTCCTTCGCGTGATAGACGCACAGGCGCTACAGACCTGGGGAGAATAGACTTTTATCGCGGCCGCAAGCGCGGATCAAGCGCGTCCCGCAAACTGTCTCCGACGATGTTGAGTGCGAGAACGAGCGTGAGGATCGCCAGCCCAGGAAACGCGGCGATCCACCACTCATCGAGGTAGTCTCGTCCCGCCGCAATCATGGCCCCCCACTCAGGAATCTGCGGCGGCGGTCCCAGCCCAAGAAAGCTCAGCGATGCGAAGGTGAGGATCGCGTGACCCACGTCAAGCGTCCCCAAGATGATCAGCGGGGACACCGCGTTGCGCAAGACGTGCCGTAGAAAGACGCGCAGCGTGGACGCGCCCAGGGCCCGCGCGGCCTCGACATATTCGCGCTCACGCACGCTCAATACCAGCCCGCGCGCGAATCGCGCGTACGACGGCCACCACGCCACCATGATCGCAATGACGGCGTTGCGAATGCCGGCCCCGAGCGCGGCAGAAATGATCATCGCCAGGATGACCGTGGGAAACGCCAGCATCAGGTCGGTCACCCGCATGAGCACTTCCTCAACCGCACCGCCAAACGCCCCGGCCGCCCCGCCGATCACCGTGCCGAGGAGCAGGGCCAGCACCACCGCCGCGACGCCCACCGGGATCGAAAGCCGCGCCCCGTGGAGGACGCGACTGAGAATATCACGTCCGAGAGGATCGGTGCCGAGCAGGTGCGCTG
The DNA here is from genome assembly GCA_041497675.1 of bacterium. GTDB lineage: Bacteria > Sysuimicrobiota > Sysuimicrobiia > Sysuimicrobiales > Humicultoraceae > JBGPNN01. The sequence continues at coordinate 7,579 of JBGQGY010000050.1, read as the reverse complement.
GTCCGGGAGCCGTAAGCCGCGCGGCGATGTCCTGCGCAAGCGGATCGTAGGGCGCGAACCACGGCGCCGCGAGCGCGGCCCCGGTCCACGCGGCGACCACGAACAGCGACGCGACCGCCAGCGGTGAGCGCGCGAACGAGCGCCGCAGCAGCCGGGCCGCCTTCCGCGGAGCGTAAGGGATCGCGGGTGCCTGAACCACCATCGCTCCTACCCGAACCGGATCCGCGGATCGAGTGCCGCGTAGCATACGTCGACGAGCAGGTTCACGAGCAGGTAGACCGTAGCCACGACGATCCCGACCCCCATGATCGCCGGAAAATCCAGCGAGGTCGCGCTGCTAAACGCGTATGAGCCAAGACCGGTCCAGGCAAAGACGGTCTCGGTGACGACTGCGCCCGACAACAGCCCACCGAAACTCAAACCGATCACCGTGAGCACCGGCAGCGCGGCGTTTCGCGCGACATGGCGGACGGTCACGGTCCGGCGCGGCAATCCCTTCGCGTGCGCGGTGCGGACGTAGTCTTCCCCCAGCACCTCCAGCATCGTACCGCGCATCATGCGGGTGATCACGCCGACGCTGTACGAGGCGAGCACGAGCGCGGGGAGGACGAGATGGGCGAGCGCGTCCCTGGCGACATCCGTGCGTCCCCACAACAGGGCATCGAACGGAATGAGCCCGGTAACAAAGGGCGGGCGAGGCGACCCGGGGCTGAGCTGCCCCGGAGACGGCGCCCACCCCAAACGCGCATAGAAGATGGCAAGGGCCACGAGGCCGAGCCAAAAGACCGGCATCGCCACACCAACGAGCGCCACGCCGCGGGTCACCTGGTCGAAGGCGGTGTCGCGACGAACGGCCGAGAGGATCCCCAATGGCACACCGACGACGAGACTAACCAACATCGCGGCCACCGCCAGCTCCACGGTCGCAGGCAGGCGCTGACGAAGATCCGTCGCGACCGGCTGATGGGTTGAAATCGACACGCCCATGTCGCCATGGACGAGCCGCCAGAGATAGATCGCGTACTGCTCGGGAAGCGGACGGTCAAGCCCCCAGCGCTGCCGGAACACAGCGACGACCTGCGGATTCGCCGCCCCGTGTTCCCCAAGATTGGCCGCGACCGGGTCGGCCGGCACCGCATGAGAGAGCGTAAAGCTCATGAGGGTGATCCCCACGAGCATGGGCGGGATGATGAGCAGTCGACGTAGGATGTATCGACCGAGGTGCACGTCGTCCGCCGCCGGCGGCCCCGGCTCGGTCTACGTCTTCCGAATCGGGTAGAAGTCTATCGCCCAGACGCTGTGATACGCGACGCCTTCGACGTTCGATCGAAAAGCATAAGGGACCGCGGGCTGAAACAGCGGCGCATACGGTCCAACCTGACCCAACCGACGCTCGAAGTCTTGGAGCAAGGCGATGCGCTTGCGCGGCTCGATCTCCGCTTCGGCCTGGTCAGCGAGGGTCGCGAGTTGCTGCGCCACCGGGCTGGCCGAGGGCAACCATCCCGCGCGCCGCCCGACGACGCGGCCGGGCGCGTAGACGAGGAAGTCACTCGGATCGGGATAGTCCGCCGCCCACCCCCACACGCCGACCTGGTTCCGCCCGCCCCGATATGCCTGAATGGCAGTCACGATCGGCAGGCCCTCGAGCTGGAGTTGGATTCCGACCTGCGCCAGATCGGACTGGATCTTCTGCGCCAGGAGCGCCATCGGGATGCCCCACGAGATCTGGTCGCTCCCGTACGAGAGCCTCCCGCGGACCTCGCCCACTTCCCGCACCAGGTCTCTGGCTTTGGTGCGGTCGGTCTTGATCGCTTCGGACGACGGGAGGGACCCGGGGAAGAGCGTGGGGATGACGCCGGCGAGTCGCACCGCGCCAGGGCCCGCGATCGCCATGATCCCTTCGTAGTCGAGCGCGTACCGGACGGCCTGTTGGACCTTCGGGTTCGCAAACGGCCCGCCCACCTCGGCGTTGTTGTTCATCAGCACGTAGAACGTGGTGGCCGCCGGGCTCGTCCGAACGTCGACGTTCACCGCCCGCCGCAACGTCGGCACCTGGTCCTGCCCGATACTCGTCGCCAGATCCAGATCGCCGCGCACTACCTGCAACGCCTGGGTCACCGGCTCGGGCACGTGGCGGATGACGATCCGTTGGAGCCGCGCCGGCCCGCGCCAGTAGTTGGGGTTCCGCTCCATAACGAGTTCCTGGGCCGGGATGTAGCTCGTCAGCGCAAACGACCCGCTGCCGGCGGAGCGCGTATTCATGTACGCCTCACCCTGATCTTTTGTGTTGGCCGCGGTACTGGCGTCGCCACCCTTCTCCATCAGCAGCTTGCTGTCCAGAACACCCAGCCCGGGGTGCGACAGAATCGGAATCAGCGACGGATTGGGCGCCTTAAGCCGGAGCGCGACGGTCCGGGGATTCACCGCGATCACGTCCTCGACGCCTTCCAGCAAGAACAGGGTGTTCGCCTTGAGGTTGAGCACGCGGTCAAGCGACCACTTCACGTCGGCGGCGGTGAGAGGGTTTCCGCTGATGAAACGTACGTCGTCTCGGATCGCGATCGTGTACAGCAACCCGTCTGCGGACACCCTCCAACTCGTGGCGATGAGCGGTTTCGGGGTTCGCAGATCTTCTCCCTCGAAGGTCACGAGGGTGTCGTACATGACGTGTTCCATCATCATCCCGGTGACTTCGATCGTCCGGCCGGGATCGAGGGTGCGGATGTTATTGAGGTTGGTCCCAACGAGCAGCGTGGTGCCCGCGGTCGCGGGGGCAGCCAGGACGGCGCGCCATGGCGCCAGACTGCCGGCCACCGCGAGGCCCACTCCGCCCCCCGCCAGACGGAACAAGTCACGTCGGGTCAGCGTGTGTCGGTGATATGCGTCGCTCATGGCCGTCTCCCCTCCAGACTACCTGCGCGCGCAGCAATGGCGAGGGGTTCTCGCCCGGCGTTGGGCTTTCCTGCGGCCGCACAGGAACCCGGTGTTCACGCGCGAAGGAACCCCCGAGAACCCGCACGATCCCAGGAGGAACCGTCAATGTTCATTCCGCGCCCGCTTCCGGTGAACGGCCGCCGGATCGTCATTCACGCGGGATCGCTGATCGACGGCACGGGTGCCGCCCCGACCCGCGATGTCACGGTGACGGTCAAGGGGCAAGAGATCCACGAGATCATGCCGGCGCAGGCGTTTCGCCCGGCCGCGGACGACATCGTCGTCGACGCGCGGTCCTGGACCGTCATGCCCGGGATTATCGACGCCCACGTGCACGTGCGCAGCGATGGCGACCCGGTGCAACGCGCGTTTAGCAGTTTCGAGACGACCATCCCCTCGATGACGCTTGCGGGTCTTCGCAACGCTTGGCGGGATCTGGAGCATGGGATCACGACCATTCGAGACCTGGCCGCGGTCGGGTATATTGACGTCGCCCTGCGCGATGCGATCGATCGGGGCACCATGGTGGGCCCGCGGATGTTCGTCGCGGGCCATGGGCTCACGATGTACGGCGGCCACATGGACCCCAAGCGACGCCCCGAGGTGCTGTTGCACGGTCACACCGGGCTGTCCAATACCGCCGACGAGGTCAAGGCGGCGGCCCGCTATCAGATCTCGCGGGGCGTCAATCTCATCAAGTTCAACACGGCCGGCAGCCAGATTAACCGAGACGGCACGCTGTGGTGGCCGCAGGAGATGGATTACGAGATGATCCGGGCCGGCGTGGTCGAGGCCGAGAAGGTCGGCATCCACTCGGCCGCGCACTGTCACGGCGGCCAGGGAGCCACCGACACGATCAAGGCCGGTGTCACGTCCATCGAACACGGCCACTGGCTGACCGACGAGCACTTCGGCATGATGCTCGAGCGCGGCACCTACTTCTGTCCGACCCTGGCGTGCAATCAGATTCGATTTGACCTGGGCCGGGAGGCCGCGATTACCGAGCTGGGTACGACTCCGGCATGGTGGGACTGGCTGACGCGGGTCATCCACGACAAGGCCGACACGTTCGCCCGGGCGCGTCGCGCAGGCGTGAAGATCGTCAACGGCAGCGACGCGGGGACGGCGCTCAACTTCCACGGCGAGTGCATCCGCGAGTTGGGCTACATGGTGAATCTGGGCATGAAACCGATGGAAGCCATCGTTGCCGCCACGCAGACGGCCGCCGAGTTGCTTCGGATGAGCGACAAGTTGGGTACGTTGAAACCCGGAAAGTGGGCCGACCTCATCCTCGTCGACGGCGACCCGCTGGCCGACATCCACGTGATCGAGAAGAAAGAGAACGTCAAGCTCGTCATCAAGGACGGCATGCCGCTCGTGGATCGGATGGATCTGGAGGCGAGCCTTGCCCGCGTGCCGGTCGCGCGCTAAAGGGCTTTCACAGCACCCCCGTCCACCAGCAGAGAAATGCCGGTGATATAGCGGGCCAGCTCGGAGGCCAGAAATGCGGCGGCCGCGGCCTGCTCTTCGGGCTGGGCCAAACGGCCCAGCGGGATCTCCCTGGTGGTATCTATCATCTCTTGCTCGACCGAGATCCCCTTCCGCTTCGCGCGGGCGGCGATCAACTCGACCTGACGGTCGGTGGTCGTCGGACCGGGCAACAGGTTGTTCACGGTAATTCCGTAGGCCGCCACCTCAGCCGCCAGCGTCTTCGCCATCCCTCCCACGGCCAATCGGATCGCGTTGGAGATCATCAGGTTGGGGATGGGCTCCTTCAGCGCGCGGGAGGTGAAGTTGATGATGCGCCCCCAGCGCCGTTGCTTCATGTCGGGCAGGACGCCGCGGATCATGCGGACCGCGCTCAGAAACGTGAGCCGGTAGGCGAGCTCCCACTTCGCGTCATCGGCATCCTCGAAGAGGCCCGGCGGTGGCCCGCCGGAGTTCGTCACGAGAATATCGATCGGACCCAACGCCTCTTTCACGCGCTTCACCAGTCCGTTGATCGAGGCAGCGTCCGTCAGATCGACCGGAAAGGCGACCACGCGGATACCGAGATCGGCCTTCTGTACCTGCGCCCTGGCGGGCTCCAGCACCGATTCGTCTTTGTCGCAAATGGCGACGTTGACCCCTTCCATGCCCAGCCGGTGCGCCGTCGCCAGTCCCAGCCCGCGCCCCGACGCTCCGACGAGTGCGACCTTGCCCCGAATGCCGAGATCCATTGATACCCTCCTCGAGGGTTTCGCGAGAAACCCGAGAGCTATGGAATTTGTTCGCCCCCCGAGGTCGGTCCCCTGTGGGCCGCGTCAGAGGCCTTGTGATAATATGTGCTCGTATGGCCACCTTGACGCACCGCGCCGCGCCCAGAACCGAGGGCCGGAATTCGGGAACACCGCTGGACTTGGGGCGGCTGCGCGACCTCCACGTCAACCGGAGCGCCGTCGAACGGCGGGCTGCCACGATCCCCACGCGCCGCACCGTCAAGCGCGAGTGGCAGGCCGCCTGGCTGATCCGTGCCGTCCAGTGTCTCGACCTGACCACATTGGCCGGCGACGATACCCCCGGGACGGTCCGCCGGCTGGCGGCGAAGGCGAAACACCCGGTCCGCCCCGAGATCTTGCAGGGGTTCGGCGTCGACCCCGGCGAGGTGCGCGTCGGGGCGCTGTGCGTGTACCACAACATGGTGCCCACCGCTGTCGAGGCGCTGCGCGGCTCCGGCATTCCGGTTGCCGCGGTCTCGACCGGGTTTCCGGCCGGTCAGACCCCGTTCCGCCTCAAGATCGAAGAGATCAAGGAATCGGTCGCCGCGGGTGCGCACGAGATCGACATCGTGATCTCGCGCGCGCATGTGCTCACCGGCGACTGGGTTGCGCTCTACGACGAGGTCCGCGCCTTCCGAGAGGCGTGCGGCCCCGCCCACATGAAGACGATCCTGGCCTGCGGCGAACTGGGGACACTGCGCAACGTCGCCGTCGCCAGTTGGGTCTGTATGATGGCCGGCGCGGACTTCATCAAGACCTCGACGGGCAAAGAAACCGTCAACGCCACGCTCCCCTTTGGGCTCGTGATGACCCGCGCGATCCGCGAGTACTTCGAGACGATCGGGTTCCGCGTGGGCCTCAAGCCCGCGGGGGGCATCCGCACGGCCAAGCAGGCTCTCGACTGGTTGCTTCTCATTAAAGAAGAACTGGGTGACGAGTGGATGGTGCCGGCCCGGTTCCGCCTCGGAGCGAGCAGCCTGCTCACCGACATCGAGCGTCAGTTGTCGCACACCCTGACGGGGCACTACGCCGCCGTCCATCATCAGCCGATGCCCTAAACCTACCTTCCCCAGGAGCGCGCCACGATGGGTGTGAGCGAGATCCTCCGCACGATGGACTACGGGCCGGCGCCCGAAGCCGCCGGGCCGGCAATCAAATGGCTCGATGCCCGTGGCCGGCAGTTTCGGCTGTTTATCAACGGCCGGTGGATCGAGCCGTCTGACGGGGCGTTCTTCGAAAGCGTCAATCCTGCAACCGCAAAACCGCTCGCGAAGATCGGACAGGCCACCGCTGATAACGTCGATGAGGCGGTCCGCGCCGCCGCGGCGGCGTTTGAGAGGTGGAGCCAGGCGCCCGGACACGTCCGGGCGCGTTATCTCTACGCCATCGCGCGCCAGGTGCAGAAACACTCGCGGCTGCTCGCGGTGCTCGAGTCGATGGACAACGGCAAGCCGATCCGCGAGACCCGCGACATCGACATCCCGCTGGTCGCCCGCCACTTCTACCATCACGCGGGTTGGGCGCAGCTGCTCGAGCGTGCGTTCCCCGGGTACGAACCGGTGGGCGTCGTCGGCCAGATCATCCCCTGGAACTTTCCGCTGCTAATGCTGGCCTGGAAGATCGCGCCCGCGATCGCCGCGGGCAACACGGTGGTGCTCAAACCCGCCGAGTTCACGTCGATCACCGCGATGGCATTCTGCGACATCCTGCAGGAGATCGGGCTGCCGCCGGGCGTGGTGAACGTCGTGACCGGCGACGGGAAGGTCGGCGAGATGATCGTCCGGCACCCCGGTGTCCAGAAGATCGCCTTCACCGGATCGACCGAAGTCGGCCGGATCATCCGGCGGACCACAGCCGGGACGGGGAAGAAACTATCGCTGGAACTCGGCGGCAAGTCGCCGTTCGTCGTGTTCGACGACGCCGATCTCGACAGCGTGGTCGAAGGCGTGGTCGATGCGATCTGGTTCAATCAAGGACAGGTCTGCTGCGCGGGGTCGCGGCTGCTGGTGCAGGAGAGCGTCGCCGATCGACTGGTGGCCGGTCTCCGCGCCCGCATGGAGAAGCTGCGGATCGGCGACCCGCTGGACAAGACGATCGACATCGGCGCGATTATCGCGCCGGTACAGCTGCAAAAGATCCAACGTCTGTGCGAGACGGGCGTGCAGGAAGGCGCGACAATGTGGCAACCGACGTGGGCCGTGCCGCGCGACGGCTACTTCTTCCCTCCCACACTCTTTACCGGCGTCGCCCCATCGTCGACGATCGCCCAGGAAGAGATCTTCGGACCGGTGCTGGTGAGCATGACGTTTCGCACGCCGGCCGAGGCGGTCGCGCTGGCCAACAACACGCCCTATGGACTGGCCGCCAGTGTCTGGACGGAAAACGTG
>JBGQGY010000049.1:0-23170 GCA_041497675.1 bacterium | reverse complement strand
CGCCCGCGCCACAGCCCCCGGCTGCGAAGCCTCCGGCCCCGCAGCCGCCGGTCGCAGCGCCTGCTCCGACTCCACCGGGTGCTGAAGCCCCCCCGGTCCCGCCGGCGTCCCAGCCCGCGGTACCCGCACCCCCGCCTGCCGGGGGGACGCCTCCGATCCAGTCGGCGCCTCAGCCGGTGCCTCCGCCTGTCGTGGCGGCGCCCGCGCCTGTGCCGGGAGCGGCTGCCGCACAGCCCGCACCGGCCCCGGCAGCACAACCGGCACAGCCGGCAGTCGTCACGCAGGTCCTGCCGGCGGGTCCGACGCAGTTGCCGTTTGGAGGGTTGCCGTCGTCGCTCGGACTGCTGATCTCGGTCGCAAGATCAATGGGATTGTTGCTGATCTTCGTGGGAGTGACCAGGCTCTTGCGGGTGCCTCGGCGCTCACGATAGCTGCGTGTCTCGTGAGGATCAACGCGCGACGGGTCGACCCCGCGCCGCATAGCCCTGAGGCGCGTCGGCGAAATCTTGCACCACGATCAGGCCGTAGGTGCCGCCGTCGATGACGGCGATCCCGACCAGCCGGAAGAGCGGCGAGAGGATGTTTTTGCGATGACCGTCGCTGTCCATCAACGCGGCATGCGCGGTCTGCACGTCTCGCGCATAGGCGATGTTCTCAGCAACCATCCGGACCTGGATCTGAGAAGTCGAGAGGCGCTGGACCAGGGTCCGGCCGTCGCGCGAGCGATGGGATAAGAATCCGTACGTGAACATTTCGACCCCGTGGGTTCGTGCAGCACTCCGGAGCCCCGCATGCGGCATCAACGGCGGGAGTCCCTGTTCACCCCGCTCTTGGTTGAGGAGATTGAGCACGAGCAACTCCAGATCGGCCTGGGCCTGAGCTGATGGGACCCGGTGCGGCAAGGTGTATACGGCCGACGGGTCGCCACCGGCAGATACAGGCGCGCTCGCGGTCGTGAGCATGCACAACGTGGCGAGCACGACCACGAGTCCGCGTATGTGGAAGCCAGCACGGTGGAACATGCATTGAGTTCATGCCCGACGCACCCGAGGGTCAGACGGCGCACTACCCGGTCAACGGCACCCGCGTCACGCGGCGCACGACCGCGACTAACACCAGCGACGCCACGCTCACCACGACACCAAGCGCCGCCATACGGCCCTGCTGCCCGTCGATCCACAGGTGATAGAGGAGCGGACCCACCGGTTCGGAGCGAGGCGTGTAGAGGAACAGCGACGTACTGAACTCCCGCATGAAGATCGTGGCCAGGATCGCCCACCCCGCGATGAAGCCCGGCCGCAGTAGCGGGAGCAGGATGCGCCGGAACGTGTGGGCGAGCCCGGCGCCGCAGACGCGCGAGGCTTCCTCGAGTTCGGTCTGCACCTGCACCATCGTGCTCGTCATCGCGCGAAGCCCAAACGGCAGGAAACGCGTGACGTAGGCGATCAGCAGGATCCAGATCGTGGCGTAGATGTGGATGGGAAGCCGGACATAGCCCCACAAGAGGCCGATCGCCAGCGCGGTCCCGGGGAAGGCCAAAGGGATGAACGTGAGCACTTCCAACGCTGCGCGTCCCACCACCCTGGTGCGTACGGTGATGTAGGCGACCACGGCCGCCAGGATCATCGCGAGCGTGGCGCCGACCACCGCCAGCGTCACGCTGATCTGCAGCGCCCGCCCGACCCGGTCGCTTTGCGCCAGGAAACTATAGTGCTTCAACGTGAGCAGCCCCAGCGTTTCGCGGGTCGGGACCGAGTAGTACGGCAGCAACGAGGTGAGGAAGAGCACACCGAGCGGCAGTAGCACAATGAGGCTCAAGATGAATAGCGCCGCGGCCGACGCGGCGTAGCGCCAGCCGCCCAGGTCGATGGTCTGGGGGCGGTACCCGCGCCCCGTAATGGTCGTAAAGCGCTCTCTTCGGGCCGTGATTCGCTGATAGGTGTAGACGAAGAACACCGTGATGGCCAGCAGGCTCATCGAGTACGCGGCCGCCAGGTTGTGGTTGGGGGGGAAATCCGCCAGCGCCTCCCGGAAAATCTTCGTGGTCAGCACGTCGATGCGCGCGGGCAACGCGATGATCGCGGGCGTGTCGAAGCTCTCGATCGCCCGGACGAAGTTCAGGAGGCCCGCGGCGAGCGTCGCGGGGAGCACCAGCGGGGCCGTGATGCGCCTTGCCGTCTGCAAGGACGTCGAGCCCGCGATACGCGCTGATTCCTCGAGCGACGGATCCATCGAGCGCAGGGCGCTGGCGATGATCAGAAACGCCAGCGGCGCAATGATGAGCCCCTCGACGAAGATCATCCCGGGCATCGAGTAGACGTTGAGGACCGGCAACCCGACCCTCTGCAAGAGAACGTTGACCAGACCGATGCGGGGGCTCAGCAACAGCACCCAGGACGTCGCGATCAGCAGCGGCGGCAGCACGTTGGGCGCCAGCGCGACCAGTTCGAACAGGCCTCGCCCGGGGGCGTTCGTGCGCACGGTGATCCAGGCGAGCAGACCCGCGAGGGCGACCGAAAATAGCGAGGCGCCGGTCGCGAAGACGAATGACGTGCCGATCAGCCGGTAGGTGTGCGGATCGCCGTAGGCCCGAACGTAGTTCGCTAGGGTGAACCGCCCGGCGACGCCCAGCGGCGCGTCGCTGAAGCTGCCGACGAACAGCATCACGGTGGGGTAGAGCGCGAGAAAGGCGAGGATCGCGCCCGCGACCAGCGCCATGATCACCACGGGATCGAGCTGCAGGATCCAGGTCGTGAGGCGCCGGGTCTGCGCTGAACCGGACGCCATCAGCCGGTCAGCGCTTCACAAAGAACCTGCCGAAGTCCTCGTTGAACTTCTTGAGTTCCTGATCATCCAGGTCGTCCATCACCTGGATGCGTAGCTTGTCGGCGTCCTTGATCGGCGGATAGACGCCCGGCACTAGGACGAACTCTCCCGCCCGGGCCAACGCGAGGAGCCCCAATCGCGAGGTGAAGGTGTCGATGAAGAGCTTGGCGGCGTTGGGATGGACCGCCTTCGCGCCGAGCCCGACGTGGTGGGCCTCGGCGAGCACCGGGTTCAGCCTGGCATAGTCGAGCGGCGCGCCTTCCTGACCAAAGATGTGCACGTATTTGATGTAACTGATCCCGACCGGGAACTCGCCGACGATGACCTTCTGGACCGACGGGATAAAGGACTCGACCAGCCCCACCTGTCCGGCGAGACGCTCGACAAACGAGCGGTGCTGCGCGCCTAAGACCTTTTGCAGATTCGCGAGCCACACGGCCGTCGTGGTGTGCTGCGTAGGGTCGGGCATGACCACTTTGCCCTTCCACTTGGGATCGAGCAGGTCGTTGAGCGTCTTGGGCGCGTCTTCGGGCTTCACCATCTTGGTATTGAACAGCGCGCTGACGACCACCACCCGATAGGAGGGCGAGAGCGTGCCGTCGCGGTCGCGGGTATTCTCCGGAAACGCGTCGTAGGACGGCGAGGTGTATTTCGCAAACACGCCCGCGCGCTTCATAATGAGCATCGGGCTGCGGTTGGTGAGCACGACGTCGAACTGGGGCCGGCCGGCCCGCGTCTCGGTCAGCACGCGGTCGGTCACTCGGTTGCTCGCGGCGCGCCAGTACTCGACCTGGACCCCGTACTTACCTTCAAAGATCTTCTGGATGACCTCAAAGACGTCGGTCTCCATGGATCCGTAGACGACGACTTTGCCTTCCTTCTTCGCCGCGCCCACAAGATCGGCTTGGGCCTGCACGGCGGACCCTGCGAGGACGAGCGCCACGACGAGGAAGCAGCCAAGAATCGTCAGGAGACCGCTTGTTAGACGCATCGTCATCCCTCCCGTTTCACTGGCCAGCCCTACGGTTCGCTGCGCCAGAGAGGGCTCCCTGCGTAAACGACTAGCGCCGAACGTACTGATTCAGAAACTCGAGGGAGCGGCGAAAGACGTCTTCACCGAATTTTGGCGACCAGGGAAGACCGTGTTCTCCGCCGTCGTAGTAGTAGGCCTGCACGCTCTTGCCCAGTTTGCGGGCACTGTCTTCGTAGGTCCTCGCCTCTCGCACGGGCACATTGGCATCGCTGGTCCCGTGGAGGATCAGTAGCGGGCCGCGGAGGTTAGCGACGACCGCGATAGCGGAAGCGTCGTTCCGCGAGATTGTGGACTCAAACGCTCCAGAGATGGCCACCCCACCCTGCACGTCCGCGCCCGCCGACGCCGCGATGGCGACCATACCGCCGCCGAGCGAATTTCCAATGAGACCGACGCGATCGCGACGGACACCGGGTACTCGCCGGCCCGCATCGATGAGGGCCACCACGTTCTTTGTGGCTTGCAGATTTGGCGCCATGAGCCCTGGCACCGCCTGGCATGGATACTGCCCTTGCGACGTGCCAAACCAGCAGCCCACAACGGTGACATAGCCTGCCCGAGCGAAGTTGGGCGCCCACTGGAGGTAGCCTTGATGGACCCCGTCGCTCCCGTGGAGGACGAGGAGGAGGGGGAACGGACCGTTGCCGGGAGGCCTGAAGACGACTGCCTGTAACCGTGCCCGCTCAGGACCCTCTACACTGATCACCTGCGCATCGACATCCGTCTGGGCTGCCGCCGAGAGCGGCAAGAGAGCGACGAGCAGACCCAGGCACAGCCCGACGAGCCTCATGACAATCCCCTTCTCCACGGCTGTGCCCCGAAATCGCCGTCTGGAGACACGATTCGGCGCTCCTCTTCGCGTCAGCCGTCCGGTGCGCTATCATGATCTCGCGATGACCACAGACTCGTACGCCACTCTCATCGCCGACGACCCACGCGAGTTCCGGGTCCACGGGTCCATCCACACCGACCCGCATATCTTTGACGTCGAGATGGAGCGGATCTTCGAGCATGGGTGGGTGTATGTGGCGCACGAGTCCGAGCTGCCCGCGGTTGGTGACTACAAGACCGTGGTCGTCGGCACGCAGCCGCTGATCCTCAGCCGGCACGAAGACGGGAAGATCTACTGTCTGTACAATCGCTGCCGGCATCGCGGGGCCGTCGTGTGTCGTCAGGAGCGGGGCCACTCCAACTTCTTCCGCTGCCGCTACCACAACTGGGTCTACGCCAACAACGGCGACCTGATCGGCATGGCGCAGAGCACGGGCTACCCCGATGATTTCGACCGGAGCGGCTATGGGTTGGTTCAGGCCGCGCGTCTGGAGAACTACCGCGGCATGCTCTTCGTCAGTCTGTCAGATGCGGCACCGATGTTTGCCGAGTACATCGCCCCGGTCCGCCGCTATCTCGAGTACTGGCTGGGGCGCTCTCCGGTGGAAGAGGTGGAGGTGTCGCTTCCGCCGCATCGCTACGAGTACCCGGGCAATTGGAAGCTGCAGGCCGAAAACGGGTCCGACGGGTATCACGGAAACTACGTGCATCTTTCCTGGCAGCGCGTCCTGGCGCTATCCAAAGAGTCGACGGTCGAAGAGACGCAGCACTACCGCCAGTCGGGCTGCGTGCGCGGCCTGAAGAACGGCCACGGTCTGCTCGAGCGACCCGGCAGCTTGAACCCGAATTCGAGCTGGACCGCGCGGATGATGCACCGCTTCCCGGAGTATTCCGACACGATGCGCGCGCGGTTCTCCGACGAGCATCTATTGGAAATCTCGGCGCGGCGCAACATCTTCGTCTTCCCGAATCTCTATCTGTTCGAAACGCATTTCCGGGTTATTGTACCGGTGGCGGTGGACCGGACCGAAGTGCAGCTGTTCGTGTACGCCCTGAGAGGCGTCCCCGACGCTATCAACGAGGGGCGGTTTCGCGGCCACGAGCGGTTCTTCGGTCCGGCCGGGTTTGGGACGCCGGATGACATCGAGATCTTCACGGAGGTCCAAAGCGGTGTGCGGGCGCGGGGCCACGAGTGGAACTTGCTGAACCGCGGCCAACACCGGGAGCGGACGGAAGACGGCGAGTGGGTGGGGCACACGACCGATGAAGCGCCGCAGCGCTCGGTCTACAGGCAATGGCGGCGCATGATGGCCGGCGACTAGACGACGTGGGCGCCGCGCCGACGGCCGAGGAGGCCGAACGCTTCCTGTTCGCAGAAGCCCGGCTGCTCGATGAGCGCCGCTTCGAAGAGTGGGAGGCGTTGTTCACCGACGACGCGGTCTACTGGCTGCCGATCGATCCGGACGTCGATCCCTCGCGGGCCGTAGCCATCATCTACGATGACCGCAAGCGCCTGCACGAGCGCGTCTACCGGCTGACGAAGACTCCGGTGCTCGATCAGAATCCCGCCTCACGCACCATCCGGTTCGTCTCCAACGTCGAGGTGGTCGATGGCGATGGAGGCCGGGACACCATCGTCCACTGCCGTCACCTCATCGCAGAAATGCGACCCGGCGGCCCGCGGCAGCAGGGGTTGAATGCACCACGGTTCTTCGCCGCGCGCTGCGAGTACCGGCTGCGCAGGGTCGACGACACGTGGAAGATCGCGTTGAAGAAGGTCGTGCTCCTGACGGCGGACGCACCCCAGTACAACCTGACGTTCATTCCTTGACAAGACCCTCATGAGACACGTTGATAGCAGCGAGACGGCGCTCGCACGGGTGGGCGACGTGGAGGTGAGCAAGTTCGAAACGCCGACGGGCGCTCGGCTGCGACTGCGACGGGTCACCCGTGAGCCCATGGAAGCCTATCTCGACCCGCTGGAACTCGAAGGACTGACCCGCGCCAGACACAAGGCATTCTCGCCGCTGGAGACTGCGAAGGCGCCGCCCGATGAATCGCTGGTCCGGGCTGCAGCGGGCGAGCGGCTGGAACGCCTCCAGAACGAGTTTGCGTTGGTGGGCGTGGCGGTGACGCGGTCTGTGGCCGGCGAGGCCCTGTTTATTCGCGACATGAACGCCGGGCAAGCCATCGTCCTCACACCCGAAGAACTCGAAGCGCTGCTTCGGGCGCGTCACATGGATTACGCCCCGCTTGTGGATACGAGCGATCTGGTCGCGATCCCCGAACCCGATATCGACGAGGTCTAGCGGATCATGGCCGGTAATCAGACGGCGCGCGCGGCGGTCACCCCGGCCGCCTTGGCCACGGAACTGCGCACGTTCAGCGTTCCGGCGGTCGGCCCCGACGATGGGTTGCTGCAGGTTGAGGCGTGCGGGCTGTGCGGCACCGACTGGGATTTCTACGCGCGACGGCGGGGCGCCCACCTGGGGACGTTGATCCTCGGTCATGAGATCGTGGGCCGAATCGCCGCGGTCGGTGACCGGGCGGCCCAACGGTGGAAGGTCAAGCCCGGTGATCGCGTCGCCGTCGAGGAGTTTCTCCCGTGCGGGCACTGTGAGTTCTGTTTCTCGGGCCGTCCCGCGATGTGTGAGGCGACGGATTCGCGTTCCGAGAAGCCGTTTCTCCGATACGGCGCTACGCCGATCGACGTTCCACCGGGGCTCTGGGGCGGGTTTAGTGAAGTGCTGTATCTGCATCCTCGCGCGTACGTGCACCGGCTCCCTCCAGGGCTGTCGCCTGATCTGGCGACCCTGTTCGTCCCGATCTCCAATGGCGTGCGCTGGGTGCTGAAAGAAGGGCGGATGCCGCGCGGGGGGACCGTCGTCGTGATCGGTCCGGGGGCGCACGGTTTGGGATGCGTCGTCGCGGCCATCGACGGCGGGGCGGGCCGGGTCATCGCGATCGGACGGTCGCGCGGCGCCAGGCTTGAGGCCGCTCAGACCCTGGGCGCGATCGGGATCGAATCGGACGGGAACGACGTGGTCGCGGCGGTGCGCGAGGCCACAGGCGGCGCGATGGCCGATGTGATCGTCGATCTCGCACCCGGCGCCGTCGATACGGTCGAGACGGCGCTGCAGATCGCGCGGAAGGGCGCGACCGTGATCCTGGCCGCGGCGAAGCACGGCAGGCCGATCGCCGGTTTTCAGAGCGACGCGGTCGTTCGGAGGGAACTGACGGTCAAGGGGGTGCGCGGGCGCGACTACGAGTCCGTGGAAGATGCGCTACGCATCATCGCGTCCGGGCGGTATCCGCTCGATCGAGTGCGCACCCACGAATTCTCGCTTGACCAGGCGGATCAGGCGCTGCGGGTGCAGGGCGAGCGGACGGATCCATCGGCCATCCACGTGACGGTCGTGCCCTGAGTGGCACGTCAACTTGAAGGTAAGGTCGCCGTCGTGACGGGAGCGGGCCGGGGCATCGGCAAGGCGATCGGCGAAGCCTACGGACAGGCCGGCGCCTCGGTCTGTTGCATTGCGAGGACGCTCTCGGAGATCCAGTCAACGGCGGCGGAAATCGAAGGGAAGGGCAGTCGCGCCCTCGCGGTTGCCGCGGACGTTTGCGACGTTGACGCCGTCGGAAGGGCCTTCGAACAAGCGGCCCAGGCCTTCGATGGTATCGATATTGTCGTGATCAACGCCGGCATCATCGCGACGAACGGATCCGTGGAAGACAGCGATCCTCGCAAGTGGAAGGAAACGCTCGACACGAATCTCCTGGGTGCGTACTACTGCGCGAGAGCTGCGATCCCACACCTGAGACGGCGTGGCGCTGGAAAGATCATCACGGTCGGCTCAGGCCTTGGGCATCGGGGGAGGCCAGGAGGGTCAGCCTATTCGTCTTCAAAGGCCGGCTTGTGGATGCTCACGCGAGTGCTGGCTCAGGAGCTCGCCCAGCATAGGATCAGTGTCAACGAACTCGTCCCGGGCCCAGTCAGTACCTCAATAAGCACGGGCGTCGCAGGGTCGGCCGGGCAGGCGCCGTTCGCCGAAACCGAGTGGTTCAAGTCGCCGGCGGATGTCGTTCCCCTCGCTCTCTTCCTCGCAACGCAGCCCGACTTTGGTCCGACGGCTCAGAGCTACAGCCTGATGCGGCGTGATGGGTGACCGGGGCGGCACCCTGAGAATCTGCCGGGAAAGCCTCGAATCCCCGGTGGCGCAAGACCTCATCGCCGCGTTGAACGCCGAGTTGAATGAGCGCTATCCAGAAGACGACAGCGCCAACCACTTTCGTCTCGACGGCGACGAAGTCGCGCCGGGACGCGGGGCTTTTCTCGTCGCCTACGAGGAGAGCGTGCCCATCGGCTGCGGCGCGGTTCGACGCATCGAAACGGGCGTCGCCGAGCTGAAACGGATGTACGTGGCGCCGGCCATGCGTGGCCGCGGTGTCGGGCGCGCGCTCCTCAACGCCCTCGAAGCAGAGGCGCGTCGGCTCGGCGTGACGCGGCTCGTCCTCGAGACCGGCCCCAGGCAGCCAGACGCGATCACATTGTACGAGCGCGAGGGCTTCGTCCAGATCGAGGCGTTCGGCGAGTACAAAGACCACCCGCTAAGTGTCTTCATGGGGAAGGATCTGTAACTGTCAGCGCTTCGCTTCAGCGGCTCGCCGGGACGCGGACTCCGGGGCGTCCTCCAAGTAGATCACCGAGTCATATCCCAGTAGTTTGAACAGACGGTTCTGCGCCGACAACAATAGCAACGGTGTATGTGGATCCGCGTTGAAGTGCTGGTGGATCGTGTTGTGCGGGATGTAGAGCAGGTCGCCCGGGCCGAACTCCCACCGGGTAGACTCCTTGGCCACACGCGCCATGTAGCGCTCGCCGATCTCGGCCTCGACATCCCAGTGCAGGCTGTAGCCTCGCCCCGACATGACGTAGAAGACCTCATCCGCCATGTGCCAGTGCTTCGCCGAACGGCCGCCACCCGGGATCTCCTGCTGGAAGACATCCATGCTGAACGCCCGCACATCGGTTCGCTCAGGCGAGAGGATCACGCGCACGCGCCCATCCCGTGTCGTCTCCCACCGAGTGTCGGATGGTTTGACGACTTTCTTCCGCTCGGTCACGCCGGGCGACCACAGCCGCGACCAGTCCTCCGGCGGCCCATAACGGTCACCGTCGGCGATGGGGCCACCGCGGCCCTGCTGGATGAGGCCTAAGTACATCCAGGTCGCCTTCGCCTTCATGACGAGCGCCACGGCTCGCTTCTCGGTGTCGGCGTTGTAGTGCCGGTGCACCGAGTCGTTGTGGACGATGACTAGGTCGTCCTTTTCCCAGTCATACCGCCGGCCATCGTGGATCTCGTAGCCGCGGCCCTCAAGAATGTAAAATGTGGCCTCGTTCTGATGCCCGTGTCCGCGATTCGCGCCACCGGCGAACAGTTCCACGAAGTGCATTTGGACGGTCTGCGTCAGGAAGGGGTCGTCGCCGGGTCCGAGGATCCACCACGTCTTCGACTGCTCTGAATCTCCCGAGTGGGCGACGCTGGCGTCGTCGACGACGGTGCCGGCCGGGCGCACCCGGGGTGCGGCGCGCTGACGCCGCCGGAATTCTCCGAGACCATAGTGCTCGGATGTGATCCCTCTGAGAAACACGCGCCCTTCGATGTCGCCCACCATGCCACCCCCAGAAAACGTCGGGCCGAGGTCATTGTACCATCACCCCACATACGGCTGACGAAGCCTGACCGGTGCCACGGGCGCGCGCGCTCTCAAGTTGAGCAGCTCCACAAACACGGAAAAGGCCATGGCGAAGTAGACGTAGCCCTTGGGGATATGCACATCGAAGCCCTCGGCGATCAAGGTCATCCCGATCAGGAGGAGAAAGCTCAAGGCGAGCATCTTGATCGTCGGGTGGACGTCCACGAACTCGCTGATCGGGCCCGCCGCGACCATCATGGCGCCCACAGCGATGATGATTGCCGCGATCATGACGCCGATCTCGTTCGCCATGCCCACCGCCGTGATGACCGAATCGAACGAGAACACGATGTCCAACAAGCCGATCTGGATAATCACGCTGGTGAAGGATGCGCGCACGCGGGTGGACGAATGCCCGACGGCTCCTTCCAGCTTGTCGTGGATCTCCCGGGTACTCTTGACCAGCAAGAACAGGCCGCCAGCCAACAGGATCACATCCCGTCCGGAGATTTCGTTGCCGAAGACCACAAACAGAGGCGTGGTCAGACGCAGGATCGCAGACAGCGAGAGCAGCAGCGCGATGCGCGTGAGCATGGCCAGACTCAAGCCCAGCCGACGCGCGCGGGGCTGCTGGTCGGGAGGGAGTTTGCCTGCGAGGATCGAGATGAAGATAATGTTGTCCACACCCAGGACGATTTCGAGCACGGTGAGCGTCACCAACGCGGCCCAGACCTGAGGATTCGTGATCCAGTCCATGTCTCTGCCTCCCGGTGTATAGCACGCGCTGACGTCGTGCTTCTTTCAACACACCGCCGGTTCAATACTGCCGGATCGACGGTGGCTCCGGGCTACCGAGGGTGGGGGCGGAGGCCCGCCGAATGACGGTGTATGAAAACGTGGCTTTCCCGCTGCGGGCCGCACGCGTACGCCCGCCCGAATCCGAGGTGCGGCGGCGCGTGGGGCAGGCGCTGGCCACCGTGCGTCTCGAGAGCCTGGAGCAGCGGCCCGCGACAAACTTGAGCGGCGGTCAGCAACAACGGCTGGCCCTCGCCCGCGCGCTGGTGCGCGAGCCCAAGCTGCTACTGCTCGACGAGCCCCTCTCGAATCTCGACGCCAAGCTGCGCGAGGAACCTGTTGCCGGGTCGGGTTGTCGGTGATGCCGGCCCCCTGGGCCGCGTTGACACCGCGAACGGGCCGGTCACCTGCGTGGTTCCCGACGATGCGCCCGAGGGCAGCGAGGTCGTGGTCTCCATACGGCCAGAGGATGTCACCGTCGCCCAAGGCGACGGTGACGACGGGTGGGATGCCACGGTGACCCAGGCGGTCTTCCTCGGCGAGTGCGTGGACTGCCGGCTGGCGGTCGGTGACGTGGAACTGCGGGCGCGGATCCATCCATCCGTGCGTGTCCGGCGCGGTGATCGAGTGCGGGTGTCGTTTCGGTCCGATCGGTGTGTGGCAGTCCGTCTCGAAGCGAGTGGGGGCACGCTGTGAACTCCACTCGCTTGTCCTGGCTGCGCATCGGGCGCCCGGACACGGCCAACGCGGGAATGTGGGCGATCGGCGCGGGTCATGCCCTGACACACACGTATACCGCCGCGCTGGCGCTGCTGCTGCCGTTCATCGCGAACGACCTCCGGCTGACCTACAGCCAGATCGGCCTGCTCATCGCGATGCGCCAGTTCATGAGCACCGTGGTGAACCTGCCGGCGGGCATGCTCGTGGACACCATCGGCCGGCGCGACCTCTTCATGACGATCGCGCTGCTGGGCATGGCGGTGCCATATTTTCTGCTGAGCACCACCTCGACGTTCTGGATCATGGTGGTGTGTGTCGCGCTGGGGGGCTTCGGGTCATTTCTCTGGCACCCCGCGGCGATCACCTCGATCTCGGACATGTACCCGACGCGTCGCGGGTACGGGTTGGCCATGCACGAACTGGGGGCCAACGTCGGCGACACGCTGATGCCGGTGCTGACCGGCGCGCTCCTGGGCTTGTTGACCTGGCGTCAGGTGATCACACTCAATGTTGCTATCGGTCTGCTGTTTGGGATTTTCGTGCTCCGCGTCATCGCGCACGCGCGCCTGCGCGCCCCGCAGGCCGCGACCCGCACGCTGTCCCCCGCGGGGTACCTGAGCGGCCTCCGGGCCTTGATGGGCAACACACATTTGATGATCCTGGCGGTGGTGTCGGGGATACGCTCGTTCACGCAGCAGGGGCTACAGACGTTTCTTCCGCTGTATCTTGTGCATGAGTTGAAGCATCCCGCCGTCGTCGTCGGCGCGTACCTTTCGCTGGTGCAACTGTCGGGCATGGTGGCGACCCCGATCGCAGGATCCCTGTCGGACCGCATCGGTCCAAAACGCGTGGCGGCCGTCGGCATGCTGACCACCAGCCTGGCGCTTGCGGGCTTTGCGGCGATCGATCTCGGGTCGGCCTTCGTGGGTGCGCTGGCGGTGGTAGGGTTCTTTGCGTACTCGATGCGGCCGGCACTCTTTCGCTGGGCGATCGGCATGGCGCCCCGGCAGTACGAAGGGACGACGGTGGGTGTACTGTTTACGACGCAGGCGATGTTCTCGACGATGATGCCGCTGGTGGGCGGCGCGATGGCCGATCGGGTCGGGCTGATCGCCGTCTTCTATCTCATCGCCGTTGCGCTGGTCATCGGCAATCTCATCGTGCTGATGGTGCCCGACCTCAAGCGCCCCGCCGCGAGGGAGGCGATCCCGAACCAATGACCCCCCTGGGAGGACCACGTGACACACAAGTACGGGTCGGACCTCATCGTCGATCTCATGAAGGCGTTTCAGATCGAGTACGCGGCGCTCAACCCCGGGGCGACCTTTCGCGGGCTGCACGATTCGATCGTCAATTACGGCGGCAACCGTATGCCGCAGATCATCCTCTGCAATCATGAGGAGATTGCCGTCGCCGTCGCCCAGGGCTATGGGAAGGTCAAGGGCCGTCCAATGGCGGCGATCGTACACAACGTCGTGGGGTTGCTGCACGCGGCCATGGCCATTTACACGGCGTGGCTCGACCGCGTTCCCGTGCTCGTCATGGGTGGGACCGGGCCCATGGCCGTCGAGACCCGTCGGCCGTGGATCGACTGGATCCACACCGCGCTCGTGCAGGGCAACGCCGTCCGGGACTACGTCAAGTGGGATGACCAGCCGGCCAGCCTGCAGGGGATCATCGAGTCGTTCATCCGCGGCTACCGCATCGCGACGACCGAGCCGCACGGGCCGATCTATCTGTGTTTTGACGCGGGGCTGCAAGAACAGCAGATGGATGGGGCTCTGACGGTCCCCGAGTTGACCCGCTATGCGCCGCCCACGCGCGCGCAGGCCGACCCCTCCGCGCTCCACACCGCGGCGCGCTGGCTGATCGGGGCCGATCGCCCCCTGATCCTCGCCGACTACGTCGGTCGCAACGCCGCGGCAGTGCCTTCACTTGTCAGGCTCGCCGAGAGCCTCGCGCTTCCGGTTGTCGACTTGGGGAGCCGATTCAGCTTTCCCAATACCCATCCGCTCGACCTGACCGGCCGTGAGGCGGATCTCCTCGCGAAGGCCGACGTCGTGCTGGCGCTCGACGTCTTTGACATCGAGAAGGCTGTTACCACGACCGACCGTACCGCCCGCGTGGCACGATCACAGTTACGGTCGGGCGCGAAGCTCGTGCACATCTCCTTCAACGATTTCATGGTGCGCAGTTGGATCCAGGAGCAGGGTCGGCTGCAGCCCGTGGATCTTCCGATCGCAGCCGACACGTCGCTCGCGATCCCGGCGCTCGCCGATCTGCTGGAGCAGGCGGTGGCGGGCGACGCGGCCCTGCGCGCGCGTTGCGATCAGCGGCGGCAGCGACTGGAGCAAGAACACCGCTCGCTGCGGAGCGGGTGGCGTGAGGCCGCCGAGCGGGCGCGCGATGAGCGGCCGATTTCGCTCCCGCGGATCGCCATGGACCTGTGGGACACTGTCAAGGACGAGGACTGGGTGCTGGTGAACCGCGACCTTCGGGATTGGACCCGGCGGTTGTGGGAGTGGTCGGGGCATTCAGGCGTGCCGTACGTCGGCGCGCACATGGGCGGCGGCGTGGGCTACGGCATCGGGCACTCAGTCGGCGCCGCGCTGGCCTACGGCGGTTCGCGATTGTGCATCGACATCCAGCCCGACGGCGATCTGCTCTACACGCCGAGCGCGTTGTGGACGGCGGCGCACCATCGCATCCCGCTGCTCATCGTGATGTTCAACAACCGGTCGTACTACAACGATGAAGAGCACCAGATCCTCATGGCCCGCGCGCGCAACCGCCCGGTCGAGAACGCCCACATTGGCCAGGCGATGGTCGATCCGGCGGTGGACTTCGCAGGCTTGGCGCGCTCGTTTGGCATCGAGGCCTGGGGCCCGGTGGAGGATCCCGGCGATCTGAAGGCGACGCTTGAGCGGGCGGTGCGCTACGTCATACGAGAGAAAAAGCCCGCCTTGGTGGACGTCGTCACACAGCCGAGATGAGGGCAACCTTCGGGAGTCATTCGAAGAACTGGTAGATTCGGAGCGTCACAACGTCCGCATACGGTTGTTTTTCGGGTTGTGCTCGACCTCGGCCATCTTGAGCGCCTCCATCACCGGGGGCACATAGTTGGCGAAACGGCCGCGTAGCCCTTTCTTCAGCCCGTACCAGCCTCGGACGGGATTCTTGGGCGAGCGCGCCCACGCTTCGACGGTACCTTTCGGCGGCCGGCTTCTGCTCGTCGGCGCTACCGAGCGCCATCCAGTCGCCGTGTTTCTTGAGCATGGCGTGGAGGTCGACAAGGCAACGCAGGTGATACCGCAACTCCGTCTTCCCGACCGTCACCACCAGCGCCGGTGGGTCGAGCGCTTCATCCCGAAAGGCCTGGAACTCAGACTGACCGCTCGGCGTCTTCAGGATCCAAGGCTTCTCTCTTGCCATGTGAACCTCCAGAATCGCGCGGCGGACGGGGCTGGCCAGGGCGTCGAGCGGGTGCCTAGGACCAGTAAGACAGAGGTTACCACGTGACGTCCACGCGCGCATCCTCGACAGGATCGAACGGAAACTCGACAGCGTCATCGAACTCGTTGACTGCAAACGGCGCTCTGGAGGAGAGCGCGCGCGTCGAAACGAACCTGCAATGCCGTAGCATGCCTCAGAGCACAAGAGGTGAGTGGATCATGTTCGACGCGCATACCAGCGGACGGGCACGTTAGTCGACGGATAGCAGTGAGCGAGACCGTACGGGAGTGGACCCGCAGGGGGTTCTTCGACCCGCTGCGGGTGCTGGACGTCATCGCGGTCGTCTACCTGCTGGCGTTCCTGGTCGTGCCGCTGGCCGTCATCGTGGCGGAGTCCGCCGAGGTCGCCCTGACGGGCGGGCTGGACCGGCTCCCGGGGTTCGCGCAGTACCTGAGTCACCTCACCCGAAACTCCATACTCCTGGCGCTGTCGGTCACCATCGTCTCTGTCGGCCTCGGTCTGCCGCTGGCCATCTTCACCGGGCGGGTGATCCATCGCAAGACCGGGTTCATGCTGGCACTGACCCTTCCGCTGCTCGCGCCGCCGTTCGTCTCGGCCTTCGCGACGATCATCCTGTTGGGCCGGGTCGGGGTCCTCACGCAGCTCCTGGAGCGGGCCGGAATCCGGCTCTTTGATATCTACGGGTTTCCCGGGATCGCCATCACCCACGTGCTGCATCTGACGCCGCTGGCCTACCTGACGATCCTGGCGGGCCTGCGCACCGTGCCGAAGGCCATCGAGGAATCGGCCGTTTCGCTGGGGAGCAGCCCCCTGCAGGTGATAACGCGCATCGTCCTGCCGTACATCGCTTCCTATATCTACATGGGCGCGCTGCTGGTGTTTCTGGCGTCGTTCGGCGATGTCGGCGCGCCGCTGATCGTGGGCGGCAACTACCTGGTGCTCCCCACCGAAGCGTACACGCGATTCCTCAGTTTCACCGTCGACCGCCAGGTCCCCATTCTCCTCTCGAGCTGGATCGTCGTCCTCTCCGGCGTGATCCTGGTGGCGGTCCGTGCGCTGATGCGGCGGACGCAGATCGTGCACACATTCGTGACCGAGCAATACGCCTACGATGTGTCGTGGATGCGCGTGGTCGGAACGGTGTTTTGCGCCGCGGTCGCCGCGGTGCTGCTCCTCCCGTACCTGGTGATCCTGATCGTGTCGGTGGCCACGGCGTGGGGGCCGCAGCTCCTGCCCAAAGGATGGACCCTGGGACACTACCGGGAGTTGTGGCGCAGCGTCGGCCCGATGCAGAACTCCCTGGTCGTCACCGCGATGGCCACGCCGATCGCAGTGCTCCTGGCCGTGGTGATCGGTCGGATGATGCGGGAGGGGGGCCGCCGGGCCGTGGTGCTGGACTACGCGACGCTGCTCCCGTTCGTCGTCTCCGGCGTCGTGCTCGGGATCGGCATGGTCAAGGTTTTCTCCGGCCTGGCGGCTGCGGGCCTGATGTCATCCCTGATATTGGGCCCCAACCTGCTCGTCATCGCGCTGGTGGTGCGCCGGGTCCCGTACCCGACGCGGGTCATGAACGCCGCCTACACCCGTATCGACCGCAGCCTGGAAGAATGCTCGTTTAGCCTGGGCGCGTCTCCCGCGAGGACCTTCGCCAGCGTCACCCTGCCCCAGCTCTATCCTGCCATGGCGGCGGCGCTCACCATCACGTTCATCCAGGTCATCACCGAACTGGGGACGACGCTCATCGTCCACCGCCCTGAATGGAGGACGCTTTCCGTGCAGATCTACAGCTACGCGATCGAGGGCTACCTGGGCCGCGCGAGCGCGCTGTCCGTCGTCCTGCTGGCGCTGGTCGGGCTCGCGGTGATGATGACGCAACTCGACTACCGCCGGTTGACAGGCCGCCTCCTCCGCGGGCGGCGCTGAGGTGCCGGCGTGACCCGCGTTCGCATCGCCGACATCGCCAAGGCCTTCGGACCGGTCCTGGCTGTGCGCGGCGTAACGCTCGAGGTCGGTGAGGGTGAGTTCTTTTCTCTGCTGGGCCCCTCGGGCTGCGGGAAGACGACAACGCTGCGGATCATCGCGGGCCTGGAGCGACCGACACGCGGGGAGATCTGGTTCGGCGATGAGGCGGTCACCAACCTGCCGCCGCAGTTGCGGAACATCGGGCTGGTCTTCCAGAGCTACGCGGTCTTCCCAACCATGACGGTGTACAACAACGTGGCCTACGGGCTGCGGATCCGCCGGCTGCCCGAGGCCGAGATGCGGCAGCGCGTCTTCGCCGCGCTGGAGATGGTAGGCATGAAAGCGCTGGCGGATCGGATGCCCGGCGCCATCAGTGGCGGCCAGATGCAACGCGTGGCGCTGGCGCGCGCGCTGGCCATCCGGCCCCGGCTGCTATTGCTGGACGAGCCGCTCTCCAACCTGGATGCGAAGCTGCGCGTGGAGGTCCGGGCAGAGATCAAGCGGCTGCAGCGGGAGGTGGGCATCACGACCATCTACGTGACCCACGACCAGGAGGAAGCCCTCTCTTTGTCGGACCGGGTGGGGGTCATGAACCAGGGACTTCTGGAGCAGGTCGGGCGGCCCGATGAGATCTACCGGCGTCCGGCGACGCAGTTCGTGGCAGGCTTTGTCGGCGAGGGAACCGTCTTGAACGGCGTTCTCGGGTACGAGCAGCAGCAGGCCTGGGTGACAGTAGGGTCCGGCGTACGGCTCCCGGTGCGAGGCGCAGCCGGCGTGCCGCCCGGCCCTGTGTGGGTGTGCATCAGACCCGAGGCGGTCAGAGTGGCCCATGAGGCGGCGTCCGGGACCGGCGTGCTGGAAGGCGTGGTGCTGGGCGTGGAGTACGTGGGCGCCGTGATGCGGGTGGACGTGCAGGTGCCCACGGTAGAACGAGCCCTGCGGCTGACGATGTGGTCGTTGGGGTTTCCAGCGCGGCTGCAGATGGGAGCGACGGTGCGTCTGACGGTCGATCCCGAGGGGATCATCGTAGGCCGGCCGCACTAGCCTCCCGAACCGAGCACGAGCCCCTGCACCGACTGTTGGACAAACCGTTCCGGCCACGGCAGGTCGAGACGCTCCCATGTCGTGCCGGCGTCGTTCGACCGTAAGACCCCGCGGTTGTTGGCGGCGTAGATCACGTGCGGCTCGTGTGGTCCAGTCGCCAGGAAACTGATCGTGGTGCCTTTCGGATCGGGAAGTCCGTCGCGAACGGGCTCCCAGGCGCCGCCGCCGTTCCGTACGTAGATGAACGACGCCGCACTCGACGCCGAGTACGCGCGCCCGGGGCCTGAGGCCGCAGACACGACCACTCTCTCCGGATCCGCGGGATCGACCGCAACCCCGAACAGGTACGTGTGGCGCAGACCCGACTCGTTGTTCTCCCAGCTGCGGCCCTCGTCACGGCTCGCATAATACCCGTCGCCAGCGGCCGAATAGAGCCGCCCGCGCACGCGCGGGTGCAGCGCCAGCGTGTGGGTGTCATACGGCCCGTCCGGCGCGCGATCAAGCCAGGTGTCTCCACCATCAAGGGATCGGACCAGGGCGCCGGCTTCAACCGCGACGTAGAGGTGACGCGCGTCGTGAGGATCGACCCCGATCCATCGCACGTGGTGAGTCTCGGGCCGTGGAGGAAAACTCCAAGTGGATGCTGAGGGCAGGCCGGTCAGCCCTTTGAGTTCTGTCCACGTGTCGCCGCCGTCCGTCGAGCGGAACACCGCGCTCGGCTCTGTCCCAGCGTAGACCGTGCCGGGGCATCCGCTCTCGCCTGGCGCGACAGTGACCGCGGTGACCTGCGCCCAGGCGATGCCCTTCCCCGCGGGCGTCCACGCGCGGCCGCCGTCCGCTGTTCGCCACACCCCCTGGTCCTCGGTACCCACGTAGATGCGCTCGGGGCGGCCGGGGTCGACGGCCACGCACTCGAGCGCCTTGTCTTCCAGATGATGCTCCGTGGTCCACCCGCCCCCGCGTTCGCGCGCGACCAGCAGGGCATCCTCCATGGCGACATAGAGTGTGGTCATGGGCATATAGTACTGCAGAGTCCATGCGTACGGGATGGAGATCCCTCTTGACAGTTGCCCTGGCCGCCGCGGTCATCGCCGCGGCCGACGCGACGGCCTTTGCCAAAGCCATCGTGGTGGGCAAGGAGGCGAACAACGGGAGCGTCAGGCTGAATGTCGGCGATACGCTGTTAGTCCGCCTGCCCTCGAATCCCAATACCAACTACAGTTGGTTCGTCGGACAGAATAATCCCCAGGTGCTCCGATTCGCCGGGCAGGTGACGGAGCGCGGCATTGGCGGGGCCGGTGCCGCGGGGGCTCAGGTGCTGACGTTTCGCGCCGTGAGCAGCGGAGGGGTCGGGCTGACGCTGAGCTATCGGAAGCCGTCCATGCTCGGTGTCGACGCGGCGGATCGCTACCGCCTGCTCGTGACGGTCGGGCGAGCCGGTGGGACGGCCAGGACCGTGACGATCGATGAGAGCTTCAACAACGGCCGGGTCGAGGTGAGATCCGGCGATACGTTGGCCGTCTGTCTGGCCTCGAATACCGGCGCGGGATTCCGCTGGGCTCTTGCCGAGAGCAGCCCGCTCGTTCGATTGATCGGTGAGCGGACGGAGCCGGGCACGGGGGTGCGCAGGTCCGAGATCACGCAGGTGCTGCTCTTCCGCGTTGGTGACGTCGGCCGCGTCAAGGCCGCGCGTCTCACGTTTGTCTATCAGAGACCCTCACAGCCCGGCGTCGGCGCGAGGCGGTTCACGGTCTTGGTCGTGGCGAACTAGCCAAACGCGCGCCGGAGACAGGCATTGTCGAAGACCCCATCGGGGTCGAGCTGTCCCCGCAGGGTGAGAAACCGATCGGCCATCGGAAAGACCGCGCTGACCTGCTCAGGTGTGATGTTGTGCTCTTTGCCCCAATGCGGGCGGCCCCCGAGCGCGTGCATGATCCGTTCGAAACCTGTGAAATACGCCTCCCGGTCGCTCCCGTCGGCAATGTAGGCGCCGATCTGGCAGCTGTCGCGTCCGTACGTCGGGCTCATCCACGCATCATCGCCTTTCACAAAACGTATCTCCATGACGAAATTGACGCGCAGCCGCTGGTGTTGAATGAGCGCGCGCACGCGGTCCAGCGCTTCGGATGCGCGCGCCAAGGCGACCGCGTACTCCGTCTCGCGATGCACGGGCGGCATCGCGACCGTCAGCACCTGGTCATAGCGGCCCACACGGCGCGACTCTCGCAGGTACGTGGCGCCGACGGCTCGGTTGATGGCCGGCGTGAGCCGCGGCCAGCGCCGCGACATCGCGAGCAGCGCGGCAAACAGGAATCGATTGACGATGGCTTCGTCGACCCAGCGCCGCAGGCTGCTCGTCGTCGGGGACCGGTCGGTGCGCGTGTAGCGGTAGACGTTTGCAAAGGGGAGCGTGGGGAGCCACCAGATCTTCACATACTCCGCGCTGCGCGCGATCGCGTCGAGGTCGCGAATGAGTTGGTCCACTGGAACCCGGCGCGCTTCCTCGACCAGCGTAAACAGAGGTTCACAACGGAGCGTCACCTCTGTGATGATCCCGAGGGCGCCGAGGCCGACCCTGGCGCCGGCCAGGCGATCGTCGGGCTCATCCAACTGCAGCACATCGCCGCGCGCGGTGACGAGACGCATGCCGCAGACGAGGCTCGCCAGATTCCGGTGCTGGAGGCTTGACCCGTGCGTGCCCGTTGAGATCGCACCGGCGATGCTCTGTGTGGTGACTGAGCCGAGGATCGGCAGCGCCAGGTTCCGCGACGCGAGCGCGGCGATCAGCTCGTGGAGGCGGATGCCGGCCTGGACGGTCACGCGATGGCGGGCCGCGTCCAGGTGCACGACGGCGCGCATCCGGTCCAACGTCACCAGCACGCCGTCAGTCAGACCGATGTCACTGAAAGAATGACCGCCGCCAATAACCTTCACGTGGCGGCGGGCGGCCGCCGCTCGTTGGACGAGCGCCGCGACTTCGGCCTCGGAGATCGGCGCGGCCCGCTCGGCGGGGATGCGGGTGATGTGCCGCGACCAGGTGGCGTGCGGGCGCGCCATCGTGCCGACGGGAATTCGAGAGGTATCAATCCGCGACCTCTCGAACCCCGTCACCACTCGCGGGACAGAGTTCAACCAGCTCACGCGTGAGGGTTATCTGCCGTCGCGGCAGAGGAGCCGACCATGTCGGAGAAGGACGTCGACGTCATGGTGGTCGGTGCCGGTCTTGCCGGCCTCACCGCCGCCCGTATCCTGAGCGGCAACGGGGTGCGTGTTCTTGTTTTGGAAGCCCGCGACCGGGTCGGAGGGCGAACACTCTCCCACCGCACACCCGCCAGCGACACCATTGATCTTGGGGCACAGTGGATTGGTCCTACTCAGGATCGGGTGGCCGCTCTGGCAGCCGAGCTTAGCGTCCACACGTTTGAGCAGTTCACGACTGGGCGTAAGATCCTGTCTATCGCGGGACGTACGACGTCCTACAGCAGCGCGATCCCTTCACTCCCGCTGCTCAGCCTGCTCTCTCTTCACAAGATGATCAGACACCTTGGAGCGTGGTGCAGCCAGGTTCCCCTCGAGGCCCCGCATACAGCGAAGCGCGCCGCCGAATGGGACGCCATGACCGTCGAGAGCTGGAAGCTGGCTTCGGTCGCGACATCCGCCACGCGCTCGATCGTCGATGTCGCCGTCAGGGCGGTGTTTGCGGCCGAGCCGGCAGACATCTCGTTTCTCTTTTTCCTTTTCTACCTCCACTCGGGTGGCGGGCTGCTCAGGCTCACGCAAACCACTGATGGAGCCCAGCAAACCCGGTTCACCGAAGGCGCACAATCGCTCAGCATCCGCCTTGCCGAACGGCTGGGGGATCGAGTCCGGTGTAGCGCTCCGGTGCGGGCCATCATGCAGGTCGGGGATCGGGTGCGCGTGAGTTCGGATCTCGGCACGCACGAGGCCCAGTACGTCGTCGTCGCCGTCCCACCCACCTTGGCAGGGCGGATCCACTATGACCCACCGATGCCCGCCGCCCGCGATCAGATGGTGCAGCGGGTGCCGATGGGCTCGGTGATCAAGAGCGTCGCGTTCTACGATCGGCCATTTTGGCGGGACGAAGGGTGCTCTGGAGAAGCCATGTCGGACCAGGGGCCGGTGACCCTCGTCGTCGATGACAGCCCCGAAACCGGGTCGCCGGGCGCGCTGCTCGCCTTCATCCTCGGCGCGCAGGCCCGGACGTGGAGCCGTCGATCCGCCGAAGACCGCAGGCGCGCCGTCATCGGGTGCCTCGTCAGCGTGTTTGGCTCCAAGGCGGCGAAGCCCGACCACTACATCGACAAAGATTGGTCCTCGGAGCCCTGGTCTGGAGGGTGCTACACAGGGATCTTGCCGCCCGGAGTCCTCACTGCCTATGGAGACGTTCTGCGCGCTCCTGTCGGGAGAATCCACTGGGCCGGGACGGAGACGGCACGCGTGTGGAACGGCTACATGGATGGGGCCATCGAATCCGGACACCGCGTGGCCGAGGAAGTCCTCTCGAGACTCAACGCGGCTTCCTGATGCCAAGGTCTAGGGTGTGGCTGTTCCTGCTTGTTGCGTCGGCCTTGGCCGGTTTGTGGCGCCTGCCTGATCTCGGCGAGGCGTATGCAGGTCCGAGCGCATGGTCGGGGACGCCGCAGTTCTAGGTGCGCAGGGCCTGGGCGCACGCCGAAACGCTCGCGACGAAGTACCCGCGACGATGGTCGGGTTCGGCCGACCGCCGGGCGGCGGCTGAGTGGATCGTCACCACCTTGGAAGCCTGGG
>JBGQGY010000048.1:0-23192 GCA_041497675.1 bacterium | reverse complement strand
CATATGTCAAAGTCGGCGTTGTTCACCGATCAACTTGCTCGAGCATACCGGGAAGCCCGGGTGCTTGTCCTTGGCGACCGTACTCCCAAGGTCGACCGCGCATTTGCGCTCCATCGGGAGTTCCTCGCCTTACGGGCCTCACTCGCTGAGGCGGGGGCCGGTGGGCTCTCCGACTGGGAGACAACCTTCCTCGAGCGGACCCGCCGCGCGATCATCATCGCCCTTCGTCATCAGGCGATCGCAGTGCGAGAACGCTGGTCCGAGAGCAGGGGGACGCTCGGCCTCGACCAAGCGTCACCGCACTTCGACCTCGAGCACGCCCTCCAGCTCTCCACAGCGGCGATGCAGCTCCACACGGACCGCGATCCCGATGCCCCGAGGACCGCGAAGGTCATGGAGTTCATCCGGCAGAGTGGCGCTCAGGCAGGTGTCGCGCAGCCAGAGATGCCGCGTCCACAGGAACGGCCAACCGTGCGTGTGGCGTCGGAGACGCCGGCCGCGACCGCGCTCCCTTCCATACCGGCCGCCTCGGCGATGCCGTCAAACGTGGATCCGGCTGACGCACCCCTCCACCGGACCGTCCCGGATGACGCGCCGGAACCAATCGCGGCCACCGAAGTTGTTCAGACCGGGCCGGCGGGCAAGCGCGGAACGCGCGCGGCCCGGCTGTTGCCGGCCCTGACGGCAGCGGGATTCGTCGTGCTGATCGGGGCGGCCTCGCTCGTCTTGCGGGTGAAGACCACACCAGCCTCCGATACCCCCGCGGCCAAGGGGCGACCCGGGAACGTGGCGATCGGGGCGCCGGCGCCTGTCAGGACGCAAGACCCGGTCCGCGTCACCACTGTGCTCCTCCAGTCAGAGCCCAGCGGCGCTCGTGTGACCGTCGACGGGGAATTGCGCGGCACGACACCGTTGAGTCTTGAGGGCAAACCCGGTGACGTGCTGACCATCGTGGCGCAGAAGGACAACCGGATCTGGCGCGGCGTTCTGACCGTGGGCTCGGAGGGAAACCAGGCCGTGACGGTCAGGCTGCAGCAGCCGAAGATCGCTCAGACACCGCGCGCCCAGCCGACGAAAGCGAGCTCCAGTGGACATAAGCGCTTCGACACCGTCATGCGCGAGGGGATCGAACTCTACAACAAAGGGTGGTTCGGGCCCGCGGTGGGACGGTTCCGGGAAGCCGTGAGCCTTGATCCGCGGTCGCCGGAGGCTAATCTGTGGCTCGCCCGGGCGCTGATCCGATCGGATCGACAAGCCGAGGCCCGACCGATACTCGAGAAAGTGATCGAACTGGCGCGGACGGGGCCGCAGGCCGACGAGGCCGCGGTGCTGCTCAGCAAGCTGTAGACAACACGATGGAACAGATCGGGGGAGCCCGGATGGCTCATCTGCTCTTGTTCGACCAGCTCCAGCACCTCGAAGACCTGATCGAGGTGTACGCCGACGTCCTCATTGCGTGGGAACTGCGACAAACGCCTGAGAGCGTGGTGCCGGTCCTCGCCGAGGCCGGCCGTCTCGATGCCTCACAAGTCCATGCGCTGCTGGAGGAGATCCTCATTGGCGGAGGCGCCCGCCTGTTCACGGAATTCCAGGCCATTGAGGCCTCCGCGAAGCAGACAGATGACACTGAAGCGCTCAAGGCCGTGGAACGGGTCCGCCAGGCGCTGCTGCACATCGGCCGGTACAACGCCGATGCATTGGCCTGGGGCATGGGCTCACGGCAGAAGCTGCGGTCATCCCTGCAAAACCTCGAACGAGACTAACACTTCTCGCGATCAGCAGGGTTGGAGGCTCGGGGATTGGCCACGGTCGGTACACCGGGAGCGTCGGATCCTATTCACCGCAGATTTCTCCTTCGTATCGGTCTGCACGGGAAGTTCATCCTCCTGATCGTCTGCTGGCTTCTGATCATGTTCGGGGCGATCGTGACCACCATGACCGCCAACAACCGCCTCACCTTTGGGATCGGATTCGGTCTCTTGGGGGCGGCGGCGTTCACCTACGTGCTCGTGCGAACCATCACACGCCCCATCGCCATGCTGATCGCCGGGACCCGCGCCGTGGCGGACGGGAATCTCGACACGCAAATCACCATACGGACCAACGACGAGCTGGAAGTCCTGGCGACGTCCTTCAATCAAATGACCGGCAGCCTGCGGAAGATGACCGAAAAGCTTCAGTCCAGCGCCATCCACGACCCGCTCACCGGACTACCGAACCGGACGCTCTTCATGGACCGGCTCCGTCATGTCGTGGACCGCGCCGGTCGCAAGAATGCGTCGGGGTTTGCCGTCGTCTTCATGGACGTGGACCGGTTCAAGTTCCTCAACGACAGCTTTGGCCACAGCGCCGGAGATCAACTGCTGGCGGACCTCGGCCGTCGGCTGACGACGTGCGTGCGTCAGGGTGACACGATCGCCCGGCTCAGCGGCGACGAGTTCGGCATGCTGCTCGAAGACCTGCCCGGGGCGCGTCACGCCGTCCTCGTAGCCGAACGCATCAAGCAGCGGCTCGAACACCCTTTCCACCTGCGTGGGCAGGAAGTGTTCATCACGGTGAGCCTGGGGATCGCGGTCGCCCCACAGGAAAACGCCGAGCCGGAGACACTGCTGCGAAACGCGGACACCGCTATGTATCGTGCCAAGAACTCCGGCAGGGGCACCTACCAGGTGTTCGACGAAGAGATGCGGCAGGAAGTGCTGAAGACGCTCCAGATGCAAACCGCCATGCGGCGCAGCTTCGACCGCAAGGAGTTCAGCCTCGTCTATCAACCGATCGTGCTCCTCCAGACCGGCAGAGTGGTGGGCTTCGAGGCGCTGGCCCGCTGGAACTATCCGCAGGGACACACCGTTCTGCCCAGTGAGTTCATCCCGGTCGCCGAGGAGACCGGACTGATCATCCCTATCGGCGAGTGGGTCCTGGGCGAGGCCTGGCGCCAGTTGCGTCAATGGCGGGCCACGTATCCCACGCGGTCGCCGCTATGGATCAGCGTCAATCTCTCGCGCCGTCAACTCGCGCACGCCGACCTCGTCCAGAATGTCACTCGCTTGCTTCAGGAGTCGCAGCTGGAGCCGTCACGGTTGATGCTCGAAATCACTGAGGGCGCGATCATGGAGGATGCCGAGGACGCGGCGCGGACCCTTGCCACCCTACGCGCGATGGGGCTTCGGGTGGCGATCGACGACTTCGGGACAGGCTACTCGTCGCTCAGTCTGCTCCAGCGGTTCCCCATCGACGTGGTCAAGATCGATCGTGCCTTCGTCGCTGAGCTGGACACGTCGTCGTCGGACGGCTCTCAGGTCCTGCGCGCCATCACCAGCCTGGCCAACACCCTCGGGCTGGACGTGGTCGCCGAAGGCGTCGAACGGGCGGACCAGGTGGCGCTCCTCCAGGAGCTGGATTGCACGTACGGACAGGGTCACTACTTCGCATATCCACAGGATGCCGAATCGGCAGGGAGTCTGCTCGAAGAAACCGGGACCGCGGCACACTCGGCGCTCATCGTACCCGCCGCCACCTCGTCCAAACCGTCACCCGTCGCCTAGTAACGCAGCTCCAATCGAACGGGCCCCCTCATAGCGACATCATGTCGCCACTCGAGCGCGTCCGTGGCCAGATGGAGATCGGGGTACCGCCGCAGGAGGCTTGCCAGGGCGACCGGGACCTCAACGCGGGCGAGCGGCGCGCCAATACAAAAGTGAATGCCATATCCGAACGCCACGTGGCGGTTATCCTTGCGCGTCACGTCGAACCGGGCAGGTTCCGGAAACTGCGCCGGGTCGCGATTGGCGGCGCCCGGCATGGGCAGGACGAGCTCGCCTGCTCGGATGCCGTGTCCGTCGATCTCGGCATCCTCAGTCGCGAGTTTCCAACCGCGCTGGACCGGCGTATCGTACCGCCAGATCTCCTCGACCGCAGATTCCATCAGGTCCGGATGCGCGCGCAGCAGGTCAAGCTGCGTAGGGTGACGCAGCAGGGCCAGGACGCCGTTCGCCAGCGTGTAGGTCGTCGTCTCATGCCCGGCGATGAACAGTGTGACAACGGTCGAGACGAGCTCGTCCAGGCTGAGGGTCCCCTGATTCACGGCCTCCATCAGCATCGTCATCAGGTCGTCCTGCGGTTCGTCGCGGCGGCGATGGGCAAGCTGCAGCGTGTAGGCGCGAATACCCTCCACGTGCTGCTGGGCCGTCGCGACCTGTCCCGCCGTCGCGCGGCCCACACTGCTGAATAACTGGTTCACGCCGTTCGCCCAGTCCTGGAACTGCATGCTGTCGTCGCCCGGCGCGCCGATCATCTCAGCGATAATGGTGGCCGGCAGCGGGAAGGACAGGTCGGCGATCACGTCCATCCGGCCGTCCCCACGCGCGTCCACACGATCGAGCAGCGCGTCGACGACGGCCTGCACGCGCGGTACCATCTTCTCCATTTGCCGGGGTGTAAACGCGCGATTGAGCAGCGCGCGCATGCGCGTGTGATCCGGTGGGTCGGCGTGCGCCAGGTTGGCGGCAAAGTGCGCCTCGAGGGTGCCGGCCTCAGCCCGCGCGTGTTCAGGCACGTGAGCCAACATGTGGTCGACTCGACCTTTGTTTGAGAAACGCCGGTGATCGCGCAGGGTGGCGACCACGTCCGCGTACCTCGTCAGCACCCATCCACCCCAGGCCTCGCTCCGAACGACCGGCGCCTGCTCGCGCATGAGATCATACGTCGGATAGGGATTCTGAAAGAACGACGGCGCCGTAAGCAAATGGTCGAAGGTGATCATGCGACGACACAACCTCCCGACGATCCGCACAGTATCCCCAAGGAGAGAGGGTGACCCCGCGCAGAAGAGATCAGAGTAGACGTCTATGGGATTCGATACCGACAGCGCCAACCCCGCGGGGGCGGCATCCCTGGAGAGATCCGCGACATCCGCGGCGCCCCTGATCGCGGCATCGGGTGCGCTTGGCTGGTTGATGTTTGCGCACTTTGCCAACGACCTGTACGTCAACTTCCTCAACGCGCTGCTTCCGCTTCTGGCCGACGCCCACCACTTCAGCCTCGCGCAGGCCGGCCTGCTGGTGTCGATCTCCACGATCAGCGGATCGATCCTGCAACCCGTGTTCGGGTATCTCGCCGACAGCGCGCGGCTCCGCTCGGTCGCCGTGGTGGGACTCGCCAGCACGGTGCTGGGTTCCTCGCTGCTCGGCGTGGCGCCATCATACTCGGCGCTCGCGTTCCTGAGCCTCCTTTATGGTTTCGGCATCGCCGCGTTCCATCCACAGTCGGCCGGGCTGGTGCACCAACTCTCGGGCGAGCGTAAGGGCACTCGGTTTGCGACGTACATCATGGCGGGCCAGACCGGACAGGCCCTGAGCCCGCTCATCGCCGCGTACATCGCAGTGCGCGCCGGGCTGCCGTGGGTAGCCGTGACCGCGATCCCCGGGTTGATCATGGCCCTCGTCCTGCTGCGGGCCGTCCCCTGGCACCTGCGCACGCCGCAGCGAGCGGGCGCCTCGGGAAGCCCGGAGAGCCTGCGGTCGGCCCTGCGTCAGAACCGCCGCGGGTTGATCCGGCTGATGGGTCTCGTCTTGTCGCGTTCGCTGGTTGTCCAGTGCATGCTGGCGCTGCTGCCGTTCCTGTATCGGGCACGCGGCGCACCTGCGACCACGGGCGCGGCGGCGATCACGGCGATGGTCTTTGCCGGGGCCCTGGGCGGCATGGCGGCGGGGTATCTGTCTGATCGCTATGGCCGGCGGCGGGTGTTGTTCGTCTCGTTCCTCCTCGCCACGCCGTTCTTCCTAGGAGGGATTCTCGGCACCGGGCCGGCGTCGATCGTCCTGCTGGCGCTGGGGGGCGGCGCCCTGTTCGGTTCGTCCTCGCTTGTCACCGTGGAGGCACAAAGCCTGCTTCCGACCCACGCGAGCACGGCCGCGGGGCTGATGATGGGCCTGGGGATGGGCATGGGTGGTCTGCTGGTCGGGACGGTGGGCGCGCTGGCCCAGATTTTTGGGATTATCCCGGTCTTGACGGTGGTGAGCCTGCTGCCGGTGCCGGGAAGCCTCCTCACGTTGACGCTCACCCATGAAGGACGCAGGCGGCCGCGGTCGTGATCGTGCGCTGACCGTGTGGGATCGCGTTCTCCGGTGGGTGCCTCCCGCGATTCGACCGAGCGTCAAGGCGGATCTCACAGCGGCAATCCTCTTTGGGGTCTTCGCCGGCCTCACTGTCCCGTTTGTGCCCGTCATGGGCCGACGCCTCGGTGCCTCGCCGCTAGAAGTCTCGCTGCTCGTCGCGGCTCCCTCGATTGGCCTGCTTGGCTCGCTCTGGTGGGCCAACGCCATTCACCGCACGCCCTCCCTGCACATGATCATCCGCACGCAGGTCGCCGGGCGGGGGCTCTTGTTGCTGTTGCCGCTGGTCCACGCGCCGGAACCCTATGTGGGCCTGATTCTTCTGCAGTACACCGTCACCTCGATCGGCAGTCTCGCGTACGCCCAGGTGATCCGCGAGGCGTACCCGCAAGAGGTCCGCGCTCGAATCGTGGCGTTCGTGCGCGCGTGGATGGCCCTCGTCTGGGCGGTGACGGCCTTTGTCGGCGGGCGCGTCCTGCAAGAAGTGCCGTTTCAATGGGTGTTCGCGGCTGCCGCGCTCTTCGGCATCATCAGCCCGTTCATGCTCAAGCAGATGCGAGTGTCCGACACAGGGCAGGCGCCGAGCACCCTCACGGACACCTGGCACCTCCTGCGGACCGATCGTCCCTTTTTGCGGTTTCTCGCCGGGTTCTTCGTGTTTGGATTTGGCGTCTGGCTCATGGCGCCCGTCATACCCATCCTGCTGGTCGACGTGCTCCACGCGAGCAACTTCCAGGTCGGCCTGCTCGGTGCGACGACCTCCGCGACCGCGATCGTCGCCTACTATTACTGGGGACGGCTCATGGATCGCAGGCCGGCCACCCACGCCGTGGTCCCGGTCTTCGTAGTCGGCACCATGACGCCGTTGATCTACCTGGTCGCCACCACGCCGTGGATGGCGCTGGCAGCGGGGGTGACGGACGGCCTCACCTCAGCGGGCATCGACCTGGGCTGGCTGCAGGGTGTCTTCCAATACGCGCCGATTGGCCAAATCCGCCACTACGTGGCCATCTACAATACGCTGGTCGGCGTACGCGGTGTGATCGCGCCGATATTGAGCGGCCTGCTTCTCCCCGTGGTGGGTTCCAAAGTCATCCTGACGATCTCGGCACTGTGTACGCTGACCGGCGCAGCGCTGATGCGCCGGGCGCAGGGTGCCCGAGAGACTGCACGGTAGGAGGCGAACTCCAATGCGCAATTCGCTTGTGTATGTGCTCGCGTGCATGGTGGCCCTGAGCGTGGTGCTGCTCACCATGACGTCCGATGCTCAGATCCGCACCGGAACGACCGCCTTTGGGGACTGGCGAACCGACGCTCCGGGAGTGCAGCGTCACATCAGCCCGAACGACCTCCCGCCACCCAAGAACGCGACCGAAGCCGAAAATGCCGATGTGCGGGCGGGTCCCAGAGTTGTCCAGCGTCCTGAAAACACCTCACCGCGCGTACCCGCCGGGTTTACCGTGGATGTCTACGCCACCGGGCTTAGCGTGCCACGCGTCGTTCGTCGCGCCCCCAACGGCGATATCTTTGTCGCGGAGAGCGGCGCCGGCCGCATTCGCGTTCTCCGCGCCCCCGATGGCGCCGCCAGACCCGCGCAGCAGGAGATCTTCGCGGAAAATCTATCAAGGCCGTACGGGATCGCGTTCCACCCCGCCGACAACCCGCGCTTCGTCTACGTGGGCGAAACGCACCAGGTCGTCCGATACCCGTACACCAACGGCGATCTGAAGGCGAGCGGGCCCGCGCAGGTCATCATCGCCAACATCCCAGCCTCCGGACATTGGACGCGCGACCTCGCCGTCGCGCCCGACGGGAGCCGGCTGTTCGTCGCCGTGGGATCGGCATCAAACGTCGCCGGGGGACTGGCATCCCGCAGCGCAGAGGACATTCGGACCTTCGAGGCCACGCACGGCCGCGGCGCCGCGTGGGGCAGTGAGGAGAATCGCGCCGTGGTCCGGGTGTTTGATCCGGATGGGCGCCAGATTCGGAACTATGCGACAGGACTCCGCAACTGTTCGGGCGTGACCATTCAGCCGGGGACCGGCAGCCTCTGGTGTGTGGTGAATGAGCGCGACCATCTCGGTGACAACGTACCGCCCGACTACGCCACGCGTGTCCAGCAAGACGCGTTCTACGGATGGCCCTGGTACTACATCGGCGCCAACGAAGACCCGCGGCTCAGGGGTGCCCGTCCCGATCTGCGGGGCGCCGTCACGGTGCCCGACGTGTTGATCCAGGCTCACTCTGCGACGCTGGGGATCGTCTTCTACGACGGCAATCAGTTTCCCGCGGAATATCGGGGCGACGCTTTCGTGACGCTCCACGGGTCATGGAACCGTGAAACGCGGACGGGGTACAAGGTGGTCCGCGTGATCGTGCGCGATGGCCGCGCGACGGGCGTCTATGAGGATTTTCTGACGGGGTTCGTGGCGGACGCCAACAGCGTGTGGGGACGCCCGGTCGGCGTGGCCGTGATGCGCGACGGTTCGCTGCTTGTCACGGAGGACGGCAACAACACGATCTGGCGGGTCGCCTACCGGCGGTGAGACATGCGCGCGTCGAGGAAGAACGCCATCACGACGGGATAGAGTGCGCCGTACGCCAGCGCCCAGACCACCTCTTCGACCGGCGCACCGAGAAACACGATCCCGCTCAGCACCCGTGTGTTCCACTGGGACAGCGCGCCCGGCCAGAGCTGCAGGCTCCCGAACAGGATCGCTCCGTAGAGAATGGTGAAGGCGATCGCGCCCCGCACAGCGAGCGGCCAGTATGCGGGGCAAAGCCAAAGCAGCGCTCCAAAAATGACGGCGGCGCCGACCAGACCGGCATGCATCACGGGAACGCCCGCGCGCGCGATGACGACCAGCAGCAGCGTAAAAGCCGCCGTCACCGCCAGCCATCGCTTCGCCACTGTCGCCGCGTCGATGCTCACCCGGATGCCGGGTGTCCAGACGGCCACGAGGAGCCACACGAGCCCGCCGTTGGCAAAGGAGAACAGCACGTCTTCGATGCCAATTGGCAGCGCGAGGATCCGGACGGGATTCCAATACGTGGGCACAAAGACGAGCGAGTACGCGGCGCCAGGAACGCCGAGCACCGCGCTGAGCAGAGCGGGCGTCCGATGCCGCGGGACGAGCCAGAGACCGGCCAGACAGAGTGCCGTCAGGAACAGGCTGGTCACCAGATATGAGTGCATGTCATTCGCGCTGGAGAACCTCGGCGGGCGGCTGCCGGACGGCCCGCCAGGCCGGATACAACCCGCCCAACCCGCCCAACGCGACGCCGGCCGCCACGACCTCCCAGATCACCCTGGGGCCAACCTGGATTTCCAGGAACGCCCGCATGCTCGGGTGCCGGCTGATACCCTGGAGCGCGCCGAGGCCGAGCGCCGCGCCCACACCCGACCCCACCAGCGCAAGCACGAGCCCTTCGAGCAGGATCAACCAGAGGACGCGTGCTTGCGGCCACCCCATGGCCGACAGCAACGCGATCTCCCGGCTTCGCTCAGTGACCGCCATCAACAGCGTATTCAGGACGGCCATCAACCCCATCAGCAGCGCAATGGTCGACGTCCCCCAGGCGACGGCGCGCAGCATGCCGAGAATCTCGTTTTGCTCGGCAACGGCTCCGCTCTCGGTGAAGGTCACGTCCGGAAACATCACGCTCAGCTGCGCGCGCGCGCGGGCCACCGCCGCGGGATCGTCCGGGCGTTCGAGCCGCACGTTAAACACGGTCACCCGGCCGGGTCGATCCAAGAGACGCTGCATCGCGCGCAGCGGCGCCACCACCGCGTGTCTGTTCAGCACGGCCTTTGGTCTGGAGATCGCGGCCACCGTGAACGGCGCGCCGCGAATCGACAGCGTGTCGCCCACACCGACACCCAGGTGGGCGGCCATCGGTTCCCCGATCACGACCCACCGCTCATCATCGGCGGCCGGCACGCGACCGTCCCGCAGCGGGAGCGTCTGCCAGAGAAAACTCCCTGCCGGCCATCCGGTCATCAGCACCGCCTGGCCCGTCGGGAGCGTGACCAGATCGACAAGCTCTCCGGCGACGTCTTTGACGCCGCTCACCTGCTTCATCGGCCCGGTCAGGTTCTCGTCGAGTGTAGTGGTGAGGATCTCGACCGCACCCTTTCGCAACCCCATGAGGTGCGTGTCTCGCTCGACCAGACTCCGCACCCACCCGCCTTCGAGCGCCCGCGACATGCCTGTCAGGGCGACGAAGCTGGCAATGGCAACGGCAATCCCTGCGGCCGTCAACGCTGATCTGATCGGCCGCCGGGTGATGTTCCGTACCGGGAGAATCAAAAACTTCACGACCCGGCTCCCTCGACGATGGTGTCGCTCACGAGCCGGCCGTCTGCCACGCGCACCAACCTCCGGCACCGCCGGGCGACGTCCAGGTCGTGCGTGATCACGACAAGCGTCACGCCTTCCGTGGCGTGCAACTCTGTGAAGAGATCGAGCACGCCGGCGGCGCTTTCGGAATCGAGGTTGCCGGTCGGTTCGTCGGCGAGCACGAGCGTGGGGGTGTTGGCAAGACTCCGGGCAATCGCGGCTCGCTGCCGCTCACCACCCGAAAGCTGGCCGGGAAGATGGCGCATCCGGTCGCGCAGTCCCACCCGTTCGAGGAGCCCGGCCGCGCGCTTGATGCGATCTGTCTCACGCTTGATGACGCCGAACATGGGCACCTGGACGTTCTCGAGCGCGGTCAAGGTGGGCAGCAGGTGGATCGATTGGAACACGAACCCGATCCGCGTGGCGCGCAGGCGCGCCCACGCCCGCTGCCCGGGTGGCACCATCCCTTCAAACACGACGCGTCCGGAGGTCGGCGCGAGCAACCCGCACAACACGTGTAGGAGCGTGGACTTCCCGCTCCCGCTCGCCCCCAGGACGGCGACGAGTTCCTGGTGACCAATCGTCAGCGTCACGTCGCCGAGCGCCTTGACGAGACCTGCCTCGAACACGTGCGAAACACGCTCTAGGTGGACAAGGGCGGCCGACATCGTGCAACACGCTTCGAGCCGAGCCAGCGAACCCCTCTGCGAGGCGCGTGCACCCATACCCTTAGGACAGGAATTCGATCCCGCGACAAGAAACTCGATTAGTGTGCTTCAGGAAGCCGGGCTCTTCACGATCGACCGCCTCCACTTTCTGCGTCTTTCGGCGATGTATGTGCTCGGCGCGTTGATGCAGAGCCGCCGGCAGGTGGCGACGTACTGGCTGCCCCGCGCCCACGCAATCCCACACCCAGTCCTCAGGCACCAGGCGGTGACCACCATCCGGGCCGCTCGCTTCCACTATGAAGGCGCCGCCGTGTACGCCACCGGTCTCAAGGCGCCTGACGCGGTGATCACCGCAAGCGTGGCCTTTCAGGCGATTGCCGACTATCTCGATACGATCGGCGACTCCGCCGACGAACTCGACGCCGACGACCATCATCGCCTGCACGGAGCGTTGCTTGACGCGGTGGATCCCGGGCGCGCCCGAGGCGGTTACTACGACTTCCACCCGCACAGGGACGACGGGGGGTACCTCGGCGCGCTGGTGGGCGCGTGCCGGGGCGCCGTGGCCCAGATGGCAGGCTACGCGGCCGTGGCGCCGACGATCACCATGGTCACCAAGCTGTTGATCGACTTCCAAGAACGCAGGCATACTTACTCGAAGAGCGACGCGGAACGGGCATTCGAGCGATGGTCTCATGAGCTCGCGCATGAGGGTCACACGTGGCCGGAAACCGTCGCTGCGTACGGATCCCCGCTCGGGGTGTTCGCCTTGTTTCGGCTCGCCGCCCAGCCGGATCCCGGCCGGTTCGCCGTCAGCCGGTGCGCCGCCGCGTATCTGTCCGCCATCGGCCGGCTCCAGGTGTTGCTCGATGAGTATACCGATCAGGCCGACGACGCAGCGGAGGGTCGCCTCAACCTCGTGTCATACTACGGTGACGAACACGCACGGTATGAGCGATTGATCGAACTGGTTCGACAGGCGATGGCGGCGGCGGCCGACCTTCCGGAGCCGCCGTTTCACAAGTGGGTGATCGCCGGTCTCGCGGGGATCTCTCTGGGCGATCCCAAGGTTGTCCACCTCGGGCGGCCACAGACCTGGTGGACGCTCACCCAATCGGCGGGGCCGGAGGCCGCGTGGATTCAGCAGTTTGTCCTCTTGTGGCACCGGCTGGCGGGAGCGCAGTCTTGACCATGTTGATCTAATCTAGTAGACTCGAATTGGAGGTGCCGTCGATGGGCGACAGCATCGTCAATGTCTACGAGGCCAAAACGCACCTTTCCGAACTCCTGGATCGGGTGAAAGCCGGGGAGGAGATCGTGCTGGCCAAGTACGGCAAGCCCTTCGCCAAGCTCGTGCCGTACGAGGCGCCCAGGAAGCGCGTATTAGGATTCATCATGGGGCACGTGCCCAAATCCTTCTTCGAGCCTCTGCCCGAAGAGGAACTCGCAGCGTGGCGCTGACCCTGCTCCTCGATACCCACGTTTTCCTCTGGGCGCTCATGGAGCCAAAGCGACTCTCTAGGCGGGCCCGCTCGCTCGTCGAAGACCAGGCAAACACCGTCGTCGTCTCCAGTGCGTCGGCCTGGGAGATCGCCACGAAGCACCGCCTGGGCAGGCTCGCGGGAGCCGAAGCGGTCCTCGCAGGCTACCGTCGCCACCTGCAGCGCTTGGGAGGCATTGAACTCCCGATGACCTCTGAGCACGCACTGAGGGCGGGTGCGTTCACCGTGGCCCACCGTGATCCCTTTGACCGGATGCTGGCCGCTCAAGCGCAGATCGAGGGTGTGCCGCTCCTCACCGAGGATCGCGCTTTTGCCGCGTTCGACGTCGCGTGTATCTGGTGAAAAGGGGTCCAAGAACATGAGCGCACCGTTGTGGCAGCGGCTTGAGCACGACGTGACCCGGCGCGTCGCGGGATTCCCCGGTACGGCGGGCGTCTACATCAAGGACCTCACGCGGGGCGCGGTCATCGCCATTGGGGCCGATGACCTGTTCCCCACCGCTTCAACGATCAAGATCCACATCCTCACGCAATTGCTGCGCCGCGCCGAGCGGCGCGAGATCGATCTCGCGAAGAGGATACGGATCGAACCTTCCGCGCGCGTACCCGGGAGCGGGGTCCTCACCTACCTGGAGGGCGATCCGGAGCTCACCATCCTTGACGTCGCCATCCTGATGATCATCGTCTCGGACAATAGCGCCACGAACGTGTGCATCGACCTGGCCGGCATGGACGCGACCAATGCGCTCATACGCGAGATGGGACTCCCGCGCACCACGCTGCGCCGCAAGATGCAGGATCAGGCCGCGGTTGCCCGCAACGACGAAAACGTCGCCACGCCCGCCGAGTGCGTCGCGATGCTCGAGCGGCTCCTCGCCGGTCAACCGACGCCTTGGGTTGCCGAGCGGGCGCTGGCGATCCTCAAGAAGCCCAAGCGCGGGTGGTTCAACGTCGCGGTGCCGGCGACGGTGCCGATGGCGAATAAGCCGGGCGGGATGGATCGGGTCAAGTGTGACGCGGGAGTGGTGTTCCTTCCACGCCGACCTTACGCGATGGCGATCATGACCGCGTTTGGCATGCAGGAGCCAAGCGAACAGGAACGTTGGGTCGTGGAAGCCGCGCGCGCCGTACACGAGACGATGGTAGTCCTAGACCGGACCAGCGACTACGGCCAGGCACTCGTCGTCTAAACTTCGTCGATTTCCACCTTTGTCAATTGATCGCCTTGCCGGATCGCGTTCACGACATCCTGTCCATCGACGACTTTCCCGAACACCGTATGTTTCCCGTCCAGATGGGGCTGCGGAGCATGGGTGATGAAGAACTGGCTCCCGTTGGTGTTCGGCCCGGCGTTGGCCATGGAGATGACGCCTGTCTCGTGCCGGGCTGGATTCCCTTTCGTCTCGTCCTCGAAGCGATACCCGGGCCCCCCGCGCCCCGTGCCGGTCGGATCGCCGGTTTGGATCATGAAGTCGGGGATCACACGATGGAACATGATGCCGTCATAGAACCCCTCACCCGCCAGGAACACGAAGTTGTTCACGGTTTTCGGCGCATGCTGCACGTGCAGCTCGACCGTGATCGCGCCCC
This sequence comes from bacterium, assembly GCA_041497675.1. Taxonomy (GTDB): domain Bacteria; phylum Sysuimicrobiota; class Sysuimicrobiia; order Sysuimicrobiales; family Humicultoraceae; genus JBGPNN01. The sequence continues at coordinate 8,980 of JBGQGY010000048.1, read as the reverse complement.
TCGCGGTCTGTATCCGGGCCTGGTACTTTTTCTTGGGATCGATCGCCATCGAAGGTGGAGCATTCCATTGCTTCGTCGCCATTCTGGTCTCCTCGCCCCGTGCTGTATTTGTCGAGAACTTTATCGTGAGCGGCTGCGTAACCTGCTATGATGACTCTCTAGAAAGTACATGATCGTTTGTCGAGGGGTGAACCTGATATGCGCATCGTCGTCATCTCGCTCGCCGCTTTGGCCCTGATCCTGGCTCCCTATTCCACGAGGTCGAGCGCCGCGCCGATGAGCCCGTTGGATCAGGCGAAGGCCGAGTTGAACACGGCCAAGACCCACGCGGGGTTCGCGGCGGCGTCCGATTCACTGAATGGCGTGTACCAGCACACGGGTCATGCCGTCAACTGTCTGGTCGGCCCCACAGAAAGGCGCTTCGACAAGAAATGGGGTAACGTCTGCGAGGGCCAGGGGAACGGCGCTCTCAAGGACCTCAAGACCGCCGGCGCCAAGGGTGCGGCCGCCCTCAAGATTTCGGAAGACGCCGCGAAGCTGGGCGTGAACGTACTCGGTATGAAGGATTTGGCCGCGGCGCAGACCGGGGCAAAGAAGCTCGGCGGGATGCTCGACGACGCCCTGAAAGCCATCAAGTAGAGGTGAAGGGCATGGCCGAGGAAGCACCCCTCAAATGGACTGACGAGGACGCGGCGCGCATCGTCCGGGAAGCCTACGGCGCCGTCGTCCCAGGTGCCGGCACAGGCGTCGCCGACAGCGTGTACACGGCAGAAGAACTGGCGCAGCTACCCGCTCCGGTGCGTGAGATGGCGCTCGGAATGGGCAACCCCGTTCGCTACGCGGACCCAGGATCCGGCGAGACGGTCCTGGATCTCGGCAGCGGAGGCGGCATCGACACGTTGCTCGCCGCGCTGCGCGTGAGACCGACCGGTCGCGCCGTGGGCATCGACTTCACCGAGCGGATGCTTGATCGCGCCCGAAGCCACGCGGCGATGATGGGTCTGACCAACGCTGAGTTCGTGTACGGCACGATGGAAGAGATCCCGCTGCCAGACGCCAGCGCGGATGTGGTCATCAGTAACGGAGTGATCAACCTGTCCACGAAGAAGGGCCGGGTGTTCGCTGAGTGCTTCCGCGTCCTGCGTCCCGGTGGCCGCCTCGTCTTCGCCGACTCGGTGATCGACGGCTGCCTCCCCAAAGAGGTTCTGGAGAACGAAGCGGCCTACGCGGGGTGACTCGCCGGCACGCTGGCGGAGCCGGCGCTGATCGCCAAGATGGACAAGGCGGGGTTCAAAAAGGTCGAGGCCCTCGGCGAGCGGGTCCCGCTCGACAAGGCGCGGCTCGGGCTCTATCCCCTGTTCACCGAGCAGTTCCTCCAGTGGCTGTTCGAGCAGTTTGGTGGGCAGTCCCCCATTTACACGGTGCACCTCCGGGGGATTAAACCCGTTAGCTAGGCTCGAAGCAGCGGACATCTCAACTCGGTCCGGACCGAGTTCTCGCAACAGTAAGTCCCTAGGTTGCCGGCCTATCCGGCAGCGTGTTCGTTGGGGCAATGGAGGCTGTCGCTAACATGGCTGCAAGTTCACTGCGCGACCGGACACCAAGTTTCTGATAGATGCGGGAGAGGTTCCACTCAACAGTCTTCACAGCCAGGAAGAGGGTGTCGGCAACCTCACGGTTCGTATGCCCACTGGCGACTAGCTGTGCGACGCGCCGCTCGGTTTCCGTGAGTGACCGCCGCGTGGCCGCGCGGCCCCCGATGCGGCCAAGTTCGGCGCGCGCTCTTTGAGCCCAGAGCACAGCCTTCAGATCGTCGAAGAGCTGAGCTGCACGTTCCAGCGTCTCTCGCGCCTGCCGCTTGTGCTTGCTTCGACGGTGCACCGTCCCGAGAACGAGCAGAGAACGTGCCAAATCGAACGGCACCTCCGTCTGCTCGAGACGCTTGACGCTATCTTCTGCGTCTGCAATCGCGACGTCCATCTTGCCCTGTGATGAGGCCAGCAGAGCCCGGCAGCGACGGGCGATAGCCTGCACCCACCCACCCCAAAGTTTGTCTTGCTGACCTTCTTCAAACTCCACGAGCAATGCGGCGGCCTGCTCCAACTTTCCGAGCGCGACGAGTGTCTCGATGACATTGTGGAAGAAGTGGGGTGAAGGCCCCATTCTAGCGACCTGCCGGGCCAGGAGCGCATCATGATATTCCCTGGCTCGGTCGAACTTCTGTGTGGACAAGGCGACGAACCCAAGGGCAGTGAGGTTCTGTACAGCTCTCAACGGAATGTCGATACGGTCCGCCAAGATAAGGCCTTCTTCTGCGTGGACACGTGCGTCGTGCACCCTTCCTAGATGTGCCTCGGCGAGCGCCTGACAGTACAGGAGAAGCGTGCGGGAGGTTTCCTGGCCTGTCTGGACGGCTGCTTCATGTCCCTCCTCGGCATGCTGCAAGGCCGTCTCATATCTTCCGGCCCAACTCTCTAATTCGCTCAAGTGATAGAGGAGGAAAGGCAGCGACCCGAAGTCCCCCACCTCCAAAGCAAGTCGATATTGGCTCTCCATTTGCTCCCGTGCAGCAGAAAGATGAAACATCCACTTCGCTTGGACAGCAAGAACGAACGCAGGACGATGAATGATCGCAATCTGCCCTGTGCGGGACTCCAGCGCAAGCATGCGTTCCACAGTCGCCTCGTCCCGGATGCCGTTTGCTGATTGCGAGAAGACAAGGATGGGAAGCATCTCGGCCAGCAGGTCCGTGTCTTCAAGACGCCCGGCGAGCTCGACTGCGGGTTCCAGGAGCGATCTCCCCAAAACGACCTGGCCATGCATGTGGCTGAGCCAGGCTTGGTCTCGCACCACGGTGGCCTTCGTTCGCAAGTCGTCGCCGGCTTCGCTGAGTGCTCTCTCGAAGAGATCGGCCATAACCTGTCGCTTACCGTTGTGATAGCGGACTAGAGCCAGCCGCCGCAACACGTGGGCCCGCGCCGGACCAGCAGCCGTCGAAGTGACGATTTCTTCAAGAATTTCTGCAGCTCGCCCGGTATTGCCCGCGGCAAAATGGTAGTCTGCTGCTTCGATGCCACGCCGCCTCCAATTGTCGATGAGTCCGGGAGGCGTCAGACGGCGTGCCCGCTCAGCAAGTTCTGCCGCCGAGTCGGGCGCCCCCCGAGCCCTCGTCCTGTGCGCCGACTGTTCGAGGACCGCAGCGATCTGCTCGTCGGCTCCTTCCGCTGAGAGCGCGAGGTGCCGTGCCCGCTCTTCCAAATCGGGGACCAGAGCCGAGAGACGACGGTGGAGCTCCCTCCTCTGCTCGGGTAGAAGCCCTTGGTAGAGAATCGAGGCTAGGAGCGGGTGAGAAAACCGGATACGATCACCCTCAGACTCGAGAACTCCGGCCTCGATCGTCTCCTTCAACGCCGCATGCGTCCCGAGGGTATCGCTGTCGCCGAGGGCAAGCTTGATGATCTGAGCGCTTGGCTGCGAAAGGGCGGCAACGATAACGGCAGCCTCGCGTGCCAGCGGGGAAAGCTCAGCCAGACGATGGCCGACAACCGCTCCAAGGCTGTCGGGAATCGGAAGAGGCTCGCCCGGTGCCGGCTCTGCGCCCTGGCGCGCGAGTGCCCGGGCGAGTTCGAGTGCAAAGAACGGATTACCGCCGGTTGCGACGTAAAGCCGCACAAGGGTGGACCTGCTGAACTGAAGGCCGAGGCGTGTCACGATCAAGCGATTGAGGGCACCGGCACTTAGCGGTCCCAGCTTCACCCGCGACATCCGCTCGGCAGGGAAGGTCGCAAGCATCAAGGGAAGTTTGTCTTGACCCCCGCCGCGTCGGGCAACAAGAACCCCTACAGGCTCTGTCCGCAGGCGACGGATCGCAAACTCGAAGACCCGAGCTGTCGGGGAATCAACCCATTGCACATCGTCTACAGCCACGACAACCACTGAAGAAGAAGCTAACGTCCTTAGCACACTCAACACAGCCAGCCCAATCGCGCGCTGTTCTGTTGAACCAGTGGCCGGTTCTGCACGAAGCAGGGCGGCGTCCAAGGCACGACGCTGAGGCGTGGGGAGATCTGAGAATGCGGAATCCGGCAGACCCTCTAATGCGTCGCCGAGGCTGGCGAAGGGCAGTTGAGTCTCTGATTCGATCGGCCGGCAAGACAAAACGGTGTGGAGGCGCGCCCGGGAGGCCTGCAAACCCTCGATCCATAAGGCCGTCTTGCCGATGCCGGCCTCTCCCTCCAGCAGGAGGGCGGCAGGCCCTTTGGGCAGGTCATCAAGAAACCGGGTGAGGGTTGATAGCTCCTCCGCGCGCTCGATGAGCCCTGTTCCCATGTCTCGCCGATCCCCTTAGAAAGCGCCTCGCCCGGCGCCGCCGACCCATTCGAAGCGATTCGGTCAGCGTTCACCACGCTCTCTTGGGAGGTTCCCGCCAAAGTCCGGGGATTCCTCGGGTTTCTGAGTCGCCTTGAAGTCCGTATATTGCAGTCGAGGCATTTTGTACAAGGCCGTGCCAATCAATCACACTTCGCGCGCCGTACGTGGATGACGCGAAGGAAGACGGGGAGGGATCGTCGTGAGGCCAGCTTTTGCCCTGGCAATCCTGATGGTCATCACGTTTCTCGGTTCCAGCTCGCCGGGCTCCGGCGCTGCGATGGTCCAGTCCCCACCGGGCACCAGCCAGGCCGAACCCAGAGCCGGCATGTGGAGACCCTGGGTACTCACCTCCGGCCGCCAGCTTCGCGTGCCGGCTCCTCCGGACCGGTCCGCCACGGCGGCAGAAATCAAACAACTCCAGGGGTTGGTCTCAGAACGTCAAACGGCCGCCCTCGATCAAATCGCCTTTTGGAACACTGGCGCCCCCTCGCACCGATGGAATGAAATGACTCTTGACACAGCCCTCAAGAACAACCTGAACGGGCACTTCGCCTGGCGAGCCCTGGCTTTCGTCCATGTCGCCATCTATGATGCGACGATTGCCGCCTGGTCGGCCAAATACACCTACCGTCGACCTAGGCCGAGCGAGGTCGACGCGTCACTCACGACAGTCCTACCGAATCCCCAGAGCCCCTCGTATCCATCCGAGCACGCCGTGGCGGCTGGGGCGGCCTCGACTATGCTCGCATACCTCTTCCCTGGCGACGCGAAGCTCTTCGCGGACAAAGCCAACGAACAGATCAGGTCCCGCCTGGTGGCAGGCGTGGAGTATCCGAGCGACGTGACGGCCGGTCTCGAACTCGGCCGGGCCGTGGCCGCCCGTGTCATCGAACGCGCGAAGACCGACGGCTCGGACGCGCGGTGGGACGGGGCCATGCCAACCGGCCCGGGCTACTGGAACGGGACAAACCCGATCCTCCCTATGGCCGGAACTTGGAAGACATGGGTGCTGGCCTCCGGTAGTGAGCTGCGGCCAGGACCTCCACCCGCGCATGACTCCCCTCAAATGGCCGCCGAAATGGCGGAACTGCGGAACTACCAGCGCACACCGAAGACGATCGCGGACGCGTTCTTCTGGGAGTATGCTGTCGGCGGTCTCAAGGGTTACTGGTACTGGAACGAGCAACTCACCAAGAAGATCCTCGAATACCGGCTGGAAGCCAACCCGCCACGCGTGGCCCGTGCCTACGCCATCGGCAGCATTGCGTCTTACGATGCGACAGTGGCGTGCTGGGACGCGAAGTACGCCTACTGGCAGATTCGCCCCTTTCAGTTGGACCCAGCGTTCAGGCCTCTCTTCCCAACACCCAACCACCCCAGCTACCCTGCAGCGCATGGATGTGTCTCATCCGCCGTAGCCGCGGCGATCGCGTACCTGTTCCCGCGCGATGCCCAAACGCTCAACGGGCTTGCCGATCAGGCAGCAGAATCCCGGATCTGGGCGGGCATCCACTACCGCACCGATGTGGTCGCCGGGCTGGCGCTCGGGCGGGCGGTGGCGCAGCGGATCATCGACGTGGCGAAGCGGGACGGCTCGCGCTGACCCGCGCACACGATTGGGGGCGAGGTGAGACACGGGAACGGACCTGGGCGCAACGAAGATAGGGAAGAAGAAATGGTCACTGGGATGCGTGGGATGCTGTCAGGCTCGGCGATCGAGAGGCTGAGAGCTGGCTTCCATGGTCCTCTGCTCAAGCCGGAGGATGATAGCTACGAACAGGCGCGGCGGGTGTGGAACGGCGCCATCGACAGATACCCGGCCCTCGTCGCCCGCTGTACCAGCGTGGCTGACGTCCAGACGGCGGTGGAGTTTGCCCGCGACCACGATCTATTGGTTGCAGTGCGGGGTGGGGGCCACAGCATCGCCGGCTATGGCACCTGCGACGGCGGGCTTGTGATCGATCTCGGCCTGATGAAAGGCATCAGGGTAACCCCGGCTACCCGCACGGCGCGGGCCCAACCCGGACTCGTCTGGCGGGAATTCGATCACGAGAGCCAGGTCTTTGGGTTGGCCACGCCTGGCGGTGTGATCTCTACCACGGGGGTCGCCGGTTTTACACTCGGCGGTGGGTTGGGCAGACTCACGCGCAAGCATGGACTAGCATGTGACAACCTGCGGTCCGTTGATATCGTCCTGGCCGATGGACGGTTCGTCACGGCCAGCGAGGAGGATCACCCTGACCTCTTCTGGGCTATCCGTGGGGGTGGAGGCAACTTCGGGATCGTTACCTCCTTTGAATTTGGCCTCCACGACGTGGGACCGGTCATTTTGGGCGGGGCAATGTACCACGAGCTAGAACGCGCCGATGCAATTATCTCTTTCTTCCGCGACTTCATGGCTTTGGCGCCCGACGAACTGAACGCGACGCTCGCCTTCGTCACCGCTCGGCCCTTACCGTTCATTCCGCCTCGCTTCCACGGGGAGCCGATCATCTCCATCGAAGTCTGCTACGCTGGACCCATCGAGAAAGGGGAAGAAATCATACGCCCTTTGCGAGAATTCGGCCCTCCCGTGGCAGTCAACGTAGGACCGGTACCCTACACAGCACTTCAGCAAGCGCAGGATCCCGTTGCACCGCCAGGACTTCAGAATTATTGGAAGGCGTCTTTCCTCACACGCTTGGATGGCGATGTCATCAAGACGCTGATGTCGCACGCCCCTCAGATGCGTGCCCCGTTTTCGATGACACGCATTGTCCCGCTGGGAGGCGCGGTGGGCAACATTGCCGAGGAGGAGACGGCCTTCGGACCCCGCGGTGCGCCCTTCGTTGTTCATCTCGTCGGGACCTGGGACGATCCTGCCGAGTCAGAGATTCACATTCGGCGGGTGAGGGATTTTCATGATGCCCTCAGGCCCTTCGCGCTTGACGGCACGTACCTGAACTTTGTCGGGAATGAGCCGGAGGATGTCGTCCGAGCCGCTTTTGGGATCCGTTACAGGCGACTGGTCACGGTGAAGAGAGTCTACGATCCAACGAATTTCTTCAGGCTAAACCACAATATCCCTCCAGCAGTGGAAGAGGGACCCGAATGAGGGACCAAACTCCTTTCAGATGCCAGCGAATCCCTCGTTCGCCTCTGGATGTTTCCAGGGAGCGTTCGAACGTCTCGCCAGATTGGTCACCGACCCTTAGCCGCGATGGAAGACGCTCAGGATATTCCCATCCGGATCCTTGAACCAGCCTCCCTTATCCTTGCCAATCGTGGCCACGCCATTGACCATCTTAAGTCCCATTTCGGGGATATCGTACTCTTCGAACTTCACGCCCCTGGATCGAAGACGGGCCATCACCTTGTTGAGGTCGTCAACCATGAACCCACTGCGGTGTGATCGGCCTTGGTGGGGGGGGCGTCGGTAGATGCCCAGCGTTGTTCCTGCGCCGGCTTGGTACATGACCTCACCGACCTCGGTTTCCTCAACTTGCTTGAGCCCGAGCGATCCGCCGTAAAATTTCTTGGCTCATTCTAAGTCAACAACGGGCAGTATGGCCGCGAGCGGAAAGTTTCCGAGCATGTGCCTCCTCCTGCGTCCGTGATATGAGCCCTTCTAATGACTCGCCTCGCGCGCTTTCGAGAGCCCGATGGCAATCGGTTCATCGAATGAGTGGAGCCAGGATCAAAACGCCAGCGACGAGGGCAATAATGCCCGTCAGCTGCAGCGGCAGGGCAAACCCGAGAACTCCAAGGCCCACCAGGATGAGATAGATAGCAAGCAGGATCATTCCCCACGACCGGTTTCCCAATCTGCTCATGACCCACCTCCGTTGTTGAGAGACCCGCAGAGGTCTCTCACAGACGTTTTTCACTGAGGACGATGCTGTGAAACTTGGTTCGCATCCGGGCGCAGGAAACAGGGTAGATGCTGTTTGGAGTCTAGCCATCCGGGAAAGTGGGCCCTCGTCGGAGACCTTCGAACCTCCCTGAAGCAGCACCCGCTTGACCTGGAGTTGATGCGGGAGCTACTCGGTAAGGCGGCCTAGGGCGAATAAGTGTTCGCGCCCCTTATTATTAGCCTGATCAGTTCCGCAAGTCTCGAAAGTCTGTGCGGTCCAGAAGACGCGATCTTGGACCCTGTGTTCCCCTGAGAGGGCTGACGGCTACTACAAACCGCTCGGATTGCTGCGTCGGGGAAGCGCTTGGTTGAACCCCTTGGCGAGAAGCTGCGCCCACTGCCGGGCTGCCTCAATCGGCTTCGCACCAGTCCCCGCGACGTCGTCAGGGGTCACGACAAAGATCACAAGACTCTCAACTATGATGGCTACCCCCTGGCCCGCCGCGCGAATCGAGACGGGGACACTTCCCCGCTGATGGTATTTGGGATTGTCGACAACAATGTATATGTTGCGCTCGATCTGCTGCATCCGCTGCTCCAGAGTGAGCCCGCCAGCGCCCTTGGTAAGACGGCAAACCCAAACGCCACCGATGGAGACGTCACCGATGTCGGCGAGCGCAGGAGGAGCGAGCCAGAGTAGAAGACCCAATGCGATAAAACCCAGTACGATCGCCGACCCTCGACGCGTAGACATGCACAACACCCCTTCCCAGCGTT
>JBGQGY010000047.1:0-23758 GCA_041497675.1 bacterium | reverse complement strand
GGCAACGGGGCAACGGGGATGGTTATCTCTCGACGTCACAATGGGAGTTCGTGGCGAGTTCCATGAACATCGATGCCGGCACCTGAAGAAGGGTGACAAGTGGCAACTGGCGATCTCTCACGCAAGCTCGGCGTGGTCGCGATGGGTCTGGATCTTATCGGCATCTACGGCCTCTCTAACACTGTTGACCCTCAATGGGTCTGGGCACCGCTCGCAGGCGTCGTATCGGGCATTGCAACCGTTGTACTGGCGCGGAGAGCTCACGAACCCGTCAGGTACGTGATAGCCGGCCTCGCGGCGACGGCGTTCGGTCTCATTGGCTTGTGGTTGTGGGTACTCATCGTTAACTCTTGACGCGTTCGACACGAACGCCCCCACGCTTGAGCTTGCTTGAGGCCTCAAGCGTCTGCGCCGCCTGCTCTTGCATCCCCGGTAAGACGTGGCTGTAGATGTCGAGCGTGATCCTGATGCCCGAGTGTCCCAACCGCTCCGACACGACCTTGGGGTGGACGTTCTCTTGGAGTAAGAGGGTAGCCGACGTGTGGCGCAGGTCGTGGAATCGGATACGCGGCAGACCCCTCGGCAGGGCGTCTTCAGCCACACCCTGCTTCCGCAGTTCAGCCCGCGGGCTTTCCAGGTCCAGCACACGCCGGAAGTCGCGCTGCGTCACGTTGTAGGAGTGCGGCGCTCATCAAGCCGTCACTGCGGGACAGCGGAAACCGCGTAGAGGATCGCCGAGACAACCAAGATGCCGAACCACCACTTTGCCCACCTATCCCAGATGCGCTGGCACGAAAGGAAGTCATCAAACCCCTGCCACTGCCGGTTTGCCCAGGCCAGCCGCTTGCCGTTGATGACATAGTAGACAAACACCACGATGTTGACGATAGGTATGAGGGAGAGGACGAAGCTCACGATGGCGTGGGTGTAGGCTTTCATTGAGAGTAGATAGATGAACCCAAAGCCCCCAGCGCCCCAGGAGCCGCTGTTGATCACCTGCTGTTGACTTTGGGTTCCGAGGGTGGAAGTGGGGGCGGGCTGAGCCTGCGTGCCCTCGAGCCGCATCTTCTCCTCTTCGTAGATGCGCTGGCGCTCGGCCTGGATCTGGCGACGGGCGTCCTCCCGCGCCTTCTCCTCTTCGTAAATCTTCCTACGCTCCTCTTCCGTCAAACCCATCGCTCCACCGCCTGCCTCTCCTCCGTAAGACAGTGATCATTTTCCGCACAATGAAGCGTACTCGGCGCAGGAGAAGTAGCCCGCGCGACCCCTCGTCCGGACGAACGCGATCTTGTGGGGAAGCTCATTCACGTAGACAGACCAGGCGACTCCTTTAACGTGGCTCGGGGACATTTCGCTCAGCCGAAAGGCTGTCGCGGTTCCCGATTCATTCGGCTTAGGTACTGTCCCTTCGGCCAAGTCGTGTCATCCCCACGAGAGTGTTGTGTGGTGTGTAGATCACGATGCGGATCGTTGGACCAAAATTCGCCCACGAGCCACGCTGCGGGCGGACCCCTCGAAAGTGAAGCAGCCATATGCCCACTGTCCAGACGCAATCGAAAGTTTGATCATTGGTTGAGTAGCAACCATGACTGAGGTGGAAAGTGTGAGCGTCAGCCCGAGGACGACGACCACCGACAAGGTCCTCGCCATGTCCAGACACCCCTTCTTCTGTCATCGCTCGGGAGTGCTGGCCGGTTCTTCGAAGTCCAGCAGGCGCTCTCCTCCCTGAGGCCAGAGCAGGAGATCGCCCCAATGGCCCTTTCGGTCACCTCGACCGAGGGTCAAAAGACTGGCACTCGGGATGCTTCCAACCCGTCAAGAAGATTGCTTGTGCAGGCTACGCACCGGCCCTGCCGCGCGGCGCCCCGCGGCCGTCCTGACCGCTTGGAACGGGTACCACTGCCCGCGCTGGCCTCAGTACGCCTTCTGGCAGTCGTCCGGCAGTTGCCCCCGCATGAGAACGAGTCCCTTATCGCGTTCTTCGGCTAGCCTCTCTTCCCAAGTGTCTTCCGCCCACGCGAGTGAGCCACGAGGCAAGGCTTGGGCATCGGACAGTCAGGCGGTGGAGGTGGTCCTCGCGGCTTCGTGAACATGAGCGAGTAGGTCGTTGCCCTGTGCCGCTGCGGCTCGCCCGAGCCTCAGCGGAAGATGCTTCGACTCCGGTCGGCGGCTCCATTGATCAAGGGTTTCACCGTTCGCTCGGTGAAACAATGCGCGCGCCTCAACGCAACGCCCTCAAACTCCACCGCTTGCAAAAAGTGTCTACCGACGCGCTGCTCATTGAGCTGGACAAACGAGCCGGGCAAACTACAACGTTGCGTCTCCAACTACCGTCCCTCACCCCTCGAACCGTGCGCCGGACGCGAGGGCGTCAACGCTACGATAGGTACGCAAAAGCGCTGCCGGGCATCATCTGTCAGGGTTGGGCCTACTGCAGGAAGCGCAAGAAGTATTCCAGGAGCGCAGAACTGATGGCGGCGCTCGCCGCGGTCGTAGCCGAACGGCTGCACGTCAGTCAGCCGACGGCGCTTATCATCATCCTAATCTTTGGACGATACCTTCTTGGCACTCTCGACGACCTGTGCGAGTGCAAATAAACAGCGCGGCTGCTGACCGTCGATGAGCGTCCGTTTGATCGGAATTCTCATGTTGATCTTGAGCCTGTTACCTGCGCTGACGGCGTCCGCCGAGCCACTTTAGGTCAAGGTCCTGTCTCTCACCTCACGTCAGATGTCGGCGAGCCTCGTGTCCTTTACCTCGCGCCTGTGGGCGTGGGCGTCGGTCTCGGATGTGGTGTCGGTCTCGGACGTGGCGTCGGCCTCGAACGCGGCGTCGGGGCCGGAGGCTGAGATGGAATGGGCGTCGGCGCCACCGTCTGCGGTGCCCTTGGCGTCGGCTGCGGCGTGATGGGCTGCGTCGGCTGTACCGGCTGCGGCGTTTGCCTCGAACGTGGCGTCGGGACCTGCGGCTGGGATGGAATGGGCGTCGGCGCCACCGTTTGCGCTACCGTTGGCGTCGGCTGCGGCGCGGCCGGCTGCGTCGGCTGTACCGACTGCGGCGTTGGTCTCGAACGTGGCGTCGGGGCAGGAGGCTGAGATGGAATGGGCGTCGGCGCTACCGTCTGCGGTGCCCTTGGCGTCGGCTGCGGCGCGGCGGGCTGCGTCGGCTGTACCGACTGCGGCGTTGGCCTCGAACGCGGCGTCGGGACCGCGCGCTGGGATGGAATGGACGTCGGCGCCACCGTCTGCGGTGCCGTTCGCGTCGACCGCGGCGATGGTCGGGCGGGCTGAGTCTGGGCAGGCTGCGGCGTTGTTGCAAGAGACCGCGGCGTCGGCGCAGGGGTTCGACGAGAGTCGGCGGCCGGTTTCACCGGGGCCGTCCTCACCCGGACCCGCTGGATAACCGCCGGCGGCGCGACCGGCGTCGGCGGAATGGTCCTGATCACCACAGCGCGCTCCTGCAGGGCTGCGGGCGGCCTATGCGCCACCGCCGGACCCGAATGTCCGAGCATACTTGGGAGGGTCGGCTGCGGTGAGGCCGAGGCGGCAACTCTCGCGTTGTCGATCTCGGGCTTTCGGACCACCATGATGGACCGGGCGACCGGGTCGGAGCGAAGGAAAGCTTCCTGCCGAACTACCGTGACGGCCCTGGGCAAGTGGCGATAGACGTACGTGACGTTCGTCACGTTCACGACAGTCACGTTCACGACCGTGATGTTGATGGTTCGGTAGTAGGTCGGGCTGACGTAGTACGGTGGGACGTACACCTCGCGCGGCGCCAGCGGGAACCATCCGACGCCCCCACCCGTGAGGACCACGAAGACCACGAGGGCCGGAGCAAAGATCGGCCGGCTGGCCACCGGACCGGGAATCCACGCCCACTGGCCGCCGATAAGTATCCACCGGCCGTAGTGGGACGGCGCGAAGCCCCACGGAGCATTATCGATCCAGGTCCAGCCCCAGGGCGACACGTACACCCATCGCCCATGGCGATACGGTGCCCAATCCGACTGCACCCTCGGGAACCAGGCATTCCCGTATCCTCCGGCGGTGCGCCACGTGCCGTAATAGGCCATGTCTTCAAAGCCCGTCATCGTCGCCGGCACGTATTGCGTGGCGACCTGGAGCGCCTGGGTTTCCCGTTGCCAACGAGCCAAAGACCACTGTCCAAATGCGTCGAGCCCTGCGGTGGGCACGATCTGGTACGGCGACACGTTGTTGTCTGAGATGATGGCCGTCTGGCCGGTATTGACGACGAAACTCTGACTAGAGGTCGCGACGTCGACCTGGCCAGACCACACCGTAATGCGCGTGGACTGGTTCTCGTCAATGGCGACCCGGTAGCGGCCCGCGCGCACCAACGTGATGGCCGCCGATGGCGTGTCCACCTCAAACTGCTCACCGGCCGCCAGCTGGTGTAGGCCGATGTCGACAGTCCCCTGAGGGACACGCAGCTGCGTGGTCTGATCGTCGAGGTTGAGAATATCGACCTCGGTCGTCTGATCCATGCGGATCGCCGTCGATCCCACGTGGAACTCGGCGCGGGCGTTGTCATCCGTCCACAGGGCGGTGCCCGTCGTCAACGGATAGTTGAGGATGGCGGGCGCCCACTCGTTCATCCCTCCCGGGGCAAACGATACTTGCCCGCTGAGGTAATTCAGACGCCCAACCCGGGCGGGCGGATCCGGAGTTTGGGCCAGGGCGATGCTGCCCGACCGTGACGTCGGAGCCAGCGGGGTCAGGATCAGCGCGAGGAGCGCGATGACGCCGACGACAGACTGTGTGAAACGCATGACGAGATTCCTCCCTAGACTGCGGTCCTTCGCCTAGATACGTGGGTGAGATGGCAAAGGTTCCGGGCGTTCCGGGCATGAGCCTACATCCTTGAGATCGAAGCTCGAGACGATTGGCCGATGGCGAACGAACCGTTCATGACAGGACTATCCGCCGGGCTCCGGGTTGCGAATCCCCACGGCATTGATCACTGCGCCCGCTGCCAACAGCGCCGCGCCCAGGAGCATCGCCAGATGATACGCGCCGGTTGAGGCCTCGCGCGCCGCCGCTGCCTGCTCGGCCGGCACATCCGCCGCGGGCCGGTTCAACGGGGCGATCTTCGCCCTCACCAGTGGCGAGAATGGGTCGAGTCCCAGCACCCGCTGCGACAGATCCCCATAGAAACTCGCCGTGATCGCCATGAAGATGAGCGCGCCGGCCAGTTGCGGTCCGACCCGGGAGATCGCGTTGTTGATGGCCGACCCGACACCCGCGCGGCCCACCGGGACCGACGTCATGAGGCAGGTCGTGAGCGGCGCGACCATGACCGCCAAGCCGATCCCAAAGAGGACGAACCCGGGGAGAAAGTGCGCCAGATAGTCGCCGCCGTGGGGCAGGTACGAGGCCGCCACGCCCGGTGCGATGACCCACGGCGCGCTCGACGACGGCACCCGGGCGAGCCATAGCAGGCCGAGGGCCATGATCGCCGGACCCGCTGCCATGAACCACCTGGGGCCATACCGCCTGGCGAGCACGCCGATCCGGGCCGAAAAGAACACCAAGAAGATCGTGGTGGGGTCGATCGCCAGACCGGCCGCCGCGGCCGAGTATCCCAGCGTGCCCTGCATGAACAACAGCACGTAGTACAGCGTGACATACAGCGCGCCGTAGATGACGAACGTCGAGAGGTTCGTGATCGTGAAGTTCCGCGACCGGAACAGGTCAAGCGGCACCAGCGGGTGCGTCTTGCGCGCCATCAGCCAGGGGAACGCGACCGCCGCCAGCGCGCCAATCCCCAGGGCGACGAACGCCAATGGGTGCTGCCAGTTGCGCTGCTGTCCATAGATCGGCCCAAACGTGAGCCCGCCCACCGCCAGCGCGCCCACCAGGGCGCCGGTCCAGTCAAAGTGCCCCGTGTCGCGGGCACCGTGACTCTCATCGACGTGTCGCAACGTCGCCCACAGCGCCAATGCGACCAGGGGCGCGTTGATCAAGAAGACCGTGCGCCAGGAGATCGCGTCGACCAGAATGCCGCCGATCACCGGGCCGAGGATCGTCGTCGCACCGGAGGCGCCGGCCCAGATACCAAACGCCCGGCCCTGCTCCTCCCCGTCGAACGTTGCTGTGATCAGCGAGAGCGAACCCGGCACGAGCAGCGCGCCGGCCGCGCCCTGGAGCAGCCGGAAGGCGATGAGCGCCTCCACCGTCGGCGCGAGCCCGCAGAGGACCGACGTCGCGCCAAACGCGGCCAGACCAAGTGCGAACGTGCGGCGCCGGCCGTAGGCGTCGTTCAACGCGCCGCCCAGAATCAGGAGCGAGCTGAGCGTCAACAGATACCCGTAGTACACGTACGACTGCCCTTCGAGCACCCCAAACAACCGCGTCGGCAGCGTCTGACCGATCTTAGGAAGCGCAACGGTGATGACGGTGCTGTCCAGAAACACGATCCCCGAGCCCAGGATCGCGGCGGCGAGCGTCCAGCCTTTGCTACCCATCCACCCGCACCTCCGACGGTCTCAGCGGTTGCCGCCCGTACGTCATCGCCCGCCACAGCCATTCGACGGGACCGTAGGGAAACCGGTGCATCCACCAGTTGCTCCAGACGACCTGCGCCGCGTAGATAACCGCGGCGAGACCCACACCCTGCGCGAGACCGATCCGGCCATACAAACTAAGCCCATAGCTGTAGACGATCGTCGTGCAGATCAGCGACTGCAACAGGTAGTTGGTGAGCGCCATCCGCCCGACGGCCGCCAGCGGTGTCAACCGCCGCTGCCAAGACGGTACGGTCATCAACAGCGCGATCGTCGCCACGTACCCAAACATCAGCACCGGGGCCGTGAGCGCGTGGGCCGCCTCACCGATGAAATCCGCCCACACCCCCCCGCCCGATAGATCGCGCGCCAGGACGTAGCCCAGATTGCCGATGCCGCCGATCACGAGCCCCCACAGAGCGATCTTCTTGAACAGCGGTCGCGACCCGGCCAGGTCGCTGAAGATCCCGCGGCGGCCGGCCCACACCCCCAACAAGAACATGGCGAAGATCGTCGGGATCGAGAAGAGACCGATCAGGTAGAGTGCTGCGAGATCACGCAGCCGCTGCCCCAGGATCTGCACGAACGTCCCGTGCCCGTAGATTTGGATCGAGCGCGCGACGGCGGTCGCGTCCTCGGCGGAACCGGCCATCGCGATCCGCTGGATCAGATTCCCGACGACCGTGGGCATGCTCCCACGCATCGCCGTAAACACGAGGCCGTCCATCACCACCGGGAGCAGCCAGCACACCGCCGCCCAGATCAGCAGCGTCTTCGGCCGCCGGTGCCGGAACGCGAGCAGCAGAAACCCGAGGACCGCGTACGTGACCAGGATGTCGCCATACCAGAGCAGGACCGCGTGTGTAAGCCCGATGCCCAGCAGCAACACCAGCCGTCGCCTGTACAAGTGCGCAAACGGCGCGCCCCTCGCCTCGGCGCGCTTCATCTGGATGGCCAGTCCAAACCCGAAGAGGAATGAAAAGAGCGGGTAGAACTTCCCCTCCGCCAGCAGGCGGATGACCAGACCGGCCAGCCGGTCGGCCAACTCGGTCGACTCGGCCCATCCCAGCCGGGGGAGCGCCATCGGCCAGGCGTAGCTGTCCATGTTGACGAGCAGGATGCCCAAAATGGCGACGCCGCGCAGGACATCGATGACCAGGAGACGCTCACGGGGCTCGATGGGACCAATGGAGGTTGGAATGTTGGCGACTCCCTACCGGGTTTGCCGGTATGGTACCATAGGCCCAACCATGCGCGACCAATTCGGGCGGCCGCTCACTGATCTCCGGGTGTCCCTGACGGACCGGTGTAACCTCCGGTGTGTCTACTGCATGCCCGAGGACGGGATCGACTTCCGCCCACCCGCCGCGCTCCTGCAGGACGATGAACTGGTGCAGTTGGTGGAGATCGCGGCGGAACTCGGCGTGGAGAAGATCCGGCTGACCGGGGGCGAACCCACCGTGCGGGCGGGGGTCGTCGAGCTGGTGCGCCGCATCGCCGCGATTCCGGGGATCAACGATATCGCCCTCACGACCAATGCCATCCTGCTCGAAATGCTTGCGCGCCCGCTGGCCGAAGCCGGGTTGACCCGCGTGAACGTGAGTCTCGATACGCTCGATGCCGAAAAGTTTAAGCGGATCACCCGCGGCGGACACGTCGATCGGGTCATCGCCGGCATCGCCGCCGCCGACGAGGTGGGGCTGCGCCCGGTGAAGCTCAACGCGGTCGTCGTGCGCGGGTTCAACGAAGACGACGTCGTCTCGCTAGCGGCGCTCACGATCGACCGGCCCTGGGGGGTTCGGTTCATCGAGGTGATGCCGTTTGGCACCGTGGCTGACTTCGCCGACGCCGGGATCGTCAAATCCGAAGAGACCATGGCCCGGATCGAAGCGGCCCTGGGCCCGATGACGCCGGTTGATCTCTCCGGGGAGAGCCCCGCGCGAACCTATCGCCTGCGCGGCGCCGCCGGCGAGCTCGGGTTCATCAGCCCGGTCAGCGAACCGTTCTGCGCAAAGTGCGGCCGTATCCGCCTGACCGCCGACGGCCGGCTGCGTCTCTGTCTGCTTCGGGATGACGAGGAAGACCTGCTCACCCCGCTGCGCGCGGGGGCCACGCGTGATGAGATGAAAGCGCGGTTCCAGGCCGCCGCGTACCGCCGCCCCTTTGGTCACGCCCTGGCCGAAAAGCTCTATCCCAAAGAACGCGTGATGATCCAGATCGGCGGGTAGCCTTTCGCCTCAGTCGTTCTCCGGATCGTACAACTCTTCTTCGTCAGGTTGAAAGGTCGTGCGGCACCGGGGACAGGGCACGCCGGTGTCGTCGGCCACTTCCACCCGGAGAAAGATCAACTTACAGTTCGGACACACAAGCCGAATCATCGGGCTGTGGGCGGGCCGTACGAGGTGACTTACGCGTCTTCGCCTTCGAGGTTCCGCTCGAGTTTGCGCTTCACCCGCTGCAGGGCGTTGTCGATCGACTTCACGTGCCGGTTGAGCTCGTTCGCCATCTCCTGGTAGGACTTGCCCTCGAGGTAGGCCGTCAGGACCTTGCACTCGAGCTCGCTCAGGTTCTTGCGGATGCGCTCGCGCATCGTCGCCGAGGCTTCTTGGTTGATGACCAGTTCCTCGGGATCGCTGACCTTCATGCTGCTGATCACGTCGAGCAGCGTCCGGTCGGAGTCTTCGTCATAGATCGGCTTGTTGAGCGAGATGTACGAGTTCAGCGGGATGTGCTTCTGTCGAGTCGCCGTCTTGATCGCCGTGATGATCTGACGGGTGATGCAGAGTTCGGCGAAGGCCCGGAACGACGACAGCTTGTCACGGCGGAAGTCACGAATGGCCTTATAGAGCCCGATCATGCCTTCCTGGATGATGTCTTCGCGGTCCGCCCCGATGAGGAAGTACGCCTTGGCTTTGACGCGGACGAAGTTGCGGTACTTGGTGATCAGGAACTCGGCGGCGCGATCGTCTCCGCCCTTCGCGTGATCGACTAGTTCTTCATCGACAAGCTCGCTGTAGCCCACGCCTTCTCGCCGCGCCAGCGCCACAGGCTATCCCCTCCGGCTCGTCAGGGAATACTTGCCTCGCTCGTTGTGCGTGGTGCGGGCTCGTGTGCGCATCACAATTGGTTGAATCTCATTATATGGACCGCATCCGAATGCGTCAAGGTAAGGTTGCCCGCATCTGGCGCCGCACCTCGAATAAGACGAGCGCGGCCGCGACCGAGACGTTGAGCGAGGAGGTGGTGCCGTACATCGGGATTCGCATCACGAGATCGCACCGCTCGCGGACCAGTCGGGACAACCCTCGGCCCTCACCACCGACCGCGACGGCCACCGGCGGCACAAGCGGCGTCTCGTAGATCGACTGCGCGCCCCCGGCGTCGGCGCCGATACACCAGACTCCCTCCTGCTTCAGGCGTTCGATCGCCTGCGCGATGTTGGCGACCTGGGCCACGCGGACGTGTTCGATCGCGCCCGCGGACGCCGCCGCCACCGCCGGGCTGAGACCGGCGGCGCGACGCCTGGGAATCACCACGCCATGCACGCCGGCGGCCTCGGCCGATCGGAGGATCGCGCCCAGGTTGCCCGGATCTTCGACGCCGTCGAGCAGTAACAGGAACGGGGCTTCGCTCCGGGCGCGGGCAGAGTCCAACAGGTCGGCGAGATCCACGGTCTGGTGGGTGGCGGCGTAGGCGATGACGCCCTGCGGGGTTCGAGACTGCGAGAGACGGATGATGACACTGGGATCGACTTCCTGGACCGGTACACCGCGCCGTCGGGCCTCACCGATGATCAGGTGGAGCGACCCGCCCCTCGTGCCCCTGGCCACCATCAGCTTGCGGAGGGGCCGGCCCGCGCGTAATGCCTCCAGCACCGGGTGGCGGCCTTCGATCTGATCCTCGCCCCAACGCTCGGCACGGCCGCGCTCAGCGGAGCGGCCCTGGCCGCCGGCGCCTACGCCGGTGCGTCTCGCCGTACCGCGACTCTCCACCGCGAGCCTCCCGGGAGGTCTTCGACGATAATGCCTAAGTCGGTCAGCCCGCGGCGAATCTCGTCGGCCACGTCGAAGCGCCGCTGCTGGCGCGCCTGGTCCCGACCCGCGAGCAGTGCGGCCACGATCGCGGCCGCATCGGCCGGCGCCGCGCCATCGGCAAACAGCGCCGGGGCTCTTGTCCGCGACATTTCGAGCAGGCGCCCGAGGGCCTCGGCGGCGTCAGATGCGAGCCGCGGCTGATCGATACGAAATCCCAACACCCCGGCGAGCGTCTTCAAGGTCTCCGTGGCCACCGAGAGCCCACCCGCCGCAAAGCGGTCGCCCTGCAACGCCGCACCGGCTGCGCGGTTGATGTCGCCGGCCAGGTCGAACAGTGCGGCAATGGCCTGGGGGGTATTGACGTCGTCGTCCATCGCGTGTTCGAAGGCCGCCCGCGCGGCACGCGCCCGGTCCGCCACCGGCCCGTCGCGTTCGGCGGGCATCCGCTCCAGCGCGGACTCGGCGTTCACCAGCGCCGTGCGCAGTCGCTCAAACCCCTTGGCCGCCCCATCGACGGCCTCATCGGTCCATCGCAGCGGCGTGCGGTAGTGCGCCGACAGGATGAAGAGCCGGATCATGTCGGCGTCGTACCGCGTCAGGGCCTCGCGAATCGCCACAAAGTTGCCGAGGTGGCGATGCATCTCCTCGCCCACCGGAGGCTTCATCAGCGCGTTATGGATCCAGTAGCGGGCGAACGGGCGCTTGCCCGTGTAGGCCTCCGATTGCGCGATCTCGTTCTCGTGGTGCGGGAACCGGACGTCGTCGCCGCCGCCGTGGAGGTCAAGCTGCTCGCCGAGGAACTGCATCGACATCGCCGAGCACTCGATGTGCCATCCTGGGCGGCCGGGCCCCCAGGGGCTGTCCCACGCCGGTTCGCCCGCCTTCGAGGACTTCCACAGGGCGAAGTCCATCGGGTGTTCCTTGCGCTCGTCGACCTCGATGCGCGCGCCGGCCTGCATCTGGTCGAGCGTGCGGCCGGACAACTGACCGTAGTGGGGAAATGACAGTACGCGAAAATACACGTCGCCATCGACCACGTAGGCGTGGCCTTTCGCAATGAGCGCCGTGATGATTTCTTGCATCTTGGGGATCACGTCGGTCGCCCGCGGGTAGTGGTGGGCCCGTTCGATGTGGAGGGCGTCCATCTCGCGCAAGAACCGGTCGATGTACTCCTGCGAGATCTCGAAGATGGTGCGCTGCTCCAGACGCGCCCGCTCCACGATCCGGTCCTCGATATCGGTAAAGTTCTGGACGTGGTGCACGCGATAGCCCTTGTATTCCAGATACCGTCGAATCACGTCAAAGATCGTGTACGAGAGGGCGTGCCCCACGTGCGCCGGCCCATACAAATTCGGTCCGCACACGTACATGCGGACCTCCCCGCGCGCAAGCGTCTCAAAGGGGTCTTTGCGCTTTGTCAGCGAGTTGTAGAGCACCAGACCCATCAGGGACACCTCATCCGGGGCGCGAGATGAGCATAGCATCGAGCTCGGCGCACAGTTCCCAGCGCCGGCGAATCCGGAGCGTCCCCGGATCCATCACGCGGACGTCGCGCAGGTCAAAGGCGCCACGATCGGTGACGACACGGTGATAGACGGCATCGTGCTCGCGCCGGGTGGCGGCGACCCGGGTGATCAGGTGGAACTGCCGGTCGAGCCAGAACCCCACGAGACGCGGTCGGAAGGCCTGCGGGCGGTCGACTTCCATCACGATCTGATCCGATCGTTCGGCTCGCTCCAGAAACAGCAGGTCGGTCTGCGGCTGAGACCGGACTCTGCTGGGTTCGCGCCGTCCACGTGTCTTCCGCCGCATGCGCTATTCCATCCGTTCGAGGAGCGCGATCGCGTGTGCTGCGATCCCATCGCCCCGTCCGATTGCGCCCAGACCTTCAGCGGTCGTGGCTTTGATCCCCACCTGACCGGGCATCGCCCCCAAGGCCGCGGCGATCCGCTCGCGCATGGCGTCGACGTGGGGCGCAAGCCGCGGCGCCTCGGCGGTGACCACGGCATCGACGTTCGCGATCGCCCACCCCGACGCGCGCAGGCGCGCGGCCACCGACTCGAGCAACCCGATGCTGTCTGCACCGCGATACGTCGGGTCATCGGGTGGGAAGTGCCGGCCGATATCGGCCAGCCCCGCGGCACCCAGCAACGCGTCCATGATCGCGTGCACGAGCACGTCCGCGTCTGAGTGCCCCGCCAGCCCTCGCGGCGACGGGATCTGCACGCCGCCGAGCACCAGCGGCCGGTCCGGGGCCAAACGGTGCACGTCGTAGCCGACCCCGACGCGCGCGGCGAGACCGGGGAGCCGTTCGAACTGCCGGCGCGCCATCTCATAGTCAGACGGCGTCGTGACCTTGACGTTCGCCCCGTCACCCGGCACCACCACCACAGAGCGCCCGAGATGCTCGACGAGTCCCGCGTCATCGGTGATCGCGGCCTCGAGAGGCACGCGGTCGTGGGCCTCACGCAGCAGGTCTGCGCGAAACGCCTGCGGCGTTTGCACCAGGTAGAGACCGTCGCGGGGGATCGTGCGGGACACCCGGTCGTCCTGCACTTCCTTCACGGTGTCGGAGACAGGCAACCCCGCGGTGGCGGCGCCATGCGTCACGGCGGCGGCAAGCACCCGTTCGATCAGCGCCGGCGTGACGAAAGGGCGGACGCCGTCATGCACGACGACCCACTGCGCATCCGGCAGCGCGCTGAGCCCGGCGGCGACCGATGCGCGCCGCGTCCGGCCACCCGCCACCACCGCCGTGACCTTGGGCGGCGCCAACTGGGTCACCGCATCCGTGTACGCGGCGCCCGCGACCACCACGACCCCGTCGATACGATCGCAGGCCTGGAAGGCGGCCAGCGCCCGCTCGAGCACGGTCTTGCGGCCGAGCGGAAGCAGCGGCTTGGGAACCGGGCCCGGCAGCCTGGTCCCGTCGCCGGCCGCCACCACGATAGCGCCGACACTCATCGTTTTTGAACGGTCGAGGGTCCGGTGGACTCGGTGGACTTGGGCCGTGCGAAGATCATGCGGCCGGCCGACGTCTGTAAGACGCTGGTCACGATGACCCCGGAGGTCTCGCCGATCAGCCGCTTGCCGCCTTCGACGACGATCATCGTGCCGTCTTCCATGTAGGCCACGCCCTGACCGGCCTCCTTACCGTCGCGGATCACCTGCACGGAGAGTTCTTCGCCCGGCAGGACCGTCGGTCGCAGGGCCTGCGCCAGCTCATTCACGTTGAGCACGCGGACGCCCTGAAGTTCGGCTACCTTGCTGAGGTTGAAGTCGTTGGTGACCACCCAGGCGTGCTGGGCTTTCGCCAGCGTCACCAGTTGAGCGTCGACGTCAGTGCCGGGCGCCGCGTGATCGTCGACAATGTTGACGGCGTCGAGCTCGCGGCGGAGCCGGTTGAGGATATCCAAGCCACGGCGTCCCCGGTTTCGCCGGAGCAGGTCGGACGAGTCGGCAATCCGCTGGAGTTCGGCAAGCACCGATCGCGGCACGAGCAGGGGCGCCTCCAGAAATCCGCTCAGCACGATGTCGACGATGCGGCCATCGATGATCACGCTGGTGTCGAGGAGCTTGGGCGTCCCCTGGGTGTGCTTGCTCTGCGGCGCACCGCGTTCGCGCGACACGATGCCGGCGATCTCGTCACGTCGCTGTAACGCGATGTGCAGGCCGAGGTAGCCGAAGACGAGACCCGCAATGAGTCGGATGTAGGGCCCGATGAGCGGTAGCTCTGCAAGCAGGTACCCGACGAACAGTGCCAGGAGGAGACCGACGATCAGTCCGACTCCGCCCAGGATGAGGTCGTGCAGTGACAGACTCGCGAGACCGCGCAGCACCCAGGCCATTGAGGCGACGAATCCCCGCCCGGCCGCCGGCGCGACGATCACGCCAACGACGCCGCCGATGACCACGGCGACAATGTAGAGCAGGAACCCGGCAGCCTGGATCGCCGGGTTCCATGCGATGGCCAGCACCGCTGCTTCGTAACCCATCAGGCCGCCAAGCAGCGCGCCGACACCCTTCAAGATTAGGTCGCGCATCCCCTCACCGTTGCGCGGTTGAATCCTCACCGCCGACCGGTCATCAACATGATGACCCGGCCGCATCGACGGTGCGTGTCGTGTCGAGTATAGCACAGGGGTTCGACACCGGCCATTTGACAGCGTCACGATGCGCTCTCTATAATGACACTCGTCTTTGCAGATACGCTATGTCTTCGCGGCTCGGTGAGGTGAGTATCGGGCATGGCTGAGATTCGGCAGGACACGTTCCAGGACACCGTCAGTCAGTACCTGATCCGCCATCGCAGTATCCTCGATGTCCAAACCAAGCTGTCTGAAGCCGCCGCTCGTGTCAACCGCGCCATTGCAAAGTCCGTGACGAACTGCGGATGTATCAGCATCGACGCCAGCCGCCAGCGGTTTCCCGCCGAACTGAGCCTGGCTGAAATCCGCGAGATGATGCAGACGCACGTGAACGGCACCCTGTGCGAGAAGTGCCGTGAGGTGCTCGAGACCGAGATCGGCGCGACGCTGTTCTATCTGGCGGCCGCTGCGGGTCTCTTGGGGTTGGATCTCGAGGCCGTGTTGACCAAAGAACACACTCGCGTGGCGACGCTTGGGGTGTTCCACCTGACGTAAAACGTTTGCAACCGACATTGTGCACAAGGCGCGTCCAGGCGTTGCCTGGGCGCGTTCTGTTTTCGTGAATCTTACGCTATCGAGAACGCGCCTGCGGGTCCGGCTGCGTGACAGCACGAGCGAGGAACCGTCCACACCATCGGCGTCGTCATGCCGGCGCCTCAGCCCACGCAGCTACACGAGTGCTCTCAACGCAGTTGACAGATCAGGCACGGGGATGACTTCCAGACCCGCCGGTGCATCGGCCGCCCCCGCGCGCGGCACGACCGCCCGCGCGAATCCCAGCCGCGCCGCCTCAGCCAGGCGCTTACCGAGCTGCGGCACCGCCCGAACTTCTCCGGCCAGCCCCACCTCGCCAAGCACGACCGTCTGCGGATCGACCGGACGGTCGCGCAGGCTACTCGCGACGGCGACGGCGATACCCAGGTCGGCCGCGGGCTCCTCGACGTTGATCCCCCCGGCGATGCTGGCGTAGACGTCCTGGCTGGCCAGCTGCAGGCCCGCGCGCCGTTCTAGCACGGCCAGCAACAGCAGCAGCCGGTTGTAGTCCACCCCCGCGGCCGTGCGCCGCGGCATGCCAAAGTGCGTGGGGCTGACCAACGCCTGCACCTCCACCAGCAGCGGTCGTGACCCTTCGATCGCGCAGACCACGGTCGACCCCGGCGCCGCCTGCGCCCGTTCGGACAGAAACGCCGCCGAGGGGTTGGGCACCTCTACCAGCCCGCTGCCCGCCATCTCGAAGACGCCGATCTCGTTGGTGGATCCGAACCGGTTCTTCGTGGCGCGCAAGATTCGGTAGGCGTGGTGCCGGTCGCCCTCAAAGTAGAGCACGGTATCGACCAGATGCTCCAGCACCCTCGGCCCGGCCAGGGCGCCTTCTTTTGTGACGTGCCCGATGATGAACGTGGTGACCTCACGGTCCTTCGCCAGCCTGACCAGGGCAGCCGCGCACTCGCGCACCTGCGCTACGCTGCCCGGTGCCGACGCGACGTCGGCCCGGTAGACGGTCTGGATCGAATCGACGATAAGTACGGTCGGCGGCCGGCGCGTGACGGTCTCGGTGATCACGTCGAGATCGTTTTCGGCGAGCACCAGCAGCCCGGGTGCGGCCGCGCCCAATCGCTCGGCGCGGAGCTTCGTCTGCCGGACCGACTCTTCGGCGGTGACGTACAACACCTGGCCGCCGGCCCGGGCCACCCGGTCGCCGACCTGGGTCAGGAGGGTGGTCTTGCCGGTTCCCGGGTCTCCACCGACGAGCACGACTGATCCCCGCACGAGACCGCCACCGAGCACCCGGTCGAACTCTGCCACCCCGGTCGGGGTCCGCGTCTCATCGGGAAGCGTCACCGTGGCCACAGACACCGGTTCTGCTGCGGCAGCACCCGACGCCCTGCGCCGGGCAGCCGGCTTGGCCGCAGCCTCGATTTCCTCGACGAGGGTGTTCCACTCGCCGCATGACGGGCACCGCCCCAGCCACTTGGGCGATGCGTGACCGCACGTCTGACAGACGTATTGCCCCTTGGTCCGTTCCATCCCCACCTCCGGCCGCGCCTTCCCACTCTTTCATCGGCAGCGGTAGCGACCACCTGCAGGGAATTTTGAAAGATAACAAACGGGACCCGGCCTCGTGGCCCGGGTCCCGCCGACGGCTTCAGGCCGATCTACTCTGCGAGCGCAGGCTCCAGTTTCCGCTCAAAGACGATCGCATTGTCGACCGCGTTGACGACCACGGTGTCGCCCGCGTGGAACTGCCCGCGCAGCAGCCCATCGCTGAGCGGGTCTTCGACGAGCCGCTGGATCGCGCGGCGCAACGGTCGGGCACCAAAGGTCGGGTCGTACCCTTCCCGCGCCAAGACGTCCTTCGCCGCCTCGGTGACATCCAGGTCCATGTTCTGCCCGCGCAGCTCGTGCCGCACCCGCTCGATCAGGACCCCGACAATCTCTTTGATCTGCTCGGTCGTCAGCGGGCGGAACACGATGACTTCATCGAGTCGGTTCAGGAACTCGGGCCGGAAGGTCCGCCGGAGCTCCTCCATCACCTGGTCGCGCATCCGCTGGTACGCGCGCTCGCGGTCGACCGATTCGTCGGCACCCGCCGCGCGGAATCCCATCCCCACGTTCTTGTCGAGCTGCGGCGCGCCCACGTTGCTGGTCATGATGATGACGCTGTTCTTGAAGTCGATCGTGCGGCCCTGGGCGTCCGTCAGCCGTCCGTCATCGAGTATCTGCAACAACACGTTGAAGATCTCCGGATGCGCCTTCTCGATCTCGTCGAAGAGCACGACGGAGAACGGCCGCCGGCGCACCGCCTCGGTGAGCTGCCCGCCTTCTTCGTAGCCCACATACCCGGGCGGCGAACCCACCAATCTCGAGACCGTGTGCCGTTCGCTGTACTCGGACATGTCGATCCGGACGAGCGCGCCATCATCACCAAAGAGGAACTCGGCCAAGGCGCGGGCCAGTTCGGTCTTGCCCACCCCAGTCGGTCCGAGGAAGATGAACGAGCCGATCGGCCGGCGGGGATCCTTCAGCCCAGCGCGGGCGCGGCGCACCGCCTTGGCGACCGCGCGCACGGCCTCTTCCTGGCCGACGATGCGCTCGTGAATCGTGTCTTCCATGCGCAACAGTTTCTGGGTCTCTTCTTCCACGAGCCGGGTGACCGGAATGCCCGTCCACGCGCTGACGATGTCGGCGATGTCCTCGCCGGTGACCGTATTGAGGCTGCCCCGGCCCTTGTCCCGCTTGACGGACCCTTCGAGTTCCTCGAGCTTCTGACGTAGCACCCGCTCGCGATCGCGCAGTTGCGCGGCGCGCTCGAAGTCCTGCGCCTTGCTGGCGTCTTCTTTCTCCCGCTTCACGCGCTCGACACGTTCCATCGCCTGACGCACTTCCTGCGGCAGGAACGACGCCTGCAGGCGAATCTTCGACGAGGCCTCATCCATCAGGTCGATCGCCTTGTCCGGTAAGAACCGGTCGGAAATGTATTTGTCGGCGAGCGTGGCGGCCGCGACCAGCGCCTCGTCGCTGATCGAGACGCCGTGGTGCGCCTCGTACCGGTCGCGGAGCCCTCTGAGGATCTCGATGCTCTGCTCGACCGTCGGCTCGGAGACAAGAATCGGCTGAAAGCGCCGCTCGAGCGCGGCGTCGCGCTCGACGTACTTGCGGTACTCGTCGAGTGTGGTGGCGCCGATGCACTGGAGTTCACCGCGCGCCAGCGCGGGCTTGAGGATGTTGCTGGCGTCGATCGCGCCTTCGGCCGCGCCCGCGCCGACCAGCGTGTGCAGCTCGTCGACGAAGAGGATGACCTCGCCCTGCGCCTTGCGGATCTCCTCCATGACTTTCTTCATGCGCTCTTCGAACTCGCCGCGGTACTTCGTGCCCGCGACCAGTGCCGCCAGATCGAGCTGGACCACGCGCTTGTGCCGCAGCACTTCGGGGACGTCGCCGCGGACGATCCGCTGGGCCAGGCCTTCGGTGATGGCGGTCTTGCCGACGCCCGGCTCGCCGATGAGCGCAGGGTTGTTCTTGGTGCGACGCGAGAGGACTTGAATGACCCGTTCGATTTCCCGCTCGCGACCAATGACGGGATCGAGTTTGCTGTCACGCGCGAGTTTGGTCAGGTCGCGGCCAAACTCGTCGAGCGTGGGAGTCTTGCTCGCCTGCTTGGTGTAAGACGTCGTGCCTTCTTCGCCGAGCAGGTACACGACCTGAGCCCGCACCCGATCGAGGTCGGCCCCCATGGCTTCGAGCACACGGGCGGCGACCCCCTCGCCTTCGCGGATCAGGCCCAGCAACAAGTGCTCTGTGCCGATGTAGTTGTGCCCAAGACGCCGGGCCTCATCGAGCGCCAGCTCGAGGACCTTCTTGGCGCGCGGGGTGAACGCCACTTCTTCGTGCGGCGCCCGCTCCCCACGGCCGATCGCGCCTTCGATCTCGGCGCGAACGCGCTCGGGACTAATGTTGAGGCTCTCGAGAACCTTGCTGGCGACTCCCTCACCCTCGCGGATGATCCCCAGCAGGATATGCTCGGTTCCCACAGCGCTGTGGTTGAGGCGCTTCGCTTCTTCCTGGGCAAGAATAATGACGCGACGAGCGCGCTCGGTGAACCGTTCAAACATCGCCACTGCACTCTCCTCTCTTCCGAGGGTGAGAGGAACCCCGCTTTACATGATCTGGCAATTCTGCCTCCGGGAACTCCACTCCTGCCACCCCGTGCACATCAGCCCGGCAGACGCGCCTGGCCCTACATCTCTCTTACGTACCCTCCCTATGAACAATTCCCAACTCCCGCGGCCCCGCGACAGACCGGGTGCCTCATCCATACGTCGATGCTCCACACGTCGATGCTCCACCCGAGACTGTGACGGCCCGGGACACATCTCCCGGGCCGGACGGCGCGCGGGCGTCCTCCGTGGACGCGCGCACATGCGCTTAGGCCGTGATCTCCAGAATCGTATACTTGAGCGTCCCGGCCGGCACGCGAATGGTGACGGTCTCGCCCCGTTTGCGGCCGATCAAGGCATGACCGACGGGGGATTCGTTGCTGATACGATCCTGCAGAGGATCGGCTTCGGCGGACCCCACGATCGTGTACTTAATCTCGTCCCCCGCCCCGACATCCTTCAACCGAACGGTCGAGCCGACCGCAACGGTGTCGGAGTTGGCGGCGTGGTTGTCGATCACGCGGGCGCTGCGTAGCATATGCTCGATTTGCAGAATCCGGCCCTCGACGAACGCCTGATCGTTCTTGGCGTCGTCATATTCGGCGTTTTCAGAGAGGTCGCCGAATTCCTTGGCCTGCTTGATGCGCTCGGCGATCTCTTTCCGACGGGTGCCCTTGAGGTGCTCGAGCTCCTCTTCGAGCTTGTGCAGGCCGTCCTGCGTCAGGATGGTCTCTTTCTCGGCGTCGGCAATTTTCGGGCTCTTATTATTTTTCATCTGGCAACAGGGTCCTGGACCGTCCCCATCTCGTATTTGTCAGCCACAATTGATACCGACCGCCAAGCGTATGCTTGGCGGTCGGAAGCGACTACCCTGGAGTATAGACACGTCATCTATCGCCGTCAAGCAAGACGCGCGTCATGCCGGTACGAGCCGCTCGATGCGCGGTCGAAAATCCAGTCGTCGCATCCACTCGATGTAGTCCGACGGCGTGAGATCTTCGGGCCGACGACCGGAGGCTGCGACGATCACCGCTTCGATCACATTGGTGCCAAACGACCGGCCCGTCATCTCCGGCGTCACGGTAATCAGCACGGACGCCTTCCGCTGCCGCAGCGCGTCGACGTCGGCCGGCGTCACCGTATTCGTGAGAATCGTTTTCCCCGAGAGATCGTCAGGCATGTTCTGCTGTATGAGATGGAAGTCCCCCGCTATAACTTCTGCCCATCTGTAGGCTCGACCAAACCTCGGTGTGACGGTTTCTTGCTTCTTCCCGGTGGGATAGAGCCAGGTAAACGGGCCGCGCGTCAAGATCGGCAGCAAGATGGCGGCCAGAATCTTGATCGTCGTCAGACCGCGCAGCGCGATTGGTATGCCCAGACCAAACATCAAGTCGCCGAAGACCACATCGGCGCCGGCCCGGGTAAAGGCCTCGGCCATGCCGTATCGATCGACGGACGCCACCAGGAGCACCCGCTTGCCGCGAAAGTCGAGCCCGATCGCGTCCCGCAGACCCGTGAGGATGAGGTGCTGCTCCCACGATTGCTTGATCCCGCCACCGTCGACCACGGGGGTGCGCATCCCGGCGACGGCTCGGACGGCGTCGCGGATGTAGTACTTGTGGTTCCCGGCGATCAGCGCGAGGTTGATGCCCCCCAACCCGATCGCGTCCACCTTACCGTCCAGTTCACGCAGGCGCCGGCACCACGCCTGATAGTCACCGTCGGTCCCGATGCGCTCGATGATGAACCGCTGGCCGGCCAGCTCGGTCTCGACCCGGTGGTTGCCCCGGCTCGACCCGAGGCTGACGCTCACGACGTGACGCGGGCGGTCCATGCCGCCGCTGTGGTTAGACGTCGCCGTAGCCGATCCTGCCATCCCCGCCGGCGAGGACCGGCGGCGAGACGATGTCTCCCGCGGTCACGGTTCGCACCAGACCATCACGGGCGCGAACTCGCAGGGCGCCGGTCGCGTCGACACCCTCGGCGATGCCTTCCACGCGCTGCGAACCAACCTGGATACCGAGGTGCTGCCCCCGGGTGGCGTCGCGGGCCGACCAACCCTCGATGATGTCTTCCGCCGCCGCATCCGCGGTGCTGCTCCAGAGCGCATACCAGCGTGCGAACCTCTCCCGCAGCGTCTCGAACAGGGTCTCGAGGCAAATCGCGCGACCGCTCAACTCGTGGAGGGACCCCGCGCGCCCGCGGACCACTGGGGGCAGATCGGCGGTCGCCACGTTAGCGTTGATCCCGATGCCGGCGATGACGGCATGCGCCGCGGCTTCCAAAAGAATCCCGGCGACCTTCCTTCCCTCGACCAGCACGTCGTTCGGCCACCGGATCGCCGCGCGGACGTTCGCCGTCTGCTCGATGGCCTCGGCCGTCGCCACGCTCGCCGCCAGGCTCAGCCGCCCCCACGCGGTCTGCGCCGCGGGTCGCAACAGAAGGGAACACCAGAGCCCGCCCGCCGGAGAGCTCCAGATACGGCCGTGCCGCCCGCGCCCGCGGGTCTGCATCTGCGCGATGACCGCCGTCCCTTCCGGCAGACCCGCGGCGGCGAGCCACCGGGCGACCTCATTGGTCGACGCGCAGACGCCGAGGCGGACCAGTGGCGATTTCACGCCGCCCATCAGGTGATGCCGGCGACGATCCGGCCGCGCTTGATGACCTGCCACACGATCGACCCTCCGAGCGTCATCGCGATCTCCCGATGATCGGCGACATCAAGGACCACCAGATCCGCCGCCTTCCCCGGCTCAAGGCTGCCGACCTCCTCCGCCATGCCGATCGCCCACGCGGCATTGATCGTCGCGGCCGCGATCGCTTCGGCGGGCACCAGCCGCATGCCCACACACGCCAGCGAGATCACGGCGGGCATCGACCACATCGGCGAGGATCCCGGGTTGTAGTCCGATGCGAGTGCGACCGGGACACCCAACTCTACCATCCGCCTGGCCTGGGCAAAGGGCAACCCGAGGAAGTACGCGGTCCCGGGCAGGAGCACCGCCATTGTGCCGGCCGCCGCCATCGCCGCCAGACCGGTGTCCGACGCGTGGAGCAGGTGGTCGGCCGAGATGGCGCCCACCTCGGCGGCCAGCCGGGCGCCGCCGGTATCGGCGAACTCATCGGCGTGCAGTTTGGGCACCAGCCCCAGCTCGCTTCCGGCCTCCAGCACGGCGCGACCCTGCTCGATCGTAAACGCGCCAACATCGCAGAAGGCGTCGCAGAACTCCGCCAGATCCTCGTCGACCACAGCCGGCAGAATATCGCGGATGACCGTGTCGATGTATCCGTCCGGATCTCCCGCGAACTCGGGTGGCACCGCGTGCGCGGCGAGGACCGTTGCGATCAGGTCGATGTCGTGTTGGGCCGACAAACGGTGAATCACGCGGAGCTGCTTCAGCTCATCGTCACGCGTCAACCCATACCCACTCTTCGCTTCCGCGGTCGTGGTCCCCGTGCGGAGCAGATGATCCAGACGCACGCGCCCGAGCCGATACAGCGACTCCTCATCGGCGTCCCGCGTCGCCGCCACCGACCGCAGGATGCCGCCGCCCGCCGCGGCGATCTCGAGATAGCTCGCGCCGCGCAGACGCATCTCGAATTCGTCGACGCGCGGGCCCGCAAATACGAGGTGCGTGTGCGCGTCCACGAACCCGGGCAGCACGACCCGCCCCGTCGCGTCGATCACGGTCGCTGCGCGCGAGAGGCGCACGGCATCACGGACCTGGTCGGTCGGCCCCACGGCCACGATCTCACCATCGGCAACTGCCACAGCGCCGTCTCGGATCACGCCCACGTCGCGCAATGCCGCGCCACGCCGCGGCCCGTCGGCGGGCCCGGCCAGTGTCAACAGTTCGGCCGCGTGCTCGAGCAGGAGGTCGGCGGACTCCATCCGCCGTTATTCCATCAGACGCACTTCGAGTACCTGAGCCCGGTCGAACTCCCGCAGACGCAGGTAGGCGCGCGCCACGTCGAGGAGGGGATCCAAGGGCACAAGACCAACAATCTCACTCTCGGCGATCGTGACGCCAAAGCGGTCGGCTTCGGTGCGCACGAGATCGAAGACACGCGCCATGGGCGTGCGCGCCGTATCCAGCAGGTTGATCGAGACCTGCGCCAGACCCGAGACCGCCGTGACGCCCATCGCCTGCACGTGCATCAGGCCCCCGCTGGATTCTCGGATGGCTCGGGCGACGCTTTGCGCGATGCGCACATCGTCGGTCCGCAAATTGATATTGTAGGCGATCAACGGCTTTCTTGCGCCGATGACGACCGCACCGGCGGATGGATGCGGGTGTGGGTCGCCGATGTCCGGTGCCCACTCTGGCTGGCGCATCTTGGCGGCCAGACCTTCGAACTCCCCCTTGCGGATATCGGGCAGCCGAACCCGGT
>JBGQGY010000046.1:0-23827 GCA_041497675.1 bacterium | reverse complement strand
GAGCGTCGGCAGGTTCGAGGCCGACGTCAACAGGTTCCCCCACGACGAGCACGGCTCCCGGACCCCGAACCCAAAGAACGACAACGCCGATTCGCCGAGGATGGCGCTCGGGATCCCCAGCGTGGCGACGACGATGACAAACGACGAGGTCTGCGGCAGGATATGCCGGGCGATGACGTGCAGGTCATCCAAGCCCGCGGCCTTGGCCGCGAGCACGTATTCCTGCTGCTTCAACGACAGCACGATCCCGCGGATGATGCGGGAAAAGCCGGCCCACCCAAGAAATGACAGGATCAGCGTGATCATGTAGAACCGTGTCGTGCAGCCGACGCTGGTGGGCAGCACCGCGCTCAGCGTCAGTAGCAGGTAGAACTCGGGAAAGGCAATGATGATCTCCGAGAACCGCATGAGGATGTTGTCGACGCGGCCGGCGTAGTACCCAGACACCCCCCCGTACAGCAGGCCGAGCGGAATGGTGATCGCCGAGGCCAGCAGACCGATCGTCAGCGAAATGCGCGAGCCGTACAGGATGCGGCTGAACTGGTCGCGGCCCGACTGATCGGTGCCGAAGAAGAAGATGCGGCCCGGTTCTTCAACTCCCAGAAAATGCGCCGACATCGGCACCAGACCGAACAACCGGTACGGTTCACCCCGCACAAAGAAGCGCACGTAGTACCGTCTCGACGGATCTTGGGTGTACTGGCGCAGACCCGGATCGGTGAGCGTCGTCGAGTGGACAAACGGCCGCAGGCTGATCCCGCGCGCGTCCACGAACTTCGGCAGAATCGGCGGGTGGAAGAAGCGTTCACGGTCGGCGTAGTCGAGGGTGTAGGGCGCCAGGAATTCGGCGAAGATCGCCATGAAGTAGAGCACGGCCAACACGGCCCCGCCCGCCAGCGCCATGCGGTGCCTGCGCAGTTGCCGCCAGGCGAGCTGAGCGGGCGTCCGCACGTGCTCGGCGGCCTGAACCCGCCGCGCCCGCTCCAGGGTTGCCGCGATCGCCCGCGCCATCCCCGACCCGCTCAGTCGTACCTAATGCGCGGGTCGCTCAGGGCCAGCAGGACGTCGGCGACGAGATTGCCGCCGATGAGCGTCAGCGACCCGATGACCAGCGAGGCCATGACCACGTAGAGATCCTTCTGGATCGTGGCATCGACGATCAGCTTGCCGATGCCTGGCCATCCCATGACGTTCTCGAGAATGGCCGACCCGCTCAACAACCCGCCCAGGCTGAACCCGAAGATCGTGATGAGCGGGTTCAACGCGTTTCGGACGGCATGTTTGTTGATCACGGTTCGCTCGGCCAGGCCCTTGGCGCGTGCGGTGCGGACGTAGTCCTGCCGCAGCACTTCCAGCAGGCTCGCCCGCATCTGCCGCATGAGACCGGCGAAGCCGAACACCCCGACGACCAGCACCGGGAGTAGCAGGTGGTGGACCACGTCGAGCATCCTGCCCCACCAGGGCAGGAAGTCGTGGTCGATGCTGGTCATGCCGCCGATCGGGAACCAGTGTGTCTTGAAAGCCAGGAACAGCAGGAAGAGCCCGGAGAAAAACGTGGGCGTCGAGATGCCCACGTAGCCGGTGAACGACAGGCTGTTGTCGGCCAGCGAATACTGGCGTTGGGCCGTGTAGATCCCCAAGGGCACCGCGATGGCCCACGCGATCACGAACGCGATGATGTTCAGGATCACCGAGTTCATCAACCGCGACCCGATGAGCCAGATGACCGGGACTTGAAAGGCAAACGAGTAGCCGAAATCGAGCCGAATCGCGTTCCACAGCCAGCGCAGATATTGAATGTGCAACGGCTGGTCGAGGCCGAAGTTTCGCCGCATCTGGTCAACGGTCTGCTGGCTGACAATGGGGTTCAGGCGGATCTCGGCGAGAAAATCGCCGGGGGACAATTGAATGATGAGAAAGGAAATCATCGTGATCCCGAGGAGCATCGGGATCAGGTTCAGCAGTCGACGAACGATATGCCGGAGCATCGGCGAAGGTGCGGGAGGAGGCTCGGGCCCCCTCCCACCCTCACGATCCTACCGGTACGGGGTCCGGTAGTAGATCGTCTCGATGTCGTAGAAGGCGAGCGGCGACGGGCTGAAGTTCGCCAGGGTGTTCCGGAACGCCGGCTGCGTCAGCGTGGTCGTGAAGTAGATCATGGGCGCGTTCTCCGCCACGATCTCCTGATAGCGGGCGTACAGCCCCTTGCGCTTGTTCTGGTCGACGGTCGTCGCCGCTTGGTCGAAGAGTCGGTCGACCTCGGCCTCCCAATCGGTGGCCGGTTTCTCCTGCTTGGGCCACCACATGTGCAGCGACCCGCTGGACTTCCACACGTTCTGCCCGTTGTGCGGTTCGAGCGTACCGGTCAGACCGATGATGATGGCCTCCCAGGTGTAGGTCCCCACCAGCTTGCCGACGAGCGTGTTGAAGGCCTCGGGCGCGAACGTCACGCGCATCCCAAGCTTCTGGAGATCCTGTCGGACCAGGTTCCCGATGGCTTCGCGGTCCTGGTTGCCGGCGTTGGTGACCAGCGTAAACTCGACGATGGTGCCGGCCGAGTCGCGGAGCGACCCATCCGAGCCCTTCGAGAACCCGGCTTCACGGAGCAGGGTCTCGGCGCGGGCAAGATCATAGGGGTACTTGCGAACATTGGGATTGTAGAAGAACTTGTTTGCCGGGCTGATCGGCCCATACTGCGCTGCCGCGCGGCCCGCGTAGACCTGCCGCACAATCGCGTCCCGGTCCACGGCATATGAGACGGCCTGCCGGAACTTGAGGTTCTGGAACCACGCGAGCTTTCGGGCGCCGGCCGGCTCTCGGAAACCGGCGGGATTCATGTTGAAGACTAGAAACTCGGTGGCGAAGGTCGCCGGCCCGTCAAAGATCGTGAAGTTCCCCGATTGCTGCTGCGTCCGCAGCTCGGCGTACTCGCGCGGCCGCGCGCCGTACGAGTCGGTCTCTCTGGCCAGGAACTTCAACCGGCCGGCGTCCTGATTCGGCACAATCTCGACAACCAACCTGGCCAAGTACGGCAGGCGCGCGCTCTTCTTGTCCACCTTCCAGTATTTGGCGTTACGGGTAAAGAGGATGCGCTGACCGGGGACATACTGGTACATGACGAAGGGACCGTTGCCGACGATCTCACGCGGGTCGGTGTTGATCCCCCAGGTCCGATTGAACTCGGCCGGGCCCTGTTTGAGCACCCCTTCCAGCTTGTGTTTCGGGACCAGGGCAAACCCGATCGTGCGGAGCAACGGCCCGAACGGTTCCTCGGTCTTGAACTCGACGGTGTAGGCGTCGAGCTTCTTGTAGCCGATCTTCTTGCCGGCAATCATCAGGATGTCCTTCAGGCTCGCCTGCACGCCTTCGGTGAACGTCGCGTCGAGGGTAAACACCACATCGTCGGCCGTCACCGGTTTCCCATCGAACCACTGGACGCCCTTGCGCAGCTTGAACTGCCAGGTGCGGCCGTCCTTACTGACGGTCCAGGATTCGGCAAGGTTCGGCTCGACCTCCGTGGTGGTCCGGTTGGTGTCAACCAGACCTTCGAAGACGTACCCCAGGGGGCCCGTCGAGGAGGTTTCCTGCGCCACGACGACATTGAACGTGCGGGGATCTGAAATCGACGTGACCACGAAGGTCCCGCCGAAACGGCCAGGCTCGGCTTCGACGACTGCCGGGTTGGGTACGTCCGGGAGCGACGCCCGCGGCGGTTGAGGTTGGGGCTGCGCGATGGCCGGTGCAGAGAGGATGAAGGAAGCCGCGACGACGATGACAAGCATCCGGCTGAGCCTCATTTCGTCCTCCTTCCCCGGCCGACCTGCGCCCGGCCGGAGCGCTCTTCTTATCTGTTGTACTATGTTTCAGTATACTCCAGTTAGCATTCCGACCGGACAACTACGCTGCGCCCGGCATGAACTCCTGCCTACCCCTACGGACCGATCCGAACAGGGGTTCCGTTGCGGCGCGTATTGCGCAGGTCACTCGGCGCGCTCCAGGGGCGCGTACGTCAAGGCCAGCCGCTTCACGGCCGCCGCGAACCGCACCGTCACGATCGTGCCGTCGCCGTCCCCCTCGACCTCAAGCACCTCGCCGTCCCCAAACTTGGCATGCTTCACGCGAGCGCCGACATCGAACTGCGCGACAGGGCCGCGTCGCTGGCTCCGCCCGGCCGCTGTGACGGTCAGCCCTCGGGACTGCACGGGCCGCGGGGTGGCGCTGGTCACCAAATCTTGTGGAATCTCCTCCAGAAATCGTGACGGCACCGAGATTGACGGGCTGCCAAAGATGGCCCGGCTCCGAGCGTGTGTGAGGACGAGACGGGATTTCGCCCGTGTGAATCCCACGTAGCACAAACGCCGCTCTTCGTCGAGGCCGCCTTCCTCGTCGAAGGCGCGGGCGTGCGGGCAGAGCCCCTCCTCCAGTCCGGTCAGCAAGACCAGGGGGAACTCCAGGCCCTTCACGCTGTGCAGCGTCATGAGCGTGACGCGGTCGAGGTCGTCGCGATAGGTGTCAACGTCGGCGACGAGCGCCAGATGCTGGAGAAAAGCGGTCAGGTGCAGCTCGCCGGTGGACTCCTCCACTTCTTGGGCGACGGTGATCAATTCGCGCAGGTTCTCCAGCCGGCCCGCCGCCTCATCGGTCGCCTCGGACTCGAGCATCTGCTGGTAGCCGGTCAGCGTGAGGGCCCGCGTGATGATCTGACTGGCCGGCCGATCTGCGGTCAGCCCCGCCAGGTCGTCGATCACCTTGACGAAGGCCTGGAGGGCCCCGGTAGTGCCTCGCGGCGCATCTTGAAGGGCCTCGGGCCGGCGCATGGCCTCAAGCAGCGAGCAGCCGGCAGCGCCGGCGTAGGTCGCCAGACGGCCGAGGGTGACGTCGCCCACACCGCGTCGCGGCGTGGCCAGGGCGCGGCGCAGGCTGTTTTCGTCGTTCGGGTTGGTGACCAGCCGCAGATAGGCGAGGATGTCCTTGACTTCCTTGCGTTCGTAGAATCGTACGCTTCCCACGACCTGGTACGGCACGCCGGCCTTCAGGCATTCCTCTTCGAGCAGCCGCGACTGCGCGTTGGTGCGGTAGAGGATGACGGCATCGCGCAGACGGCCGCCCGACGCCAGATGCGCGCGGACCTCGTCGATCACAAAGCGCGCCTCATCCCCACCGTCGTCCGCTTCGTACACGGTGATGGGCACGCCGGGATCGTTGGCGGTCCAGAGTTCCTTGGGATGCCTGTGCGGGTTGTGTTGGATCACGGCATGCGCCGCCGCGAGAATGGTCTTGGAGGAACGATAGTTCTGCGCCAGCGTCACGACCGTCGCGTCAGGATAGTCGCGTTCGAACTCGAGGATATTGCGGACGTTCGCGCCGCGCCATTTGTAGATCGATTGGTCGTCATCGCCAACGCTGGTGACGTTGCGATGGCGGCCCGACAGCGCCCGGACCAACAGGTACTGCGCGTGGTTGGTGTCCTGATACTCGTCGACCAGCACGTGCGCGAAGCGGTCTTGATACCTGGACAGCACATCGGGATGATCGTCGAAGAGCCGCAGCACCTCGCCGATCAGGTCGTCGAAGTCCAGCGCGCCCTGCGCGCGCATCCGCTCTTGGTACGCCCGCCAGACCCGCGCCGTGGCTTCCTCGAGAAATGACGACGCCCGGGCGGCGTAACGCTCGGCGTCGAGCGCCTCGTCCTTGGCGCGTCCGATCATCGCGTGGATCGCGGCCGGCGGGAAGCGGCGCTCGTCCATGCGCAGCGTCTCCAGACAGCCGCGGATCACCCGGCGCTGATCTTCCTCGTCGTAGATCGTAAACCCGGCCGGCACGCCGATGCGCTCGCCGTCGATCCTCAAGATTCGGCTGCAGATCGCGTGAAATGTGCCGATCCAGATCGGCCGGGCCACCGGCCCGCCCAGGAGGGCATCGATGCGCCGGCGCATCTCGTGGGCGGCCTTGTTGGTAAACGTGACGGCCAGGATACGCGACGGCGGGACGTCGTGCTCGCGGATCAGGTAGGCAATACGATGCACCAGGACTCGGGTCTTCCCCGAACCGGCGCCGGCGAGGATGAGCAGCGGCCCGCCCGGGTGGGTGACGGCTTCGCGTTGTGGTGGATTGAGATCGGCGAGCAGATCCAAGATGGCCTAGTCGACTTCTGCAAATAGCGTCTCAAGCGTCAACGCTAAGGTGGGGAGCGGCGGGGCTCCGTGGAGGATCTCATGGCGTCCGTATGTGGCGGCGCCGCCGGAAGTGTGCACCGTGACCGTCCGGGCGTCGGGATCGACAATCCACACCGCCCGCGCGCCCGCCCGCAGGTAGTCGGCAACCTTTGAGGCGACCTCGCCGGGCCGATCATCGGGCGAAAGCACTTCAACGGCGAGATCGGGAGGACCGGGGAAGAACTTGGCCGGAACAGGCGACGGCACCCGGTCTCTGAGCACGAACGCCACGTCGGGTCCGCGCACGGTTGGGGGATCCCTGCTCAGGATAAAGCCCGTATCAGACACCACGATGCCCAGATTGCTTGCCATCACGTGGTCGCGGAGCCGATAGCTGAGGCCCGCGACCAGGACCCCGTGGCGCGCGCCCGGCAGCACCAGCTCGATCACCTGCCCCCCGACCAGTTCCGCGTCGGGCAGGCGGTGGGCCAGGTGCCAGAATTCGTCGATTGAGAGGGGAGCGTGAATTTCAGGGGCCATAACGTCAGTATAACACCCCGCCAATCTGCCCTATCTGTTTCATCGGCGGTGCTCTCCGGATTTTCCGGATGCGCTCAGTGGTGCGTCGATTCAATGCTAATCGTAGTACTGGGGGGACTTTCGAAGCGTCTCCCACTGCGCGGGATCGTGCCCGAAGATGAGCAGCCCGTGCTCTTGCCTCGCCAGATCGACGAGCCGGTGGGCCGACGCGCGGGCGCGCGTGGGATCCGCGGACACCTCGAAGTTGTCACGGTCGAGATTATCCTGAGAATAGATGGCGTCAATGGCGAGGATGACGACCCCGGTGCGCGGGAGCCGCACGAGCACGGACTGGTGCCCAGGCACATGCCCGGACGTCTCGAGCAGCCTCACGCCCGGGGCGATGTCCACGTCGCCGTCGACCAACTCGTAGCGCAGGAACGGCTGATCGTAGAGTCCCTTCAGAGCCTGGCCGACCGTCATGGCGTGGTCGTGGCACGCCCGCTGGGCGATGATGCGCGAGCCCGCGAAGTCAGCATGATTCCCAGCGTGGTCGAAGTGAAAGTGGGTGCTGACCAGGATGTCGATATCTTTGGCGCGCAGACCGATCTGGGCCAGCCGCGAGAGCACGTCATCCTCAGGGTTCATGATGGGAGTGAGTTTGTCGGCAATCGGCCGCCCCCGAATCGTCGCAAACGGGTCGGCGATGTGGCGGCGGTTCATGCCGGTGTCCACCAGGATGTTGGTGCCGCCGGTCTGGATGAGGTAGCCGACGATCGGCGTCCGCACGCGCTGCCCATCGCCAACTCCCGGAGTCATGACGGCGCCCTTGTCGATGTCGCATCGCCCTAGATCGAGGACGTACAGTCGCATCGGTCTACTCGCGTAGCGCGGGATCGAGCGCTTCCGTCAGACCGTCGCCCACGAAATGAATCGCCAGAATCACAAGGACAATGGCGGCGCCGGGCGCCGTGCTGGTCCACCAGGCCGCGTTGAGATACTCCCGGCCGGCGTTCAAATCCGCCCCCCACTCGGGCGTCGGGGGCCGGATGCCAAACCCGAGGAAGTTGAGGGTCGACCCCGCGATGATCGCCCACCCCAGCGCGGTCGTCGAGAGGACGGCGACCTGTGTCCAGACATTGGGGAGCATGTGACGCCCCAGCACACCACCCGGCGAGCACCCGATGGCGCGGGCGGCCTGCACGTAGTCACGCTCGCGGACCGCGAGCATGACCCCGCGCACGAGACGCGCGTAGACGGGGATCAACGACACGCCGACCGCGATCATCACGTTGACCAGCCCGGTGCCCAACACGGCGATCACGATGAGCGCGAGCAGGATGCCGGGAAACGCCTGCAGGATCTCGGTCGCGCGCATGAGGATCGTGTCCGGCGCGCCGCCCGCGTAGCCGGCCAGCGCGCCGAGCGTCGTCCCGATCACGGCGCCAATGCCGATGGCCAGCATCGGCGCCGCCACAGTCGGCCGCGCGCCGACCAGGATCCGGCTGAAGATGTCCCGGCCGAACTGATCGGTCCCCAGCCAGTGCTGGGAGCCCGGCGGCCGCAGGCGCTCGGAGACTCGCACGCGGATGGGGCTGTACGGCGCCAAGATGGGGCCGATCGCGGCAACGGCTAGGACCAGGCCCAACATCACGGCCCCAACGACCGCGGACCAGTTACGAACGAATTGCCGCGCGGCCCGTGCAGCCGGCCGTCCGAG
Source organism: bacterium (assembly GCA_041497675.1). GTDB lineage: Bacteria > Sysuimicrobiota > Sysuimicrobiia > Sysuimicrobiales > Humicultoraceae > JBGPNN01. Next base: position 15,433 of record JBGQGY010000046.1, on the reverse strand, counting down.
ACCGGCTGCAGCCACCTGGATCCCCTGCTCCAGGCGGGGTGCTGCAGCTTCTTTACGCATAGTGGATGCGCGGATCGAGCGCGGCGTAGGCCAGATCGGTGGCCAGGTTCACCAGGACATACGTCAGCGCCACGACCAGGACGACCCCCTGCACCATGGGGAAATCCTTGGACAGGATCGCCCGCACCGCGAGCGCGCCGATCCCCTGCCGGCCGAAAATCGTTTCGACCACCACGGCCCCGCTCAGCAGGGTACCCACCTGCAGCCCCATGAGCGTGACCGCCGGGATCAACGCGTTACGCAGGGCGTGGCGAACAATCACCGCCTGCCCGCGTAACCCCTTCGCGCGCGCCGTGGTGATGTAGGGCTGCGCCAGCACCTCAATGAGGTTCGTCCGGCACAGCCGGGTCAGAATCGCGGAGAATCCCCAGCCGAGGCTCACGGCCGGCAGGATGAGGCCCCGCAGTCCACCCTCGGACAGCGCGGGCAGCCAGCCCAGATGCACCGCGAACACCAGGATGAGCAGCACTGAGAGCCAGAAGTTCGGCATCGCCACGCCGAGGATCGAGAAGACGCGGGCCGCGGCATCGACCCAGGTATTGCGATACACCGCGCCAAGGGCGCCCGCCGTCAGGCCGATGGCCGAGGCAACCACCATCGTGACCGCCGCCAGCGCTACGGTCGCAGGAAACTGGATGGCGATCTCATCCGCAACGCGCCGCTGGCTCGAAAACGACATCCCGAGGTCGGCGTGGAGCAGCCGCCAGAGAAAATCCGCGTACTGGACGACGAGGGGGCGCTCCAGACCCAGCTCGCGGCGCAGCGCCTGTATCTGATCGGGCGTCGCGTTGCTCCCAAACAGCATGATCTGCGCCGGGTCGCCCGGGACAATGTGCAAAATCATGAACACCAGCGCCGTGATGCCGAGCAACACCGGCACGCTCCCGATCACACGGCGGCCGATGTAGCGGCCCACACGCTCGCCCGGCGTGCCTACGCGCGGAGGGTCACATCATAGAAGATCGGAAACCCGTTGACCGTGAACCGCAACGCCTGCACGCGGTTGGTGGACCCAAACACGGCCCGCTGCTGGTAGATGGGGATCACGATCGCGGCGTCGGTGATCATCTTCGCCGCCTGCCGGATCAACGGAATCCGCTTGGCCGGATCCGCGCTCGCGTTGGACCGCGCAACCAGCTCATCGAACTGCGGGTTGCAGAAATGCGTGTAGTTGAAACCCTGCCCGATCTGGTCGCACGTGTACAGGGAGCGCATGAAGAACGGATCGACCGCATAGAAGAAGAAGTTGGCGAGATGGTGCTCGCCCTTCTTGTAGGTTTCGTCCGCCAGCGGGAATCCCTGGGCCACGATGTCGGACTGGACACCCACTTCCTGCCACTGCGCCTGCATGAGCTGCGTGAGCTGGTCGAAGCCGAACCCGGCGATGTTGACGAACCGCAGCCGCAACGGTTGCCCGGCCTTCTGGCGGACGCCTCCCGGTCCCATCGTCCACCCGGCCTCGTCCAGCAGCGCCTTCGCACGGCCCTGATCAAACCGGTACGCCTTGTCCAGGGCCGGGTCGTACCCGACGGTCGTCGGCAGGAAGATGTTGTGCGCGGGTTTATAGATCCCGCTGTACAGCGCTTCGACGATCGCTTCCTGGTCGGTGGCAAGCTGCAGCGCCTGACGAACCTTGAGATCGTCGGTCGGCGGCCGCTTCGAGTTGATCCAAATCGAGTACGGCATCCCGGTGACCTGCGCCGTGTACACGATGAACCCCGCGGTGCGCTGCAGGAGCGTAATATCGGGCGGCGAGAGGTTCTCGGCCAGCAGCACCTCGCCTGTCCGAAGGGCGTTGAAGCGCGTCGAGGCGTCCGGGATGATGCGGAACGTCACCTCGGCGACGTGCGGTGGTCCCTGGTGTCTCGCGACCGTTGGCCCCCAGTTGTAGTCGGGATTGGCGATGAGGGTCACGTGGCTGCCCGGGACCCACTCCTTGAACATGAACGGCCCCGTCCCTACAGGACGCTGGCCGTAGTTCCGGTGCCCCATCTCGGCCAGGGCTTTTGGCGAGCTGGGGGCCATGCCCGGGGTGCAGACGTTGTTCATGAACGCGGCGTTCGGCTCGCCAAACACGACGGTCGCCGCGTGCTCGCCCTGGATGTCCGTCCGCTGATAGGAGGCCAGCCCCGGTCGCGCTCCGCGCGACCGCGTTTCTGGATTCATGATGTGCTCGAACGTGTTTTTGACGGCTCGCGCGGTCAGCGGCGTCCCGTCATGGAACTTCACGTCCTTGCGCAGATAGAACGTGTACCGGCGGGCGTCGGGTGAGACCTCCCACCGCTCCGCCAGACCCGGGAAGTATTCTTGACCCTGCCGCATGCCCGGCAGGCGCCACACCAGGGGGTCGAACATGTTGATGGTGGTATATCCGGAGGAAATCAGACCGCTCGCACCGGGGTCGAGCGTATCGGGATTCTGCCACATCCCAAACACGACCCGCCCCTGGGGCGCAGACGCCGCCCGAACCACCGGCAGCGAGCCGACCGCCCGGACCAGGGGTGACGCCAGCGCCGCCGCGCCGATCCCCGCCGCGCCGGAAAGGAATTTTCGCCTCGTCAGGTTTTTGCCCACGGTGATTCCTCCACTGTAGCCGAAACCCGTATCGGAACTGGCCTTCGCCGCGCCTAGGACAACTCCTATCGCGCGGCTGGAGCGGGCAGGCAGCGGGCGGGGAGCCCGCTCACGTTACTCCCACTCGATGGTGGAGGGCGGTTTGCTCGTGATATCGTAGACGACCCGCGTGATGCCCGGGACCTCGCGCGTGATCCGGCTGGCGATTGTCTCGAGCACCTCGTCCGGCAGTCGCGCCCAGTCGGCGGTCATCCCATCCTCACTTGTGACCGCGCGCACGACCACCACCTGCCCGTAGGTCCGCGCGTCACCCATGACGCCGACCGTGTGCACGGGCAGGAGCACGCCGAAGGCCTGCCAGATCTGACCGGAGAGCCCGGCCTCGCGGAGTTCCTCGAGCACGATCGCGTCCGCCTCGCGTAGCAGGTCGAGGCGCTCGCGGGTCACTTCACCCAGCACACGGATCGCCAGACCCGGGCCGGGGAACGGATGGCGTGCGACCATCCTGTCGGGCAACCCGAGCTGGCGCGCCACCTCGCGCACTTCGTCCTTGAACAGGTCGCGAAACGGCTCGACGAGCCGCAGCCGCATCCGCTCGGGCAGCCCGCCTACGTTGTGATGCGTCTTGATGCGCGCGGCCGTACGGGTGCCGCTCTCGATGACGTCGGGATACAATGTTCCCTGCACCAGGAACTCGATCTGGCCGAGACGCGTGGCTTCCTCCTCGAACACGTGCACAAACTCCTCGCCTATGGCGCGCCGTTTCTGCTCCGGATCCGTGACGCCGCGCAGCCGCCCTAGGAACCGCTCTCCCGCATCGACGTGCAGCAATGGAACCTGAAAGGTATCTCGGAAGGTCGCGACGACCTGCCCGGCCTCGCCTTTCCGCAACAGCCCGTGGTCGACGAACACACAGGTCAGTTGATCGCCGATGGCGCGGTGCACCAGCGCCGCCGCTGTCGCCGAGTCCACGCCTCCAGACAGCGCGCACAGCGCGTGCCCCCCGCCGACCTGCTCGCGAATCACCCCGACCGACCGATCAATGAACGAGGCCATCGTCCAGGTCGGCTCGCACCGGCACACATGATAGAGAAAGTTGCGGAGGACCTCGATGCCCCACGGCGTGTGCGAAACTTCGGGATGGAACTGCAGACCGTACAACCCGCGGCCCTGGTCGCCCATGGCGGCCACCGGGTTGCGATCGGTGTGGGCCAGCGCCGCAAAGCCCTCCGGCATACGCACCACCGAGTCGCCGTGACTCATCCAGCAGATGAGGCGCGGCTCGAGCCCGGTGAAGAGATCGCCGCCTTCATCGACAAATAGGCGCGTGCGGCCGTACTCTCGCTGTTCCGCCGCCGCCGTCCGCCCGCCAATGAGGTGCGCCATCAACTGCATCCCGTAGCAGATGCCGAGCATGGGGACGCCGGTTGCGAACAGCGTGGGGTCAACCTGAGGCGCGCCGGGATCGTACACGCTGGCGGGCCCGCCGGACAAGACAATCCCCTGGGGTCGGTGCGCCAGAATCTGCGGGAGCGGGGTATCAAAGGGGAGGATCAGGCTGTAGACGCGGCTCTCACGGATGCGGCGCGCGATCAACTGCGCATATTGCGCGCCGAAGTCGAGCACGATGACGGGCCGTTGGCCTGGCCGCTGCCCCTCGGCGCCGGGTACCGGCATCGCCGTCTTCGGCAGGGACGCGGTCGTGACGCTCACGCGCCTACCGCCCCTGGCCGACCTTCTGGCTGAGCTGTGCCGCCTTGCCTTCGATCCCGAGCTGCGGTGCGAGCACGAGCTCCGCCGCGTGCATGTCTCGGATCGTTTGTGCGCCGCACATCCCCATTGCTGTTCGCAGGGCCTCGGCGAGGTTATGGGAACCGTCGTCAACGGCTGCAGGGCCCAACAGGATTTGCCTCAGCGTCCCGCTGGTGCCCACCCGGATGCGGGTCCCGCGTGGAAGCGCCGAATGCGGCGTCGCCATGCCCCAGTGAAAGCCACGGCCTGGAGCCTCCTCGGCCCGGGCCAGCGCGGAGCCCAGCATGACGGCGTCCGCCCCGCACGCGATGGCCCTGGCCACGTCGCCGCCGACCGCGATCCCCCCGTCTGCCACGATCGGCACATACCTTCCCGCGCGCCGCTGGTAGTCATCGCGCGCCGCGGCCACGTCGCAGATCGCCGTCGCCTGGGGCACGCCGATACCCAGCACGCGACGGCTCGTGCACGCCGCGCCTGGGCCGAGGCCGACAAAGATCGCGGCCGCGCCGGCTTCAAGGAGCCCGGTGGCGGCTTCGTACCCGACACAGTTGCCGGCCATCACCGGGGTGCGCAGGCGTGACGTCAGGCTTCGCAGCGACACAGTGCGGCCCCGCGCAGAACGGTGGCCTTCGTTCATCACGGTGGACTGCACCAGGATCAGGTCGGCCCCGGCCTCTTCGGCCAGTGACGCCAGACGCTCGGTCGCCGCCGGGGTCATTGAAACGGCGCACATCGCTCCGTCGCGTTTCACGTCGCGAATCCGTTCTGCAACCAGTGCCGCGTCGACCGGCGCGCGGTAGAGCCGCTGCATAACCGCAACAACCTGGTCCGAGGGCGCAGCGGCGATTTCAGCCAGCGGGTCGGCCGGATCCGCGTACCGCGTGTTCAGACCCTCCAGATTCATCACGGCGAGCCCGCCAAGACTCCACAGCAGTCTGGCCATGCGGGCGTCGACGACGCTGTCCATCGCCGAAGCCACGAACGGCAACGCGAAGGGGTGCGGGCCAATCTGCCATGAGGTGTCGACGTCTTCCGGATCGAGCGTGGATGCGGCGGGGACCAGGGCGATATCGTCGAGACTATAGGTGCGACGAATCCACCGGCCGCGGCCGAGCAACTCGGCACCGCGACTGGCCGCGGGCACTGGCTCGAGATCTCGTGTCTCCGTCCGCGTCACCATGGCTCACCTCCGCGAAGTCACGTTCCGTACAGTTCTGGCTTGAGTACCCCGACAAAGGGCAAGTTGCGATATCGACCAGCATAGTCCAAACCGTATCCCACCACGAATTTATCGGGAATCTCGAACCCGCTGAAATCGATCGGGACCTCGCGCAGCCGGCGAGGCCGTTTGTCCAGCAACGCGCAAATCCGCAGCGATGCCGGATACCGTGCCTTAAGCGTCTCGAGCAGATAGTCCATCGTCAATCCCGTGTCGATGATGTCGTCGACGACCAGGACGTGGCGGCCCTCGATGCTCTGGTTGATGTCCTTCAAGATGCGCACGATACCGCTGCTCTCGGTCCCTGCCCCGTATGACGCCGTGGCCATGAAGTCCACGTGGCATGGGATCGTAATCGCACGAAGCAAATCCGCCATAAACATGAAGGCACCCGTTAGGATGCCCACGAGCAGTGGTTCTTTGGAGTTGTATTCGGTCGAGACGCGCCGTCCGAGCTCCCGGATTCGGTCCTGGAGGACCTCCTCCGGGATAAGGACTTCTTCAACATCATCCTTCAAGCCCAAACGCGGTCTCCTAACGGGGTTTCTGCAATTATGGGGCGGTTACGCGATCGCGTCAAGTGCTTCGCGGCGCCGGCACGGCAGCCGGTCAGGCGGATCGCGGTGGACGGCTCCCAGGCTTGATCACCGGCTCGCCCCGCCGGCAGAGAGGACAGGCGGCGGCGGGATACACGGGCAGGTCAAGTGAGATCAGCGCGGCGAGCGGGGCGTCGAAGCGCACGCGGCCGCCGCTGCGATCCACCAGGGCCGCGACGCCGACAAGGATCCCGCCGGCATCGCGCACCAGCCCGGCCACTTCCTGGGCAGACCCACCGGTCGTGATGACGTCCTCCACGATCAGCACCCGCTCGCCGGGCGCTACGGCAAAACCGCGGCGCAGCGTCATGCGGCCGTCGCTGCGTTCAGCAAAGATCGAGCGGGCCCCCAGCGCCCGGGCCACCTCGTGAGCGATGACGATACCGCCAAGCGCCGGGCCCATCACGACGTCCGGATCCGCCTGTCGCATGCGCTCGGCCAGCGCCACACCGAGCGCGGATGCTTCCCGCGTGTGCTGCAGGATGAGCGCCGACTGTATATACGCGGTGCTGTGCAGCCCCGACGTGAGGAGGAAGTGCCCTTCCTGCACCGCGTCGTAGCGTCGGAAGCGGACGAGCCAGTCCTCGATCATGACCGGGCCGCTCCGGGACGGGCGGCAGGCGCATGCGCGCGCCGCGTGGCCCGCGCGATCTCGGCCAGCACCGCCGACGCCGCAGCGTGAGGATCCTGGGCCGACGTGACCGGACGGCCGACCACCAAAAAGTCGGCCCCCGCATGGACGGCCTGAGCCGGCGTGGCGATCCGCACCTGATCATTGGCCCCGTGACCCGCCGGCCGGATACCCGGCGCGAGCACGAAGAAGCCCGGGCCGAACCGCGTCTTGATCGCCCGCGCATCGCGCACGGCCGCCGTGACACCGTCCAGCCCCGCGTCGTGCGCCTGCGCGGCGGCGGCGAGGACCGCCCGGCTCAATCGGCCGCCCTCACTCGTGAGGCGGGTCACGCCGAGGACGCGCACCCCAGCGGCGGCGTCCCGCGCCGCACTCGCGGCGGCCTGCAGTCCGGCCGGGCCCGCGGCGCAATGCACGGTAACAAGCGCGGCCCCCAAACGGGCCGCCGCAGTGACGCCACCAGCGATGGTCTGCGGGATGTCATGAAACTTGAGATCGAGGAACACGTTCGCGCCCGCGGCCTTCACCATCCGCACCGCGTCGGGACCGGCTGCCGTGAACAACATGGACCCGACTTTGAACCACTCCACGGTCGGCCGCAGCCGCTCGACCATCCGCCCGGCGGCCTCGAGATCGGGCAGGTCGAGCGCGACGATCAGGGCCGGTGGGCTCAGGGTGATAGAGGCGGGGTGCGCCGTCGCGCGGATAGCCCTATGACCTGGCTTTGCGCACGACCGTCCACTTCGTCCCGTCGAATTTGACGAGATCGCCGACGCCCACCTGCAGCCAGAACTCGTAGGGCACGCCGTACTCGACCTGATTGATCACGATGAGGTTCGGCAGCATCTGCTGGATCTTGGTGCGCTTCTCAGCCACCCAACCAATGACCTGCGGTCTGTCGCTACTCGCCTGGTCGTCACCCTTGTCTCCGCACGAGGGGATGAGCTGCGCCACGGCGAGCAGTAGGACCATTGCAAGGACCTTCACCATCTGTCATCACCTGCCAGAAGTCATTCTACACGATGGGTAGACGGGACGAAAGTAAAAGCCCCTCGGGGAGAATTCCTCCCCGAGGGGCGCCGATTGGAGCTGCCAACCTGTTACCAGGAGTAGAGCAGCTCAGCCCGATAGAAGTTGAAGAAGTCGCCGCCGAATGCCGCGTTGACACCCGGCACGGTGAGCGCCGTGTTGCCCTTGTACCAGTTGAGGGCAACGTTGGTGCGCGGGGCGATGTTGTAGACGAAGCGCAGCCAGAACTCAGTGTAGCTGGCTGTCGCGCCGCAACCGCCGATCGCCGCCCCCGGCACTGGCGCCGGCGGAGAAGCCTGAGGAGTCTGGCACAGGACCTGACCGGTCTCGTAGATGGCCCAGGCCGTCGCGCGCGGGTTGAACGTCAGGTTCAGCCTAAACATCCAGCCCCGCATGTTCCAGTTGAAGGCCTGACCGGTGATGGTCGTTGCGTACGAGTACGCGGGCGGGATTGCGCCGACCGGCAGCGGGCCGTAGCTCTGATACGCCCAGTCCAGGTTCGGGTTCCACTGGGTCATACCGACCAGCTGGCCGAGATTGAGGTTGCCGCCCACGCGCCACGCGTTGGCGCCCGTGAGAGCCGCCGCGCCCGGAGTCGGGATGCTCGCCCACGTCGCGTAGTCGAGGTAGATCATGACGCCCGGGATCAGGGTGCCCGTCAGGTTCAGGCCAAACGAAGAACCGCCCGAGCAGTTGTTGAAGGTGGTGCCAGGAACGGTCGTTGCGGGACAGACCGGGTGCTGCCAGGCCTGGTAGTAGTGACCGCCCAGCGTCCAACCCGGAATCAACGCCCCGGTCGACGCGCTCAGAATGCGATGGTCGATCGCCGGGCCGCCGCCGAGACCGGTCGTCAGACCTGCCCCAGTGCTGCCGACTCCCGCGTCAAGGAGCGCATCGCGAAACACGGCCGCCGTGATGTTCAGCGGACCGAGTGCCCAGTCAGAGCGGATACCATCGCTCACACCGAGCGTGATACCACCAAGGACCAGGCCGTTGACGAAGGTGAAGCCGTCCGCGATGCTGTTCGGCGGGTCGTAGACCAACCCGAGACCGAGCGGGCCGTTGGGCGACAGCGTGTAGTACTGCCGGCCCACGCGCCACAGCTGCGCGCCGAAGGTGTTCCGGATGTCGAGATACGCGAAGTCGTAGGTCACGACGCTCAGGTTGTAGTTGTTGCCCATGCGCTGGTCGGTGTTGCCACAGAACGCCGCCACGCCTGCGGGGGTCGTGCCCACGGCACCTTCACATGCCCCGCTGTTGTCGGCCCACAGCCGGACGACACCCTCAACGTTTTGGCCCGCCTTCCCGCTGAACTGCACGCGCATGCGGAGGCGCACGTCGGGCGCGCGGCTCGTGCCGCTGCCGCTGACGCTGCCCTGCGGGTACACGTTGTAGCGGTTGCGGAAGTCACCGGTCACGCGGGTGTTGTCCAACCGCGCCCGGATGGCTGCCAGCTCTTCCTCGACGGCGGTGACCCGCACGCCGAGGGCCGCCAGCTCGGCCCGGAACTCAGCGACGAGCCGCTGAATCGTGGCCAGCTTGGCGGTGAGCCGCTGGTCAACTGCGCGAATAGCCGCCAGGTTGGCAGCGTTCGCCGCGTTCAAAGCCGGAGTCCGCACGAGGTCGGCGGGCAACGGTGGGATCTTGATGGCCTCGATCCGCGCGAGCAAGCGCGCGACGACCATGGCCATCTCATACCGTGTCATAGCGCGGTCGCCCCGGAACGCCCCATCGGGATAACCCTCGATGAGGCCCTTGGCTGCCAGTTCCGCGATCGCGTCGTAGGCCCAATGATCGGTGGGCACGTCCGCGAAGGGCTGGGCCAGGGCAGGAGCAACCAGCGCGAGTGACAGAATGGCTGCGAGAACAACAGCAATCTGTTTCATCGTTGGTGTCTTCCCCCTTCTGGGTATGTGGTAGGCTTCCCGGTCCGCAGCGGGGGAGCGAGTGTTCGAGTTTCCTCTTCCTCCGCCTCGCGTGCCGTTCGGCCCATCGTCCCGCTCACCGTCGATCCCACCCCGTGTCCATCATCCCTCCATTTTCTGGGTGGTGACCGCGAGGCCTCTTCAGCCCCGGCGGCGCGGTACGCTTGTCAAGCACACAACTATACCTCGGTCGATGATCATCATCGCCAGTTGCCGTTTTGCTGGAACCCTGAGAGTCGTGCGGAGCGGCTGTCCCCAACAATGCCACAGCCTACCACTCCGCCCCCCTTGGTGCAAGGCTCCGGCACCGGGCGGCTTCTGGCACAACCAACTATTCCCTTCGACGGGGGTCACGAGACTCCTTCTGGCCCTCCCCGGCCAGGGCGGCCTCAGCCAGAAGGACGGCCGCGTAGTCATCGTACGGCTCCGAGGGGGTCAGCAGGCCCCGCGGGACGAGCCGGCGCCACCCTTTGGGAGGATGATCCTTAAAGTATCGTTCCCGAGCCCGCAGCGTCGTCCCTGCCTCGTCGACGAGGCGCAACGGACCCGCTCCCGTGGCGGCCAACAGCCGCTCGACCTGCGTGGCCCCGGTGCGGTTCCCAATCACAACCTCCGCGATGTCATGTGTAGCCCGGCAGGCCGCCACGTACACCGGTAGCGAGTCGAGGGGGATGACCGCGCGCGACAGCACGCGACCAGGCTCGCAGACGGCGACGCCGCACTTGCTCCGCCCAGGGTCGATGGCCAGCACCGTCCGATGTGGCTGTCCGGTCATGGGGAGGAGACAAACGCCACCCAAATCAGCACGACGCTGTCGATGGGCTCACCGTCGCGCCGGGCCGGCAGGAAGCGCCAGCTCATGGCGGCGCCCAGGGCCGCGGCATCGAGTTCGGGGCGGCTCGAAGGCACCGCGACCTCCGCCCGGCCCACCGCGCCGTCCGAGCGGACAAGGAGACGCAGGCGTACACGCGCCTCGACGCCCTTGAGCCGGGCAGCGGCCGCAATACCCGGCGCGTCGACCACCATCTGATAGGGCACCGGATGACGGGGAGGCGTCAAGGCCAGGGGTACCGGCGGGCTGAGAACGGGCTCGACTGCCCGGGCAGGGGGTGGCCCGGGATCCGCCGACACGCCGGTGTCTGCGGGCGCCGGGACCTGCTGCTCTTCAGGCGGCGCCGGAGCCGGAGCGACCGCCGGCGCGGGCTCCGGGACTACCATCGGCCCGGCCGGCTGGGTCTGGGCCGGACTGAGCCGGGGAGAGACCTGCGGGACCGTCACAGACCGCCGAGTCGGGCGCCTGGGCGGACGAGGTTGAGAGGGCGCGCCCGCGACGCCGACAGCGGGGGTCCCGCTCTCTTCCGAAGCCGAGGGCGACGAGACTTGGGGCGCTTCTTGAGGCGAGGGCCTCAGGGCGCCCTCACGATCGGGTATCCGCCGGGGTGGAAGTCGCCCCGCGAGGGCCACCGCGACCGCCGCCGCGATGATCAGGGCGAGACCGCCGGTCGCCAGCTTCCCCGGCATCAGAATCCTACCGCATACGTGGCAAAAACCGTGCGGCCGGGCGAGGGAAAGCCCTTCACGGCTTCATAGACTGTTTCGAACAGATTGTCCACGCCCAGTTGAAGCGTACCCGATCCAAGCGTCTGAGTATAGCGGATGCCCGCCAGCACGTACGCCGGTAGTGTGACGCGGGTCGCAGGAAACGTCGAGAGATCGAGATCGGGCCGAGCACCCACGTATGTCGCCACTACGCTGAGCGTTGTGGTCGCCGTCATCGAGAAGTGCACCGCGCCGCCTGCCGTCACGGAGGGGACGCGGATCAACAGGCTGCCGGCTCCGTCGCGCGCGTCGGTAAACGAGACGTTGAATCGTGCGAGCGTCCGGCTGCCGAGGCGGCCTTCCAGCTCCGCCGACCCGCCGAGGATCGACGCCGTGTCGATGTTGACCGGCGGGCACCCGGAGCGGATCAGGTCCGTGGCCTGCGTCGCAAACAGCGTAACGCGGGCGACCGCCCCCGGCCCAAGCGCCCGCTCGACGCCGGCATCCGCCGACCAGGCCCGCTCCGGACGCAGATCAGGGTTGCTGCACCCAGGAAAGTACAATAACAAGAAGCTTGGGCCCCGGAACGTACTCCCGATCGCAACACGCCAGACGGTCCGGTCGTCGGAGCGATGCAACAGCCCGAGCCGTGGGTTGATCTGGCTACCGTAGACGCTGTGGGTGTCGTACCGGAGCCCGGCAGAGGCCAGGGTCGAGGCGCCGATGGCCCGATCACTGACCGCGTAGACCGCACCGACCCACGCCTCACGCTGGATCGGTGTCGTCCCAAAGAAAGAATCAAAGACGGCATCAATCTGCTGGCGCTGGATTTCAAACCCTGCGGTCGCAACGCGCGCGGGCCCGCGCTGCCGCACCACCTGGCCTTCGGCGCCGACAATGGATGTGCCGGTGCGGTCCTGCTCGCCGAACGCCGGATCGCTGAAACGAATCGTTTCATCGATCCAATAGCCGCGGAGCATGGCGGATGACGCGCCCGTGCCCGTGACCCTCCACGTGGCGTCGAGCGCGGTGCGGGCTGCGCCCTGCCGCGCCAGCGGGCTTGGGAATGCCGTGGACCCGGGGACGCCCTGATCAGCACGATAGTGGCGGATGCCGAGGCTAAAGGTGCGGTCGTCGCGCGGCGTGAACGTCAACCGCGCGCCGTACGTCTGCCCGGTGAAGTCGCCGTTTGGCCGGAAGCCCCCGGTGGCATCGCCGGTCGCATCCGCCGAAAGCCGCAGGCGGTCGCCCTGCCAGCTCCACAGCACGCTCCCCGTGGTCGTACCGGCGCCGCCGGCCCCCGCCCGTGCCCCCGCGGGCCGAGAACGCGTCACAACGTTGATGACGCCGCCGAGCGCGCCGCTCCCGTAGATGGCAGAGAAGGGCCCGCGCAGGACCTCGATGCGTTCCACGATGTCCACCGGGATCGTGTTCAACTGCGCGATGCCGAGCGCCGGGCTATTGACGGGCACCCCGTCGATCAGCACGAGCACGTGGGGACTGCTCGTCCCGCGGATGCTGACTTCCTGAACCGCTCCAAGACCGCCGAAGTCCCGCACGGTCACCTCGGGGAGAAACCGCAGCGCGTCCCCCACCGTGCGCACACCGAGGCGCGCCAGTTCGGCCGCGGTGATGACCGACACGCTCGCCGGCGTCGCCGTACGCGTTTGCGGCCGCCGCCCGGGCGAGGTCACGTCGGGCAACTCGAATATCGGTGGGTCCTGCGCCGACGCCTGAGCGGGGGTGACGAGACCGACCAACAACATCGCGGTGGCAAACAATGCGCGGAACATCCTGCCCACCTCCTCAGCCTCGAAGGCGTGTGGCATCGGTGCAGGCAGGTCTTCTGGCTTCGGATCATCGCAGGCTGCCGGCCTTCCCGGGTTCACACCCAGTGGCCTGCCCCATCGGGGGGCACCTGCTCACCGTTACAGCGGCGGGACCGCGCCGGATTTTCACCGGACTTCCCTATTGCGACGCGGGGCCGACACAACGCCCCGCATCCACCCGCACAGTGCTATGGAGTTATCCGAGGAGTTCGCGGGGGCGCAAGATTCTCCTGCGCCACTACTGGGGAAGCCGTTCGCGGGCTCGGGTGGCCAGCGTCTTCGCCCGTTCATTGGCAGGATCGATCCGCAGCGCCGCGGTGGCCAGATCGAGCGCCTCACGCACCTGCCCATCTTCGAGCCGCAACTCGCCGAGGGCGACGCGGGCCTCCACCTGCCCCGGGTCGACGGCGATCGCCCGCTGGTAGGCGGCCGCGGCCTCCCGGCGCCGTCCGGCATCACGATACTGGTTGGCGAGCCCGACATGAAAAGCCGCCCGGCCCGGCGCCATCTGAATGCTGCGCTCCATGTAGGGTATGCCGAGCGCCGGGCGACCGAGCGAGGCGTAGGCAAAACCCAGCAGGTACGTCGCGTCGGGGTCCATGTCGCGCGACGGATCGAATCCTGCCAGCGGTGGCATGGGGGTGGAGCGGAGCGTCTGCAGCGCGTCGTTGATCCCCGCGGTCGTGTCGACGTAGAGAAAGCGAGGCGTGACGAACTCGAGCACCGGCCGGTCATCACGATGAAGCTGGCGCACCGACGCTGTGTAGGCGGCGAGAGTCTCCTCCCCCGCCACGAATGCCGCAAAGACTGCCACCGGGTGCCAGATGCCAACCGACTGCAGGTCCTCGCGCGCGCCCGGCGTCTGGGCAAACCGCGTTGACAGCCGCGCGTACTCCCACCCCACTGGATCGACCGAACCCATCAAGATGAGATCGCCGACTCCAGGGCTCCACAAGCTCATGTGGGGGAAGACGGAACGGAACGTGGCCAGCAGCAGGGCAAACTCGGGAGGCGCCAGGGTATGCGTGTGGATCCACTGGACCATCAGACCGCCGGGGCGCAGCCGTGCCCGGACCGTCTCGTAGAATTCGCGGGTGAACAGCGTCGCCATGCCGGCGACCCAGACATCCGACGGGTCCGAGATGACCACGTCGTATTGATCGCGGGCGGCCAGCAGCCGATTCCGGCCGTCGCCAATGAGCGTCCGGACGCGCGGGTCGTCCAAGACCGCGCGATTCTGCGCTTCGAAGAAGCGCGCAGCCTCTAACGCCGCCGGCTCGAGTTCGCCGATGTCGATGCGACGCACGGGAAAGCGCGCGACCGCCGCCGCGGTCACGCCGGTGCCCAGCCCCAACACGAACACGTCGCGGGGCGCGGGGTGGAGCAACATCGGCACATAGCCCAACAACAGTTGATTGGCCATGTCGGTCGGATAGGTCGAGGCGTCGGTCTTGCCGTTCGACCGATACACGCGAAAGTCGCCCACACGGTTGACCGAGATCGTGGTGTTGATCCCGTCACGATAGTAGAGCAGCCGCATCTCGGCCACGGCCTTTTCCAACTCCTCAACCGACCCGTACCACGACGCATAGAATCCCGTGCCGGCCGCGAAGATTTCACGGGGCCAGGACGGAAGCGCGACGATGATGAGCAGGGCCGCCGCCGCCGGGAGCACCGCGGGCGCGCGCAGACGCCACGACCGCCCGATGACGACGAGCGCCGAGAGACCGGCCAGCAGATTGGCCAGCACCCCAATGACGACCGTGGCCCGCAAACCCAGTGCCGGGATGAGCACAAACCCGGCGAGATACGCGCCGGCCACGGTGCCGACCGTATTCGCGCCGTAGGCCACGCCGATCGTGCGCCCCACTCGTGCGAGCGCGCCCCCCAGACTCCCCACCACGGCCGGGAACGTCGCGCCCAGCAGTACGGATGGAACGAAGGCCAGCAGCCCGGTGAGCCCGATTTGCACGGCGACCCACCAGGCAAACGAATCTTTGAAGATGGGGAGGAGTCGCTGGTACACAAAGGGTAGGTGCGGGACAACGAGCAGCGATGCCGCGGCAGTAGCGGCGATGCACGTCTCGAGAACGGCAAACGCCGCGAGATGCCCGCGGGCCGCAATCCGCAGCCTCCCATAGATTCCGCTGCCAATGGCCAGCCCCGCGAGCACGACCACCACCAGGGTGCCGAAGGCATACACAGACGACCCCATGATCATGGCGAGCAGCCGTGACCACGCAACCTCATAGACGATGGCCGCCATCCCGGACAGCGCG
>JBGQGY010000045.1:0-24128 GCA_041497675.1 bacterium | reverse complement strand
GTTCTAAGATCTACCTCTCGGGCATGTCAAGCAAAGTCAGGGGCGTGGATCCGCAGGCTCTCGCTGGGAAACCCGTTGAGATGGCAATGCCCAACGTCCTGATCAAGCTGGCGCTCGAGCATGACAGGATGTTCACCTACTAGGGCACCTGGAGCGTCTCGCTCAGGGATGAGGACACGCACCTTGACCGCCGGGCTCCCTGAATGTATCTTCTTTGTAGATACATTGCTTTTCTAGGGGGGTCTTGCGTGCGAGTGCGCGTTCAGAAGTGGGGCCACAGTCTCGCCTTGCGGATCCCAAAGCCGTTTGCTGTGGACGCCGGTGTGGGTGAAGGGACGGTTGTTGACATGTCGGTGTCGGAGGGTCGGCTCGTCGCCTCGCCCATCCGTGCGCGTAGGGTTCGCCTCAAAGAGCTCCTCGACAAGGTCACGAAATCCAATCTTCACGACGAGGTTGAGAGCGGCGCGCCCGTCGGACGCGAAGCCTGGTAATGCCGCGTCGGTACGTCCCGCAGCGTGGTGACATCGTCTGGTTGTCGGGACGGCGTCCGGCACTCGTACTTTCGCCTGCCGCGTACAACGCCAAGGTGGGTCTGGGGCTGTTCTGTCCCATCACGAGCCGTGTCAAGGGCTACCCCTTCGAGGTGACGATCCCACCCGGCCCGGGGGTGAGCGGTGTGGTCTTAGCGGACCAGGTCCGGAGCCTCGACTGGCGCGCGCGCCGCGCCGAGCTTGCGGGTCGACTTCCTGCCACGCACGTCCTAGAGGTGCTCGACAAGCTAGACGCTCTTCTGTCAGAAGACGACGCGTAGTATAGGCTCCGCAGCGAACGAGCTGAGGGAAGGCGCTCGAAGGGGGAGTGGTCGTGGCAGCGTACGTCGTGGCGAACGTCGAGGTCACTGATCCTGTAGGGTACGAGGAATACCGGGCGAAGGTCCCCGGCACCATTGCCGCGTACGGTGGGCGGTATCTGGCCCGGGCCGGGGCTGCGGAGGTTCTGGAGGGCGATTGGATTCCGAAGCGCTTTGTGATCCTCGAGTTTCCGAGCCTCGCCCGACTCAAGGCATGGTACAACTCACCCGAGTATCAACTCCTTCTTAAAATACGGGAGCGCACGGCGCGGGCGAGCGTCATCATCGTCGAAGGGATCTGAGCATGCTGAGCCAATCGCAGGAGCAGCAGGACGCCGGCTTCATGGCGCTCGCCCTGAAACTGTCGGAAATCGCGGTCACCAAGAACCAGACGCCGTTCGGCGCCGTGGTGGTGGATCGAAACGGACAGGTGATCGGCGAGGGGCACAACACGGTCCTCGCCGACTTCGATCCCACGGCACACGGCGAGATCGTGGCGATACGCGACGCGTGGCGTCGTGCCGGCTCGCTGCAGGCGCTTGCGGGCTGTACGGTCTACACGAGCTGCGAGCCCTGTCTCCTCTGCACGTTTGTCATCGCACAGAGCGGGTTCGGTCGGGTGGTATACGCGGCCCGTGGGACGGACGTCCCCACCTACCGGCGGCTGGCCGATACGAATCTTGCGAAGGTGGCGGCATGGGTGAACGTTCAACCCGACCGACCACCGCTGGAGGTCGTCGGCGACTTCATGCGCGCGCGCGCCGTGGAAATCCTCGCGACATACCCTTGGGCAGGCCGCTGACGGCTGCAGGGGGTACTCAAGCTCTCACGTAGTTCTACCGAGAAGGCAGCCTCATGTGCTTGGGGGGGGACATATCATGGTGATGCGGCCTATCGCTAGCAGGCTGGTGCTGTGGGGTTTTGCCGTCGCGGTCGCCTTGCTCTGGGTCTCGCCGGCCCACGCGGAGACCACCGTGACCCTGGTCAACGGGCAGGCAGGGAAGGTCAAAATTGCCGTCTACAACGCGAATGATGTATTGCAGGCGGTGCCTCTGAAGGCATGGACTATCGACCCCGCGCAGTCCGTGGACTGGGACGGCGCGCCCGCCACGTTCCACGTCAAAGTCTTCCAACCGCAACTCGTGGACCAACTGTTGGCCTCGAGAAATAGCGTCCCGTACAGCACCGTGGTCACGGTCAACGCCGACAACAGCATTACCGTTCAGGCGAAGAAAAGCTTCCGTATTCAGAATGTCAGCTCAGAGAAGCGGATCAAGGTTTTGATGTATCTCGCCGGCGACACCGCGATGGTGGTCCCGTTGACGGGGTTCACCCTTACAAGCAAGAAGATCACCTATTGGCCGGAAGCGCCGAAACGGTTCAACGTCAAGGTGTTCCGACCGCAGCTCATCGATCAGGTGCTTGTGACCAAAAGGAACGTAGCGGACCGGACGTTCTTTATCTTCCGTGGAAGCGGCAGCAGCTTCACGGTCGAAATCCGAAATTGATGAGAGGCGAACGATACCGTGACTGAGGAGCTGAGCGACCTTCAGATTCGCGGAAGGGCGATCCTCATTGGCTACACGCCCGAAGGCAAATGCGCGTACAACATTGATATAGACTTAAGCGACTACTACGACGGGGAGCACGTTTGGGACAGCGCCGTCGGCATTAAGCGCCTTGGTCTTGAGAAGTTGCACGGCTATCTTTTTGACCTGGATGGCGGCCTAGACCAAGAGTTTGAAAGCACTTTCGACCTGGAGAGCGGAATCTACAAGAAGGGCTGGGCAAGATTTGCTGATGGCACCTTTCGGGAAGATTGACACACCGTCCGGCGAGCAGGCGTCCAACTAGTCGCTCGACCACGCCCAAACGAGTCGTTCTGACAGCCACTCGGCGGGCTACGTTGCCCTGGGCCGCCTGGAATGCGCGCACCGTCGGCAGCCCGGGAGGCGGCAGCTGAAATGAGCGATGGGTAAAGTACCCGGCCATAGCGGCCACAGCGGCGGTGATGAGGCTCGGGTCGACTCCGCGGCATCTCGGAAACCGCTCGACTAGCGATTCCGGCGCGGGGCCACCCTGCATCGCAACGCTCGGCGCGAAGAACACAAGATCGAGCCAATCGGCGCCGATGCACGCGTGCGGCCAGTCCACGAACCAGACGCGATCCTTGGTCAGGAGCATGTTGTCCGCCCGGATATCGACGTGCAGCAGGGTATCACCATCAACGGCACTCGGTGCCTGCTCCTCGAGTGCCACAAGTTCTGCAAGATGCTTCTCGGACCACTCGTCCAGGCCGGAGGCAGCTGTTTCCCGGATCCATCTCCAGCCGCGTAGCTCTCTGGCAACAACCTCGCCGGCGGTGCCTGCGATATCGCGCGTTATGGGCGAAGGCGTGAGGGCCCCTGCGAGACCGTCCATGGCCTCCAGAACCTGATTCAGCTCCTGCGTCAACCACGGTTCCGAGGGGTGCCGTCCCTCCACGTGCTCGAATAGCAGGAGAATCCAGCCGTCTCCTTCATCGCAGGTCCACAGCAACTTGGGCACGGGAGACGTCGCAGGGAGAAGGCTGACGATCCTGGCCTCCCGCCGGTGCAGGGACGGTGTGTCCGGGTTCTGAACGGGCGAAACGGCCTTCGCGAACAAGGCACGTCCGTCTGCGGTGACGATCTTGCCGGCGAAGCCGGGTGAGAATCCACCGGCGTGCGTGACGGTCGACACGATCTTGCTCTGCAGATGACGCTCAACGGCGCCTCTCACCCGCTCAGGAACGTCGGCCCACGGCATCCGAAGTCCCCTCGCCGGTGGAGATTTCCCTGGCATCGGCAGAGGACTACTGTGATGGTCCTTGGTTCACCTCCAAGTTCAATAGTCCAGAAGGTGGGACTCGGTCCGGACCGAGTTGCCGTCAAGAAGGACGCGTGCGCTCTCGGCCGATCAGTGGGCCCAAGACGGTCTAGGGCGCGTCGCGGCATGGTAAGATCAACGGCGGCAAAGGGAAGGAGGGCGTTAGACGAGCATGAAAAACGAGTTCACCGCGATCGTAGAGCGGGACGGTCGGTGGCACATCGCGTACTGCCTGGAGATTCCTGGGGCGAATGGTCAGGGTAAGACAAAAGCCGCTGCATTGCGGAGCTTGGCCGATGCGATTGCCCTGGTTCTAGAGGATAGGCGCCGGGACGGCCTGCGGGGTGTGCCTGCCAGGGCAATCCGGGATAAGGTTGTCGTCGGGTGAAGCGCGGTGACCTCTTGCGTCACCTGAGGACGCATGGCTGTCACCTGAAGCGGGAGGGGCGCTTGCATTCGTTGTGGACCAATCCCGCAACAGGCGCGGTTGAGACAGTGCCGCGACACACGGAAATCCCGGATGTGTTAGCACGCAAGATCTGCCGACGCCTGTCGGTGCCGGAAGCTGCCAGGTAACGTCGACTCGAGGAAGGATCACAGATGAAACCGGAGCGGCCTACTGTCCCAGGTTCTCCCCTGGATGTCCCGGCGGTGAAGGCGAAGCTCCGGCCCGGCGAGCTACGGGATCTGATCCGAGAGGGTCGCGAGAGCGCAAACCGCTTCTGGGGTGACGCGCTGCCTGACAAACGCGTTCAGCCGACGCGGCCCAAGCGTCGCCGACGGGCCCGATAATTGGACCGCAGAGCGGAGTGGTAGCGTCGAGGCATGACAAAAGCCGCACGGAACCTGAGCGAGCCCAACGGGGACGACGATGGCCAGTGGGTATCGGGGGCAAAGGGACGTGTGGGAGAGCGGGGCATCCTACGAACCATACGTCGGCCGATGGAGTCGTGTCGTCGCGCGCGAGTTTGTGCCATGGCTCGACGTGCCCGCCGGACGTCGCTGGCTTGACGTCGGATGCGGAACGGGCGCACTCAGTCACACCATCATCGAGATCGCGGCCCCCGGCGCCGTGACGGGTGTGGATCGCTCAGACGGATTTGTCGCCTACGCCCGGAAACACGTGCGGGACGCACGAGCGCAGTTTGAAGTGGGAGATGCGCAAGCCTTGCCGGTCGAGACCGGCGCATACGATGCGGTGGTGTCTGGACTCATGTTGAACTTCGTTCCGCGTCCCCAGCAATCGGTGGCGGAGATGACGCGCGCCGTATGCGCCGGCGGCGTGGTCGCGGCCTATGTGTGGGACTACGCGGGCCGCATGGAAATGATGCGCCACTTCTGGAACGCCGTCGCCGCGCTCGACCCTGCCGCCCGCGACCAAGATGAAGGGCCGCGCTTCCCGATCTGCCAACCTGACCCGCTTGCGGAGGTCTTCCAGAATGCTGGGCTGAGAGACACAAAAGTTCGTCCGATCGAGATTTCAACGCATTTCCGAGACTTTGACGACTATTGGTCGCCCTTTCTCGGCGGCCAAGGCCCTGCGCCGAGTAATGCCATGTCGTTGAGTGAAGAACGGCGGGCAGCGCTGCGGGAGCGCATACGAGCAGGATTGCCCTTCGCGCCTGACGGCTCGATCCCACTTGTGGCTCGCGCGTGGGCGGTGCGGGGCAAGAAGTGACCATGCTGATCATCGACGGCGACTACCCCATGGCGTTTGGCGCCCTCGAACTGAACCGGGACCTGACCCTGCCGGTTCGAGACATCCGGCGCGCGATACCTGACCGGTACGCTCAGGAAGCCTACCCTGACAGTGAGACCATGGCCTCCCTGCCCGAATTGCGAAAGGCCAAGGTCGCCGCGGCGCTGGTCAAAGTGGTCGGCCGAATCCAGCGGCCGGGTGGTCCGTTGTGGGGGTACCGTGGCGCAGAAGCTGCGTATGCGAACGCCCAGGCGGCGCTGGCCTACTACCGCATTTTGGAGGCGCGGGGGCACGCCCGAATTCTCACAACACGTCCGCAACTAGTTGACCACATGCGGACGTGGTCTGAGGCGACCGACCACACGAACCTCCCTATTGGCTTCATCGTCGGCATGGAAGGCGCGGACCCGATCCTGTGGTCGGAACACGTTCATGACTGGTGGGCCAACGGTCTGAGAGTCGTCAGCCTCTCGCACTACGGTGTGAGCACGTATTGTCACGGCACGGGGACCGGCACCTCGGGAGGTCTTTTCCCGCCGGCGAAGGCGCTATTGAAGGAGATGGATGCCGTCGGCATGATGCTCGACCTCACCCACGCATCGGACGCCTCGGTCCGCGAGGCGATGGAGATCTTTTCGGGGCCGGTGTTGGCGAGTCATCAGAACTGTCGCACGTTGGTGCCGGGTGAGCGGCAATTTCCGGACGAGCAGCTGCTGGCCATCATCAAGCGAGGCGGGGTCATTGGCGTCTCGATGGACAGCTGGATGCTCTACAAGCCGGGCGTGGATTGGGCCAAGATTCCACCCCGGCGCAGCATGTTTCCGAGGGAGGCCGTTACGCTCCAAGACGTCGCGGACCACATCGATCACATTTGCCAACTCGCGGGCAACTCGTGCCACGCGGCCATTGGCGGAGACACGGACGGCCAGGGCGGCCGCGCAGGCGCGCCCTTGGAGATCGACACGGTGGTCGACTATCAGAAGGTGGCGACAGTCTTAGAACGGCGCGGTTACTCTCACGATGACATCGCCAACGTGATGTACCGTAACTGGCAACGCTTCTTCGAAACCCATCTCCCAAGTTGAACTAGCTCTCGACAGGGTCACTTCAAGGCCGCCTCCAAGTAGGCCGCCATCCACCTCACCCATTGCCCGCCATTCCGCCCCTTTTGGACCAGCGGGGATTGTAGAGTTTTCCTAAACCCCGGATAATTGGCGCTAGGCCTAGCATGTTTCTATTCAACGCTTCGGTGGGCGCAGGCAGAAGAGGTGACCCATGGCAGGACGCAAGAGAGCGACCGGCGCGTCGGCGAAAGAGAGGAAAGCCGATAGCGCGGCTGAGGGCCGCAAGCGGTCTTACCTCTCCCAGGCCGAAGTGCCCGGTTGCGTCTTGGAGGACGCGCTACGAGTTCCGCGCGCGATCGCTGAAAACTACGCTGCCAAACCGACGTCGCCATTGAACGTCGCGGCAGCCCTCGAGATGCAGCCGAGCGCCGGACGATTCCGGCTTTTGTCCGGTGCCGCAATCGCGTACGGCGTCACCTCCGGCGGACCCAATGCACCGGAAATCACCGTCACTCCTCTCGGGATGCGGATCGTTCGTCCAACTAGGGAGGGCGATGATCTCCTCGCTCGGCGCGAGGCTCTCCTGCGCCCACGGGTTATTGGCGAGTTTCTTCAAAGGTACAATGGCTCTGCTCTTCCGCGGGCCGACATCGCTGTCAATGTCCTCCTTGAGTTGGGTGTGCCGCCGGACCGTGTGGATGAAGTTCTTGACTTCGTTGTCCAAGGTGCGGAGTCGGTCGGCGTCCTTCGGGAGATCAAGGACAAGAAGTACGTTGACCTCAGCGGAGTACCGCACCCGGCTCCCCGCCACACGGGTGAGGAACCGGAGGTTGCAGCTCCACAGGACCAGGAAGAGGAAGCACCAATTGTCCCACTTCCACCAACCATACAACGCAGGGCGTTGGCCTCTGGTGTCCAAGAACGCAGGGTCTTCATCACTCACGGGAAGAACAAGGCGTTGATCGATCCGATTAAGAAACTGCTCGGTTTCGGAGAGCTCGAGCCCGTTATTTCCGTCGAGAAAACCTCGGTATCGCAACCAGTTCCCGACAAAGTCATGGGTGAAATGCGCAGTTGCGGTGCTGCCATCATCCATGTGGACGCAGAACAGAAGCTCATTGACAAGGAAGCTGCCGAGCACGTCGTCTTGAATCCAAATGTTCTCATTGAGATTGGGGCCGCGATGGCTCTGTTTGGGCGCCGTTTCATTCTTCTCGTCAGAGAGGGAGTCAAGCTACCCTCGAATCTCCAAGGACTTTTCGAGGTCCGTTACACGGGCGACACCCTCGACGGTGACGCCACGATCAAGCTGCTCGAGGCGATAAACGACATCAAGAACCACCCCATGCCCGACCGCTACACGGAGACCGGCGCTTGAGGCCGGGTCGCTGACAATAGCTTGCACCCGATCTCGCCGTCGCCATCCGTCCAGATAATTTGAACGTCTTCCACTTTCTGTCGGCCGAGCACGGGCTACAGAGCCTTGTGAAAAGAAGGCTGAAGATTTCACAGTGGAACGATCTGAACGATCCTTTCGAACTGCTCAGTGAGGAATTGTCAACGCCCGAGTACCGAAAGGCGTTTCGGAAATTCAAAGAGGAAGTGACGGAGAAGTTTGGCGTCCTTTGCTTCAGCCGCGCTTGGGCAAATCCGGTTTTGTGGAGTCACTACGCTGATAGGCACAAGGGAATGTGTCTTGGCTTCGAAGTTGCGAAGCGCCTTTTGAAGCCCGTCACGTATACGGGCACACGCCTGCAACTAAGGCTTGAAAACAAGCTCAAGAAGGGGGCGCTCGACGGGCGCACCAGAGTGCAAATCCTGAGCACCAAGTTTGAGGACTGGAAATACGAGGACGAGGTGAGGATCTTCCTGAAGTTGGAGGGAAGCGATCGTGAGACAGGTTTCTTTTTCCGAGAATATGATAGCGACATTCGCTTGCACCAAGCAATTCTTGGGCCTCGTTGTGTCTATACGGTAAAGGAGATTCGTAGCGTCTTGGGCGACCTGGGCCCTGAGGTAGACGTCATTAAGGCAAGACTGGCCTTTCAATCGTTTCGGGTGGTCAAGAACAGAGTCGCAACGAGAAAGCAACGATAAAGCTAGCCTCCGCTTGCAGTCAATGTCACTTTCCCTGTAGGTTGAGGGCCAAAGACCAAGGGCCGCGAAGATAAAACTCGGGGCGGACCGAGTACGTTAATCAGGAGGGTGCATGGGTAGGGTGGGGTTTGCGCTCGGGTATGGGAAGTTCACCAACTCGCGGGAGATGGCTGAGCTCATGCGGCAGGCCGAGGAGCGCGGGTTCGAGATGGGGTTCTTCTCCGAGACCATCGAGCTCATGCGCGACTCCGTCACTGCGCTGGCCGCCATTGGGATCGCGACGAAAAGGTTGATTTTGGGCACCACGCAGATCGTCCGGTTGCGCACCCCCGTCGTCATGGCGCAGAGCGCGGCCAGTTTGGACGAGCTGACCGGCGGCCGCATGACCATCGCGCCGGGCGCATGCACCAACAGCCACGCGCGGCGGCACTCGCTCGAACCGCTGGATCCGGCGCAAACGTTGCGAGAATGGGTTGAAGCGATTCGGCTCGTGCTGACCGGCGAAAAGGTATCGTACCACGGGCGGTTTGTAACTTTTGACAATGTCGGGCTGGGATGGACCCCGCATCGCAAGTCGATTCCTATCTATATCCCTGCGACCAGCCGGACCGGGCTGCGGCTCGCAGGGCAGATCGGCGATGGCGTCGTCCTCAACGCCGTGTGTTCGCCGGAGTACACGGTCAACGCGCTCAAGATCATAAGGAAGGAAACTGAGGCCGCTGGGAAGGACTGGTCGAAGTTCGAGGTCGCGCAGATCATCAACTGTTCCATAGAAGATGACCACAAGAAGGCGCTCGACGCGATCAGATGGGAAGTCGCCACGAAGTTCGATCCCGTGCAGATTCCCTTTATCGCCGGGCCCAAAATGCGCGTGGGCGAGCCGTATATTGTTAAAGAAGACATCCCCAGGTTTGAAGCAGCCCACGCCCGAGGCGGTATGGAGGCGCTGATTGACGCAGTGCCTGACTCATACATTGAAGGTATGACTGCGACCGGCACGCCCGACGAGGTCGTCAGGCGTGTACAGGCCTACCGCGACGCCGGTGTGAGACTCCCCCTGCTGCGGCCCGCGGCCGCGCACCAGACCCAGCGTCTGATCGATCTGTTCGCGCGGTAGCGCGGCGGGCTGGGCGCGGGACGAGCGTGGCTCACGTTCTCCTGCGCCGCGCCCTCCGGACCATCCCCGTATTACTCGGGATCTCGGCGCTCGTCTTTTTCAGCCTGCGGCTCATCCCAGGCGATCCCGCGCTGATCTACGCCGGCGATCAGGCTCCCGGCGAACTCGTCTCCAAGATCCGGACCGATCTTGGACTCGACAGACCCCTCGTCGCGCAATACGCGATCTTTGTTCGGCGCGCGATTGGCGGTGATCTCGGCACGTCAATCCGGACGGGCCAGCCCGTCGCGGCGGAGCTGGCCCGTCGGTATCCCTCGACGCTGGTGCTCGCGGCCGCGGCCATCTTGTTCAGCGTCGCCGTCGGGCTGCCGCTCGGAATCCTGGCGGCAGTCTACCAGGGACGCTGGGTCGACAGGACGAGCGTCGTCGTCGCGCTGCTCGGAGTGTCGGCGCCGACGTTTCTGGTCGGCATGATCCTGCAGCTCGCGCTGGCCGTGCGGCTCGGCTGGCTGCCGGTGGCGGGATCGGCGACGTGGCGGCACCTGGTGCTGCCCGCGGTGAGCCTCGGCATGTTCTCCGTCTCGAACATCACTCGATTGCTCCGCGCGGGTCTGCTCGAAGTCTTCGGCGAGGATTTCGTCCGCACCGCGCGGGCCAAAGGCGTGCCCGAGACGCTCGTCGTGCTTCGACACGCGCTCAAGCCGGCGTTCATCCCCACCGTGACGATCATCGGGCTGCAGTTTGGCGCGATGCTCGGCGCGTCGGTCTTCGCCGAAGCCGTCTTTGCGTGGCCCGGCGTCGGGCGATACCTGGTGCAGGCGATCGGGTACCGCGACTATCCCGTGGTGCAGGGCGCCGTGCTCCTGCTCGCCGTCACCTATGTCGCGGTCAACGCCGCCGTCGACATGCTGTACGGCTGGCTGGACCCGAGGGTGCGCTGACCCATGTGGAGGCATCTGCGCCGCGACCACGCGGGCCTGGCGGGGTTGGTGCTCCTCGCGGCCATCGTCCTCGCGGCGATGCTGGGGCCGGCAGTGGCGCCGTATGATCCACTAGAACCGAATCTTCGGGAAACCTTCTTGCCGCCAGGCGGCAGTCATGCGCTCGGGACGGATCAATTGGGCCGCGATCTGCTGGCGCGCGTCGTGGCCGGAGCGCGCGTCTCACTCGGCGGTGGGCTGGCCGCGCTCGCGCTCTCGCTGGTGGCCGGCGTGCCCGCCGGGCTCATCGCCGGGTATGCCGGCGGACGCACCGATGACCTCATCATGAGCCTGGTCGAGGTGCTGATGTCGTTCCCCGGCGTGCTCCTCGCGATTTTGGCTGTGGCGGTGCTGGGCCCGAGCCAGGAGCACGTCGTGCTGGCCGTCGGGCTCGCGTCGGCCCCGGCCTTCGCGCGTCTCGTCCGCGGGTCAGCGCTCGCTATCCGCGAGCACGAGTACGTCGTCGCTGCGCGCGCCCTGGGCGCGACGCCGTCGCGCGTCGCGGTCAGACACGTGCTGCCCGGGTGCATCACTCCCATCGTGGTGATCGCGGCGCTGCGCCTCGGGACGACGATCGTGACCATCGCCGGTCTGGGATTTTTGGGGCTGGGCGGCGATCCCGTCCGGCCCGAGTGGGGCGCGATGCTTAGCCAAGGGCAGGAATTCCTGCGCCGCGCGCCGCACATCGCATTGATCCCCGGAGGGGCGATGCTCTTGACCGTCCTGAGCGTCAATCTGTTCGGTGATGCGGTTGCCGATGCGCTGAACCCACGTGCGCAGGCACGCCGCGTCCAACGAGGAGGATGAAAGGATGGCCCGATGGCTCGCGCTGTGCCTGGCTCTGGCCCTGATTCTCGTGGCAGGAGGCGCCGGGTTCTCCGCGCCTGCGGGGCGGGGTACGACGCTCACCTGGGGATTGCACGTCGCGATCGACCGGCTCGACCCGTCCGCGTCGTTTGCGCTGGCCACGGGCATGGCGTTGGGCCGCAACGTCTTCGACCGTCTGGTCGACCACGATGAGCGTCTGAACATCGTGCCCGGGCTCGCGACGCAGTGGTCGGCGTCGCGCGACGGCCGCACGTGGACGTTCAAGCTCCGCCAGGGCGTCAAGTTCCACGACGGCACGCCGTTCAACGCCGACGCCGTCGTGTTCAACGTGCAGCGCGCCATCGATCCGCAACTGCGGCTCTTCGCCGGCACATTCGCGTGGGGCGGCGTCAAGGCCGCGCGCAAGGTCGATGAGTTCACCGTCGAGATCTCCGGCGATCAGCCCCTCGCTGCGCTGCTCAACAACATCGCTGACTCGGGGCTCGGCGTGATCCAGAGCCCGGCCGCGATCCAGCGGGCGCGCGAGCCGAGGGACTTCGTCCCCGTCGGGACCGGGCCGTTCAAGTTCGTCAGTTGGGTCCCCGACGGCGATCTGGTGCTCGAGGCGAACCGCGACTACTGGGGGACGCCGCCGCAGGTGGACCGGCTGATCATCCGGGCGTCGCCGACCGCCTCGACGCGTGTGAACCAGCTCGAGGCCGGCGAGGCCGATCTGATCACGCAGGTGCCGATCTTTGAGATCTCGCGGCTGAAGGGGATGCGGGGCGTCGAACTCGACGTCCGTCCCGCCACGTCGTGGACGTACATTGCCATGAACACGTCGAAGCCGCAGTTCGCCGACGTCCAGGTGCGGCGCGCGCTCAACTATCTGGTGGACAAGCAGACCATCATCGACAAGATCCTCTTTGGCGTTGGGCGTGTGGCCGACTCGCCGATCGGCTCGGGCTACAAGGCGCACAAGGGCGTCAAGACCTATCAGTACGATCCGGCGCTCGCGAAACAGCTGCTCGATCGGGCCGGCTGGCGGCCCGGGCCCGACGGCGTGCGGGTGAAGGAAGGGGGACAGCGTCTGACCGGCGTGCTCTGGGTGCCGGTCGCGCGATTCCCCGGCGGCGCGGAGATGGCGCAGGTGGTGGCCTCGGCGTTGCGTGGGGTGGGCGCCGAAATCCGCGTGCAGGAGCTCGAGTTCGCGGCCTATCTGGCCGAGCTACGTCGCGGGCCGGGCGAGACGCGCATCGATCTCGTCATGGCGGGGTGGGGCACCGCCGACCCCGACAGCGGGATGCGGCCGGTGCTGCACTCGCAGTCCATGCCGCCACGCGGCAACAACCTGGCCTTCTACAAGAATCCCCAGGTCGACGAGCTGCTCGACCGCGGCGCGGCGACGATCGATCCCAGCGCGCGGCAGCAGATCTACGGGCAGGTACAGGAGATCGTCATGGATGACGCGCCGTGGCTCTTCTTGACCGAGCGGCGTGAGGCGGTGGCGTGGCGATCCCACGTCAAGGGCGTGCGCTTCATCCCCAGCTCTGCCGGTCTGATCGACGTCCGGCAGGTGACGATCGCCAGATGACCGCACGCGGCCTCACCCACAATCCGATTCTGGCGAGTCTCGATCCCGATCGCGTGATCGCGCTCACGCAGGCGATGGTCCGTGTGCCGAGTTTCTGCAAGGAAGAGAAGCACGTCGCCGATTGGGCCGCCAACACGATGCGGTCTATGGGGTTTGACGACGTGTGGGAGCACGAGGTCACGGCGGGGCGGTCCAACGTCATCGGCCGGCTGCAGGGATCCGGTGAGGCGCCGTCCATCCTCTTTAACGGACACATGGACCACAACATGGTGTGCGAGGGGTGGACGCGCGATCCGTTTTGCGGCGACGTGGACGACGGCTGGGTCTACGGTCTCGGGACCGCGAACATGAAGGCTGGCGACGCGGCGATGCTCGCCGCCGTCGAGGCGGTCAAGAAGTCGGGCGTTCGACCAAAGGGCGACATCACTATCGCGTTTGTGGTCGGCGAGCTCGAAGGCGGGGTCGGGACACGTGCCGCGCTGGCCGACGGCCTGCGGGCCGATATGTTCATCCTAGCCGAGCCGACCGAGCTGGGCGTCGTGACGATGCACGCCGGTGTCGTGCAGGTGCGTATCATCGTCCGCGGTCAGATGCGCCATTACACCACCCGTTCTGGTCGCAAGGTGCACGCTATCGAGAAGGCCATGCGCATCGCGCAAGCGTTGGGGCCGAGTTACGAGACGATCCCTCACGGCGGGTGGATGACATTTACGCCTAAGCCCGACTACGAGGGGCTGCCCCGGCTCAACCTCGGTGTCATCCGTGGGGGCATGACGCCGCAGATCCTCACGTGGCGGTCGTCGCTGGTGCCCGACTACTGCGAGATGATCGTCGATCTGCGCATCGTGCCGGGTCAGAGCCCCGAGACGGTGATGGCTGATCTGCGCCGGCTGATGGACCGGCTGCGGGCTGAGGATCCCGATCTTCGGGTAGATGTAGAACTGGTGAAGGAACACATCTACTTCCCGCCGTTTGAGGTGCCTCTGGATAGCCCGGTCGTCGCGACCATGGCGGCGGCCCACCGCGAGGTGTTTGGACAGGCGCCGCAGGTCGGGGCGCTGGCGCCCACCAAGTACGCGGGGGCCGACTCGGCGCACATGCACGCGGCCGGGATCCCGGGCGTCATGTACGGACCCGGCGGCAAGTTTCTCAGCGTGCCCGACGAGCGCGTCGAGGTCGAAAACATCGTGAAGGCCAGCCAGGTGTACGCGCTTGCCGTCTCGCGGGTCTGGGGTCTGGCATAAGGGGATCGAACCGAGGTGAGGCCGCATGGCCGTTTCCAGAACTGAGCCGCGGGGGCGGGTTGACTCGCTGCTCGCGCAGGTGCATCCCGAGCAGGGCGAGATCCCGGCAGCCATATTCTCGGACCCCGACGTCTACCGGCTCGAGCAGGACGCCATCTTCTCTCGCTGCTGGCTATTCGTGGCCCACGAGTCCGAAGTGCCGTCGCCCGGCGACTACGTGACCCGGTACATGGGCGAGCACCCGGTGATCGTGACCCGCGACGAGCACGGGAAGATCCAGGTGTTGCTCAACGTGTGCCGGCACCGCGGCATGCGGATCTGCAGGGCGGATCTGGGCAACGCGTCACATTTCCGGTGCCCGTATCACGGATTTACTTACAAGAACGATGGAGACCTGATCGGCATCCCGTTCCAAAAGGA
Source organism: bacterium (assembly GCA_041497675.1). Lineage (GTDB taxonomy): Bacteria > Sysuimicrobiota > Sysuimicrobiia > Sysuimicrobiales > Humicultoraceae > JBGPNN01. The sequence goes on along the minus strand of JBGQGY010000045.1, from coordinate 9,409 downwards.
GATCTACGGTGACGACTTCGACAAATCGCGGTTTGGACTAGTAAAGGCCCGCAGCGAATCTTACGCTGGCCTCATCTTTGCAACATGGAGCGATCACGCCGATTCGCTGCGAGACTATCTCGGCCCCATGACCTGGTATCTCGACCTACTCGCGGGGCGGGCCGAGATGGAGGTGGTCGGCCCGCCGATGCGCCACGAACTGGCCGCCAACTGGAAACTGCCCTCCGAGAACTTCGTCGGCGACGCGTATCACACGCTGCACACTCACGCGTCCATGGCCGAGATCGGTCTGACCCCGTCGGCGAAGTGGGCGAAGGACGGCTATCAGGTCTCGGCCGGTAACGGGCACGGCGTCATGGTGGGGACACCGGCCGCGAAGTTCATCTTCGCCGATGAACTGCTACCCACGTTTGAGCGGCACCTGCGCCCGGAGCAGTTCGCGCTGTTGAAGTCGTTGGCCAACATGCCCGGCACGGTCTTCCCTAACCTGTCGTTTCTCGTCTCGGCCATCACGTTCAAGGGCCGGCTCATCTCGCACACCGAGTTGTTTCTCTGGCGCCCGATCGCGCCCGATCGGATCGAGGAGTGCACCTGGCTGTTGATGGAGCGGGACGCGCCCCAGTATTGGAAGGACATCTCGCGTCAGGCGTACATCCTCACCTTTGGGACGTCGGGGATCTTCTCGCAGGACGACACCGAGAACTTCACGGCCATCACGCGAAACAGCCGATCGACGATCGCGGGCCGGCTGTCGTTTCTCTACGAGATGGGCCTGGGGGTCACGCCGATCCGAGGGTTTGCGGGGCCCGGGACGGTGTACGAAGGCAAATATAATGAAGCGAACGCGCGCGCATTCTACCGCCGATGGCTCGAGCTGTTGGAGGCGGCGGGATGATGCCGATCCCCGCACAGACACGGGAAGAGGTTCTGGACTTTCTGTACCGGGAAGCCGAGTTACTGGACACCGGCCGTCTCGAAGACTGGCTGGCGCTGCTGACCGACGACGTGCAGTATCGGATGCCGGTGCGTCTGACGAGAGAGCGGACCAGCCCCACGGACCGGTCGGACCAGATGCAGTTTTTCTGGGACGATCGCGCCACGCTCGAGTTGCGCGTCCGGCGGCTGCGCACCGACTTCGCCTGGGCGGAGGATCCCCCGTCGCGCACGCGGCACTTCGTCTCGAATGTGCGGATCGCCCCGGGCGCGGGCGCCGACGAGCTGGACGTGCGTGCCTATGTGCTCGTCTATCGCAACCGCGGCGACACGGCCGGATATGAGCTGATCTCCGGCGAGCGCCGGGATCTGTTGCGGCGGGTCGCCGGCGGCTGGAGACTCGCCCGGCGTGAAGTCATCATCGACCAGGCGTCACTCGCCAATCAGAACCTGGCCATCTTTGTGTGAGGTGAAGACGATGGCTGACGAGACGCGGGCCGCCGACCCCGCCGTCGACGTGGGGAACGAGTTCGCGGTGGTCTCGGTGCGAAAGGTCTACACCCGCAACGGTGAACGACTGGAGATAGTCTCGCCGCGGCTGGGTTACGCTATCCGGCTAGATGCGCTGGCGCTCGAGAGCCTGACCTGGCAGACGATGGAGACCTTCACGAAGTTTCTCGAAGAGCCGTTTGGACCGCACGACCGGCCGCCGGGTGTCGTCGACGTCGCGCTGCGCCCGCCGTCCCGCCCCCGCGAGGACCGCTGAGTGCGTCTGGCGGGTAAGGTCGCCATCATCACCGGCGCCGGCGCCGGGCAGGGCCGTGAGGCGTCGGTGCTGTTTGCCGCCGAAGGGGCGAAGGTGGTCGCCGCCGATGTCAACACAGGTGCCGCCGAGGAGACCGCGGCGAGGATTCGCGCGGCCGGCGGTGAGGCCGTCGCGCTCGCGTGCAATGTCGCCGACCCGGAGGCCAACCGGCGCATGGTGGCCACGGCCGTCGAGCGGTGGGGCGGCGTGCACGTGTTCTACGCGAACGCGGGCATCGTCGACCGGCGTCCAGATGGTGGGGATATCGGTCTCGAGACGATCTCGCTCGATACCTGGCAGCGCATCCTGTCCGTGAACCTGACGGGAGTGTTCCTGGGGTGCCGATCCGCGATTCCTGAAATCGTCAGATCCGGCGGGGGATCGGTCATCATCATCGGCTCGGTGGGGTCGCTGGTGGCGCACCGGGCGGGCAACCACGCCTACGTGACCTCAAAGACGGCGCTCGTCGGTCTGACCCGCAACCTGGCCGTCGAGTACGCGCCCAAGAAGGTGCGCGTCAATTGTTTGTGTCCGGGACAGATCCGCACGGCGATGATGGCCGATTTCTACGATGATCCCATCCGGCGGAAACAGTTTGAGGACCTGACGCCGATGGGGCGCTTCGGTGAGGCGGGTGAGATCGCGAGCGCGGCATTGTTCCTCGCGTCGGACGACTCGTCGTTCATGACCGGGGCTGTGCTCGTGGTGGACGGCGGCTGGACGACCGTGTAGGCTACTTCGGGATCACCGGCAGGACGATGCGCGACGCCCTCGCACGTTCGTGAAAGACCGTGTTCGTCGCGACCACCGTGCGCCGGTGCCGGTTCAGCGGCTCGCCCGTGTTTGGGTTGACGTCGAAGCGCGGGAAGTTGCTGCTGGAGATGTCCACACGGATGCGGTGACCCCTTTTGAAAACATTCGAGGTCGGATACAGGCGGATACTGAACTCGTAGGCCATTCCTGGCGTCATCAGCTTCTCAACGGTCAATGACTCCCGGAATCGCCCCCGCACAATCCCATCTTCCAAATTGAGATCGAACCCGCCCGGGAAGTGCGCGCTTACGGGGTACACGTCGATCAGCTTTGCCGTGAAGTCGGTATCGACGGCCGATGACGCGGCCCACAACTTCACCTCGATCTCGCCGGTGACCTCGAGATCGTCGGCCAGCGGCTCCGTCTGAAACACCAGCACGTCACGCCGCGCGGAGAGCGGGATCGGCCGCGTCCAGTTCCAGATGTGCTCCCCGCCGCGCTGATCCCACCCACCCTGGATCATGATCCCGTCCGCCGATGACACGTTGCCGCCGATACTCGGCACGGGATCGCGCGGATCGAAGTCGAAGCTGGTCGACGACCCGGGTTCGTCCGGCGGCGTTGTCGAGAGCCGCCCGGCGGTGTGCAGATAGTAGCTCGTGTATCGGGTGCGGGCCAGCGGCCACTCCTGTTCATCGCGCCAGGAGCCCCCGTGGTTCAACCGCCCGTCCGGCGCTTTGGTGCCGTCTCCGGTCCCCATCACGAAGATCCGCACCGGTGACGCAAACGGTGTCGACCTGCCCACCCGGTTCTCGACGCCCTTCAGCCACCGGTCGAACCACTCGCGCCGCCACGCCAGCTGGTCGTCGATTGCCGCCGCTTCACCAAAGTTCACCTGGCCGTGAGCATAGCTGCCCTGGAGGCCGTGGATCCAGGGACCCATGATGAGAGACACCGGCCCCTTGATGCGCTTGCTCAGCGCGACGTAGTTCGCCGTGGTGTTGCCGCCCCACGAGTCGTACCAGCCCCCGACCAGGTAGACCGGGATGTCTTTGTAGCGCTCCGGCGTGGCCAGAATGTTGTTCTGGCTCCAGAAGCGATCGTTGGCGCCGTGCTCCATCGCGGCGACCAGCCACTCCTCGTACTCGGGCGCGTGTTTGAGCGGCGTCGTCCCGCGCCGCGTCGGCACGTTCATCAGGTAGTGGCGGCGGTTCACGGTCATCTCCTGCAGCGCCGGTCGTGCCGCAGCTGGGCCGCCGCCAGCCCAGGTCACGTCGTTCCCACAGGTAAAGACCCAGTTCCAAAAGCGCAGCTCGAACGCGCCGTCGTATCGGACGCCGCGCTGCCCCGTGTTCGACACCGCGTCGACCGGGATGACGGTCACGAGCTCCGCCGCGCCGGCCAGGGCGGCCGCGTGCTGGGTCCCGCCCGGATACGAGGTCCCGAACATACCGACCTTCCCGTTTGACCAGGCCTGCGCGCCGATCCAGGCGCAGGTGTCGACGCCGTCAGGCCCGTCGTCGTTCAACCAATGCCACACCCCCTCGGACGTGTAGCGGCCGCGGGTGTTCTGCACGACGACCGCGTAGCCGTGCGCGGCGAAGTACCGGCCGTACTCGTCCAGGCCGATGCGCCGCATCTGCGGATCATCCGACGCCGGCGGGGCGGCGTTCTTGTCGTAAGGCGTCCGAGTCAGCAGCGCCGGCACGCGCCCGGGCCCCGCTGTGCCATCCCGCGTCGTTGGGAGATAGAGGTCCGTCGCCAGCCGCACGCCGTCCCGCATGGGCACCTTGACATCGTGTACAATCTCAACGTCATACACCGCTCGTGGTCCTCCTAGAGCATCTGTCCTCTCGCACCGCAGTACTTCGATCTCCGGGCGACTCGTCCCCTCAAACATGTGATGCGCTTGCGACGGAGCGACAGTTCCAGGATAATGGCGGCATCCAGCGCGCCGCCACCCCGTAGGAGGCCGTCGATGACTGTGCAGTCCAACACGTTTACCTCGACCATCTTCCCGGTAGAGACCTTCGAACTGGCCGGGCGCAAGGAATCCTTTGTCCGGGGCGGGCGCCACCTGTTCCCGCTGCTGCCCAAAGCGCTTGCCGGTATCCGCACTATCGGCGTGATCGGCTGGGGCTCGCAGGGGCCGGCGCAGGCGATGAACCTCCGCGAATCCCTCACCGGCACCGGGATCCGCGTGGCCGTGGGGCTGCGCGGCGGGTCGTCGTCGATGGCCGACGCGCGAAAGGCCGGCTTCACCGAGACCGACGGCACCCTCGGCGAGATGTTCGACGTGACCGCGAAGTCCGACCTGACGCTGCTGCTGATCGCCGACGCGGCGCTGGCCGAGCTGTATCCCCGTATCTTCAAGGCGCTGCGACCGGGCACGACACTGGGTCTGTCGCACGGCTTCCTCCTTGGACATCTGAAGAACATGGGCGAGGCGTTTCCATCGACGGTGAATGTCATTGGGGTCTGCCCGAAGGGCATGGGGCGGTCGGTGCGACGACTCTACGAGCAGGGGCGCGAGATCAACGGCGCGGGGATCAACACCAGTTTCGCGGTCGAGCAAGACATCGATGGACGCGCCACTGACATTGCGCTCGCCTGGTCGGTCGGGTTGGGCGCGCCGCACACCTTCAAGACCACGCTGCGGTCCGAGTACCTGTCCGATATCTTCGGCGAGCGGGCCATCCTGTTGGGCGCCGTGTGGGGGATCGTCGAGAGTCTCTACCGTCGTTACCGCGAGCAGGGCCTTTCGGAGCAAGAAGCGTTTGTCCACGCTTGCGAGAGCGTGACGGGGCCGATTTCACAGACCATCTCGCACAAGAGCCTCCTGGACGTTTACGAGAGCCTCTCTGCGGGCGAACGGGGTGACTTCGAACGAGGTTATGCCTCGACATATCACACGACGAAGCCGCTCATGGTGGAGATCTACGACGAGGTCGAGTCGGGGAACGAGTTGCGCAGCGTGGTCCTGGCGGGGCATCGTCTGCGCGAGCACCCGATTCCCAAAATCGACGGCAGCCGCATGTGGAACGTCGGCGCCGAGGTCCGCAAGCAGCGCGGCCGGATCGGCAGCGAGGTCCACGCGTTCACCGCGGGCGTCTTCTTGGGCGCGATGATGGCGCAGGTCGACCTGCTGATCGAGCGCGGCCATCCTTACTCGGAGATTGCCAACGAATCCGTCATCGAAGCGGTCGATTCGCTGCTGCCGTACATGCATGCGCGCGGCGTCGCCTACATGGTGGACAATTGCTCGACGACGGCACGGCTGGGGACGCGCAAGTGGGGGCCGCGCTTCGAGTCGCAGTTGACGCAGACGGCGTTCCCCGAGGCCGATGCGGGCGGGGGCGACCCGGCGCTGATCGAGCGATTCCGTACGCACCCGATTCATGACGTGCTCAAGGTCCTGGCGGGGATGCGGCCGGCGGTGGACATCGCGGTCACGTGAGAACGTCACAGGATGCAGCCGGCGGAGGCGACACGCATGGATAGTGCGACAACTCCCAGGTTCGGTTCGAAGGATCTAGCATTGCCGGACGAACTGCGTGGCCCGTTGCTGGCCCATTTGCGCGACTTGCGCGACGCCTACGTGCGGCGGCACTGGGCGGGACGCGTGGGCTTCGGTGCTCGTCCCGCAGTGCTCGTAATTGACCTGGCCCGATACTGGCTTGATCCTCAACAGGATATCGGCAGTCGGCTCGACGTCGTGGTGGAGGCGGCCTGCCAGGTGCTGCGCGCGGCCCGGGCCGCCCAGGTTCCGATCCTTTTCACGAATTTCGCCCACGATCCCGCCCATCCACCGAGCCCGCACGACAAGAAGCAATACATAGAGCTTCCCTTCCATGACGCCGAGTTGTGGCAACTCGATCCGCGATTGGAGCGCCGGCCGACCGAATTGATCGTGCGAAAGCGGTACGCTTCGGCCTTCAAGGGAACGAACTTGCAGGATATCCTCACCATGCTCGGAATCGACACCCTCATCGTCCTGGGGGTCAGCACCAGCCATTGCGTCTATGCAACTTGCCGTGACGCGACCGATAGCTTTCGGGTGATCGTGCCTCGCGAGGCGGTCGGCGAGCGTTGCGAGTTGATGCATGAGGTCTTCCTGCACGACATCGACATCGACTTGGCCGATGTGACCCCGCTGGCCGAGGTGGTTGGCTATCTCGAAAGGATGCCTTCGCCGGCGCGAAAGCCTTGACAAGGTTTGTCATATCGCGGTACGATAGCGGGTAATTTCATAACGGGTAGGTTGCAAGTCCGAGGGAGTGCGCCTAGGGTTCCGCGACCTCACAAGGGTCGGGCTGGTCCGAGCGGCGCAGGCGGCGACAGCCGTTACACCTTCAGGAGAGAAGCCTGAGGGATAGGTTCCTCACCGGTACCTATCGCTCAGGCTTTTTTTCATACCGAAAAGCACGGTGCGCGCAGGCGCGCCGGACGATGACGGGAACATGTCGGCAGGCTCGCGTGAGTGAGCGAGCCGGGTCTGGTGCGAGCCGGTCTCCGCCCCTGCCGAATCTCCTCCCCGAGTCGCGGGTACGAAGCCGGGGAGAACGCCCCCGGGTGTAGGACCCGCCGCACTGCCCACGATACGGGCGCAGAGGGCCCCCCGGCCGCGATGCCGGCGGGGAACTAAGGTGGTACCGCGGGAGCATCCGTCCTTAGGATGCGTCCCGCATCTGTTTTTTTCCGGGAGGGGGAACTGGCAATGGCACGGCAGATGACAGCCCCGCGAGCGACGCGCACGCCCGCGGGCACGCAGATGAACGGCGCGCAGGCGCTGATGGAAGCGCTCCGCCGTGAGGCTGCCGAGATGATCTTTGGCATCCCCGGTGGCGCTTCGCTGCCGATCTATGACGCGCTGTACGACGCCGAGGGGATCAAGCACATCCTCGTCCGCCACGAACAGGTCGCGTCGCATGCCGCCGTCGGTTATGCTCGGGCCTCGGGGAAGGTGGGCGTGTGCACCGCCACGTCCGGGCCGGGCGCGACCAATCTGGTCACCGGGATCACCGACGCGCTGATGGATTCTACGCCGATCGTCGCCATCACCGGTCAGGTGCCGCGCCCCGTGATCGGCAACGATGCCTTCCAGGAAGCCGACGTCACCGGCATCACCATGCCCATCACCAAATGGAACACGCTCGTCATGCACGCGCACGATATCCCCCGGGCGGTCCGCGAGGCGTTCTATCTGGCGCGTACCGGGCGCCCCGGACCGGTGCTGGTGGACATCCCGCGCGACGTCTCGCAAGAAATGTGCACGCCTGAGTTCCCCGATGAGGTGACGATCCCGGGCTACCGGCCGATACTCGACGGGAGCCCCAACCAGATTGCCCTGGCCGCAGAAGCGCTGGCGGCAGCCGAGCGCCCGGTCATCTATGCGGGTGGGGGCATCATCGCCGCCAACGCGACGCCCGAACTCACCGCCTTGATGGAAAAGACGCGTATCCCCGTGCTGCTGACCTTGATGGGCAAGGGTGGGGTGGATGAGCACAACCCGCTGTGCCTGGGCATGTTGGGCATGCACGGCAGCGCGTTCGCCAACTACGCGATCAATGAGGCCGACGTCATCCTGGCCGTCGGGGTGCGCTTCGACGACCGCGTGACCGGCCGTCTCAAGGACTTCGCGCCGAGGGCTCGCTTCATCCACATCGACATCGATCCCGCGGAGATCGGCAAGAACAAGCCAGCCCACATCCCCATCGTCGGCGATGCGAAGCGTGTGCTGGCCTCGCTGACCGCGCAGACCACGCCGCCGAAGATCGACGCGTGGTGGAAACAAATCAACGAGTGGCGCGAGCGCTACCCCTATCGCTACCGGCAGCGGGACGGCCGCATCAGCAACGTCTACGTCTGCGACGTCCTCAACCGCTTGACCGGCGGGGCGGCCATCGTCGCCACCGATGTGGGCCAGCACCAGATGTGGGCGGCGCAGTGGTACCAGTGCCGCGAGCCGCGATCGTTTATCACGTCCGGCGGCTTGGGCGCCATGGGGTTTGGGTTCCCCGCGGCGATGGGCGCAAAGTTTGCACGCCCGGACCGGCAGGTCGTCGCGGTGGTGGGCGACGGTGGGTTCATCATGACGCTGCAAGACCTGATCACGGCTTCCGAGCACGGGTTGAGCATGGCCGTCATCGTGCTGAACAACGGCGCGCTGGGGATGGTCCGGCAGTGGCAGACGTTCTTCTATAACGGCCGGCACTCCGCGTCGATCATGCGCAGCCCGGACTTTGCCAAGGTCGCCGAGGTCTTTGGGTGCCGCGGCATCCGCGTGGAGCGGCCCGAGCAGGTCGAGCCGGCCCTGCGCGCCGCGCTCGAGACTGAAGGCCAGCCCTGCGTCGTGGACGTGATCACCGACCCTGAAGAGAACTGCCTGCCGATGATCCCGTCGGGTCAATCGGTGGCCGAGATGATCCTGGATGAGTGAAGAGCACCACGCGGCGACGATTTCGGTCCTGGTGCAGAACGCGCCGGGGGTGTTGGTGCGCGTGGCTGGACTGATCCGCCGTCGTGGCGTGAACATCCACAGCCTCTCGGTGGGGCCGACCGAGGATCCGCATATCTCGCGGATGACGATCGTGGTCGACACCCCGCCGGATCGCACCGAGTCGTTTGCCAAGCAGTTGCGCAAGCTGGTCGAAGTGCTGCGGGCGACCGCCGTTGACGGCACGCCCAGCGTCGACCGCGAGCTCGCGTTGATCAAAGTCAACGTCACACCAGGGACACGGCTCGAGATCATGGAGATTTCCAACGTGTTTCGCGCGAACATCGTCGACCTGACCGACAAGACGATGACGCTCGAGGTCACGGGGCGCGACGAAAAAGTAGATGCGCTTGTCACGCTCCTGACCAAGTACGGCATCCGCGAGATGGCCCGCACCGGGCAAGTCACGCTCGTGCGGGGGG
>JBGQGY010000044.1:0-24180 GCA_041497675.1 bacterium | reverse complement strand
TGGGGGGCCGTCCGGGACTCGAACCCGGAACCAGCTGATTAAGAGTCAGCTGCTCTACCAGTTGAGCTAACGGCCCACGGTAACCGTCCACTATTATATCCGAGCCCGTCGAGGTGTCTAGCGAAGGACTTCGTCATCGCCTCCCAGAACCCCGCCTCATCACCGCTCGAGACTGGAGGGATAACGCATGACCTGTGGGAGTAGGTCTCACCGGCTGTTGATCGCCGTGTGTCTGCTCGCCGTCCTCGTGTCGCTGACTGCGACGCCCAGCATCTCGGCTCCCAAGTCCGGGGGCAAGATTCGCATGAGCCTCGCGGACAGCGACGTCACCAGCCTGGACCCGATCGTCCCGCCGGACAACATGTCCATCTGGACGATGCTCCACATCTACGATCAGCTCGTCCGCGTCGGGAAAGACGGCCTCAGCGTCGAGCCCGATGCGGCGGACAGCTGGAAGACCAGCGCGGATGGCAAGACGTGGACGTTCCACATTCGCGACGGGATCAAGTTCTCCGATGGGACGCCGCTCACGGCCGGCGACGCGAAGTTCTCGATGCAGCGGGCGATTTCAAAAGACTCGATTTTTGGAGACTCCTTCACCCTCGTGGACAGCATTACGGCGCCCGACGACCATACGCTGGTGGTCACTTTGAAGAAGCCGTGGGCGTCCTTCCTCGCCTACGTCTCTCTCTACGTCGCGTCGATCACCCCTGAGAAGCAGACGACCGCCGGCGGGAAGGATTTCTGGGAACACCCGATTGGGAGCGGCCCCTACGTCCTCACCGAGTGGGTGAAGAACGATCACCTGACCCTGAAGCGCAACCCCAACTACTGGCAGAAGCCCTTCCCGTACGTCGACGAATTGCGCTTCGATGTCTTGACGGACGATAACACCCGGATGCTCAAGCTGCGCAGCGGGGAACTGGACATCGCGACCAACGTGCCGCCCAATCAGGTGGAAGCGCTGAAGAAGACCAAGGGCCTCTCGGTGGCGCTCTTTCCCCAGATGCGGTTCGACTATGTCTACGTCAACCATGCGAAGAAGCCGTTCGACGACCTGCGGGTGCGCCGCGCCCTCAACTATGTCGTGAACCGCCAGGCGATCCTGAAGTCGGTCCTCTTTGGGTACGGGCAGGTGGCGACCAGCATGCTGCCGCCGATGCTCTATTGGAACGATCAGTTGAAGCCTTATCCTCTCGATGCGGCTCGGGCGAAGGCCCTCCTCAAGGAAGCCGGCTATGGCAATGGGCTCTCAACCGAGATCCTGATCGTGTCGGGTGACAACCAGGCGAGCCAGATTGCCACCATCATGAAGGATGAGTTCAAGGCCGTTGGCGTTGACCTCAAGGTCACCGTGCTCGACGTGGGCGCCGTTCGTGCCCGGCGCAAATCCGGGGACTTCCAGATGATCAAAGGCTACTACACGAGCGATGTGGTCGACCCCGACGAGTTGATCGCGTTCGGCATCGACTACGCCGGCGGCGCCGTTGCGAAGTGGATCAGCTTCAAGAACGAGCGGATCAGCAAGCTGGCCGAAGCGGCGGCGACTGAGATGAATGCCGCGAAGCGCAAGGCCATGATCCTTGAGATCCAGAAGGTCGCCTACGATCAGGCCCCGGTGATCCCGCTCTACTACGCGGCCAACCGGACGGCCATGTGGGACCACGTGCACGACTTCAAGCAGCTGCAGACGGCGAACTACCGCCTCTGGGAGACCTGGGTCTCGAAGTAGCGGGCACGTGTGGGGCCGGCGGCACGCGCCGGCCCCACCTGGCTCCTCAATGGGACGCTATCTCGCGCGGCGGGTCCTGCTCCTCCTGCCGGTGGCGCTGGGGATCACCATCGTCACCTTCTTCCTGCTGCGGCTCATCCCCGGCGATCCGGCAGTCATCATGCTCGACAATCGTGCAACGGCGGAAAACGTCGCGCGCCTCCAGCACCAGCTCGGTCTTGACCGGCCACTCTTCGTCCAATACCTGCTCTTCCTCAAGAACATCGCGACCGGCCGGCTGGGCGATTCGATGGTGTACCGCACGCCGGCCCTCCCCATCATTTTGGGGCGCCTGCCGGTCACGCTGTTTCTGGCGGCGTATGCTATTGTGCTCGCCGCGGTGGTCGCCGTGCCCCTGGGGACGCTGGCAGCGCTGCGAAAGGGCCGCCCCGTCGACCAGATAATCCGCCTGGGTGTCCTGATATCGCTTGCAACACCCAACTACTGGGCGGCGATTGTGTTTCTCCTATTCTTCAGCATCAAACTGCGTCTCTTCCCCGTCGGCGGGTATGGCGACACATTCACCGAGCACCTCCGCCACCTCTTCCTGCCCGCGATGACCATTGCCATCTCGCTGTCGCCGATCCTGGTGCGTACGCTGCGGCACAACATCCTCGAAGTGATGCAGACCGAGTACGTCCGCACGGCGCACGCCAAAGGGCTGCGGGCCCTCACGGTGTTTTGGCGTCACGTGCTGCGCAACTCATTCATCTCGACGGTGTCGATCCTGGGCGTGTACCTCGGGTTTTTGGTGGGGGGCGCGGTCGTCACGGAGACGGTCTACGCTATCCCCGGTACCGGTTTTCTCCTGATCAAGTCGACGTTCAGCCGCGACTACCCGGTGGTGCAGGGTTTGACCCTGACGTTTGCGATTCTGGTCATTCTCGTCAACTTGATGACCGACGTCACCTACGCGCTCCTTGACCCCCGTGTCCGATACGATTGAGGCGACGCCGGTTTCGCCCGCCGCGGTCGTGTGGCGCCCGGCAGCCCTGCGGCGGCCGCCCGTGCCCCTGGTGGCTTGGATTGGATCGATCATGGTGGGGACGGTCATTGCGGTGGCGCTGCTGGCCCCGTTGTTGACGCCCTACGATCCGACGAAGATCGATCTCGAAAACAGTCTTCAGGCGTCTTCGACGGCACATCCACTCGGCACGGACAACTTTGGCCGTGACATTCTGGCCCGGCTCCTCTATGGGGCGCGCGTCGATCTCCAAATCGGCACGGTGCCGACGATCATCACACTGGTGCTCGGGGTGGCAATCGGCACGGCGGGTGGGTATTACGGGCGCATGATCGACGGCATCTTGATGCGGATCGTGGACATTTCGATGTCCTTCCCCTTCTACGTGCTGGTGATCGCGATCGTCGCCATGCTCGGCCCGGGCCTGAGGAACATGTACGTCGCGATGATCCTGGCCGGATGGGTGGCGTATGCGCGTGTCATCCGCGGCGAGATCCTGGTGGCGAAGAACTTCGAATACATCCAGGCGGCCCGCGCGGTGGGCGCCTCGGACCTGCGGGTGATCCGCGGGCATCTGCTGCCCAACGTGATGACCGTGGTCGTCATCTTCGCGATGTCGGATGTCGTGCTGAACATCCTGCTCGGGGGCGCGCTGAGTTTCCTGGGGTTGGGCGTGCAGCCGCCGACGCCGGAGTGGGGTCTGATGATCGCCGAGGGGCGTGATTTCCTGCTGACCTTCCCGGCGATGGTCATCTTCCCCGGCGTCGCCCTGCTGTGGGTGGGCATCGCGTTCAACCTGCTGGGCGACGGGCTGACCGACCGGCTGCGGCCCCGCGGCTAGGCGCCCCGCATGAGCGTGATGACCACCATTGATGGGGCGCGCACAGCCGGCGATCTGCAGGATCTCTACCTGAACCTGCGCGATCAGATCGAGGAGCTCGCCGGGCGCGCCGGCCTGCGACACGTCCTGGACATCAGGCGCGGCCGCCGGCCGCGTGGTGACGACGCGTATTTCGCCCACATGACCTGGACCGTCTTCAAGGCCGGGATCAACGGCGCGGTGGTGGATCACAAGTGGGCGAACTTCCGCCGGGCCTTCGCGGGATTCTCGGTGCCGGCGGTGGCGGCGTTCGGCCGCCGCGACGTCAGGCGGTTGGTGAACGACAAGGGCATCATCCGGTATCGCGCCAAGATCGAGGCCACCATTCACAATGCGCGGGCAATGCTGGAAGTCCGGAGAGAATCAGGGTCGTTCGGTCGTTACCTGCGCGGGTTTGGGCTCGACGAGCAGGGGCGGCTCTACACCGACCTACGGCAGCGGTTCACCCACGTGGGGCCCTACGGTGCCCGCACCTTCCTGCGGCGTGTCGGGCACGACGTCTTCTTTTCCTATCCGGACACCCTGCGCGTCTTGTACCGGCTGGGGATGATCAGTAGCCGGCGCGCGACAGATGACGAGGTCGGACAGGCGCACGCGCGGATTGTCGCCGCGAATCCAGGTAGCCGGGTTGATGAGGTGAACCGCCTGCTCACGAGACATGGCAGCGGCTACGAGTTGCGCGAGGCCATCTGCGACGACGTGCCTCTGTGTCAGCGGTGCCGTCTCTCACACTGGTGCTGGTACTATCACGAGGTGCGCTTGAGCGGCACGCCGTGACGGCCGAGCAGCGCCAACGTGTGCTCCACCGGGAGTGCGGGCATCACGTGACCATCTCGCCCTGAAGTCGTCTCCGCGGCAAACAGCGCGTCGAAGATGGCCTCTTCGGCCGTTTCGACCGTCGCGCGGAACAACAGGTTCATCAGGTCGCGCCCCGGCCGCGATTGCTGCGCGCTCGTCGTGAAGGCGATCACGAGATCACCGCTCGTCTGCCCGCTGACGGCGCCGGTGCGCGCCATGCCCAGAAAGCAGCGCGAGGCGACGCGCCGCAGATCCAGAGCAGGGAGCGGCGCATCCGTGGCGACGACGAAGATGCACGACCCCCGCTCAGGGGGCTGGCCCGCCGCCGTCAGTTCGCGCCCCACGGGGACGCCGGCAACAATCAGGTCGCCGGCAAAGCCGAAGTTGGGCACGACCAGCAGACCCAACCGATAGCCGGTGTCGGCGAGTATTCGCGAGGCCGTGCCGATACCGGACTTGTACCCGAGACAGCGCATGCCAACGCCGGCGCCGACGCATCCCACCTCAACGGGCCCGGCGCGCGCCGTGCCGATCGCCTCACGCACCTCGGCATCGCCGATGGGCCGGGCTCGGGCGTCGCTGAGATAGCCGTCGAAGCACTCCAGGACCACGGGGTTAACCGTCTCGCGCACGCCGATGTCGGGGTCGGCATCGAGCATGTAGCTGATGAGCGCATCGGCGGCGCGTGGGACGTTCAGCGTGCTCGTCACCAGGATCGGCGTTTCAACAGTTCCGAGTTCGTCGATCTGCATCATGCCGATGGATTTTCCGTAGCCGTTGAGGACCGCGGTCGACGCGGTGACCTTGTCGCGGTACAGGTTGCGCTCGTGGGGCAACACCGCCGTGACACCGGTGTGGAGACTCCCCCGGCGGATCGACGCGTGCCCCACCCGTACGCCGGCGACGTCGGTGATCGCGTTCAGTGGGCCCGCGGGGAGGATACCCGTGTCGAAGAAATCGCGGACGCGAGGCACGTGGGACTGCGACGTTAGGGACGGGCGCCGAGGACGAGCGTCACCGAATAGCGGTCCGATCCCCGGACGATGCCCAACCGCAACCGCTGTCCGGGTTCGCGGGTCGCGAGGAAGTTCAACAGGTCTTCCCAGTCATCGATGGGCTCGCTGTTGATCGTGGTGATCACGTCGCCGGGTGGTCCCTCGCTCACGGCCCCACGGAGCCCGGCGAAATCGGCCGGCCCGCCGGGCAGGATCTCGAGGACGAGGATACCGTGATCGACGGTCAGCCGCCGTTGTCTGGCCAGGTCCGCGGTCAGGCCGGTTCCCGTAATCCCCATCCAGGCGCGCTCGACGCGAGTACCGCCCGTGATGACAGGGAGCGCGTTCTTGACCGTCGAGCCAGAGACGGCCAACCCGCCCCCGTCTCCGCGGGTGGTGCCGGCGACCACCACGCCGATGACCTGCCCCTGCGCGTTGAGCAGCGGCCCGCCGGAGTTGCCTGGTGCGACGCCCGCGTCGAAAAAGATCATGATGCGGGGCACCAAACCCGGGAAGGTCACATTGGTCGCGCGCACCTCTCCGGTAGTCATCACGCGCGGCATGCCTCGCGGCGTGCCGATGACGACCACCGGGTCGCCTGTTTGGACCGAATCGGAGTCGACGAGTTCCAGCGGCGTGGCACCCACGCCCGATACCAGGCGGAGCACCGCCACGTCGCGGCGCGCGTCGTAGCCCACCACCCGGGCGTCAGAGACCTGGGTGTCGTTGAACTCCACGACGATCGACTCGGCCGTCCTGGCCACATGCGCGGCGGTCAGCACAAGACCGCGGTCGATCAGAAACCCGGTGCCGATACTCGTCCCGCCTCTCCCCTGGACGCGGATCGTGGCGACGGCTGCGACGGCCCGCTGGTAGATGGCCTGGGCATCAAACGTTCCCGACTGTGCCGCGGCCAGCGGCGCGAGTAGACCGAAGACCAGCAGCGCGGCCGCGGCGAGGCTCTTCCTCATATGCCCACCCGGTGCGTCGCCGCCCGCGAGATGACGACCGCGGCGATCAGCGCCATTGCGGCCAGCATGCCGGCGATCGATGTGACCTCTTCAGGCCGGTAATCCCATCCGATGGTCCGCGCGAGGTGCCGGTAGACGTTCTGGAGCCCCGCCGCCGACTTCGCGTGGAAATACAACCCGCCAGTTTCTTTGGCGATCGCCTGCAGCTCCTCGTCGTCGAGGGTGCCGCCAATCCTCCAGCCGACGTTCGGATCGGTGGACCCCACACCGATCGAATACACGATAACCCCCTGCTCTCGCGCGATCGCCGCCGCTTTGACCGGATCCATGCCGGCGTTGCTGCGGCCGTCCGAGAGTAGAATGATGAAACCCGGCGGCCACCCCCCGGACGGTTTGGGGGGGGCGGTGCCATCGGGCGACGGTTTCGCACGCCCCGGCAGCGCGGCCATGGCCTCGAGCAAACCGTCACCGATGGCGGTGCGGCGCGCAAAGTAGAAGCCGTCGATCAAATCGAAGACCCGTTTGCGGTCGGTGGTTGGAGGCGCGAGCAGGGTGGCAAAACCGGCGAAGCTCACGAGTCCGACGGGCACGTTGCTGGGGACCGTCTTAAGAAACATCTTGGCGGCTTCCTGGGCGGCGACCAGCCGGTTGGGGTGGATATCCTGCGACCGCATGCTGCCGCTGACGTCAATGGCGAGCATGATGCCCGCGCGGTCCGCGGGGACGGGGAGCGAGACGACGGGTCTCGCGACGGCCAGCACGATGGCCGCCACGGCCAGCAGAAACAGACCCGCCGGAAGGTGTCGCCGCAACGCGTTGCCACGCGCAGCGGCAGCGGCAAGCAATTCCATGTTCGGATACCGCACTGAGGCCGCCGGCCGGCGTTTGAGCGCTCGCATGTAGAGCGCGATCAGCGCCGGGATGAGCGCCAGCGCCCACAGGAGGGTCGGCCAGATGAAGAGTTGGCTCACGGCGTCCGGAATACCGCGATCTTGTCGACCGCCGACTCCGGCAGCCAGACCTCACCGGGCCGGCCGAGGATCTGGCGGACGTCCGACCGGGCGCTCGGCATCCGGAACGCTTCGAACGTCTCACGTGCCGGGTCGAAACGCACCAGCGCGTTTGCTCCCCAGTCGGTGATCCACACGATGTCGTGGTTGTCGACGTAGACGGCGTAGGCCCGGGGGGCCTCCCCCGGCAGGCGCCACTCCTTCCACCGTCCGGCCGCGGGATCGTACATCCCAAGCTGGCCGGTATTCCACGCACTGACCCAGATGCGCCCATGCGAGTCTGACCAGACCCGGCGCGGGCCCGGACGTGCAGTGGGCGCCTCGAGCACAGTTGTCGCGCCGGTTGCCGCGTCGATCCGGCCGACGAAGTTGCCGGCCAGAGACGCGTAGTACACCGTGCCGTCCGGTGTGCTCGCAATGCCGTAGGGCCCCGGACCTCGAGGGGCGTCAAACACCTGCATCTGACCGGTGGACACATCCAGCCGGCCGTACACGCCCCCCTGCCCGGTGAACCAGTGGATGTCCCGGCGGTCGAACACGGCCGTGTTGAGGTTGACGCGAGGCCGCGACGCGGGCAGCGGAAAACGCTTCACCTCGCTTGTCGCGGGGTCGACACGCACGATCGCGTTGAGCCCTCCATCGGTCAGCCAGGGCGCGCCGTCGGGCCCCACGATGACGCCGTGGGGCGCTGCGCCGTCACCGAGCTTGATGTGCCGGGTGGCGCCGGTCCTGGGATCGAGGTGGCCAAGCTCGCCTGTTGGCTGCGCCGCGTACCAGACGCCGCCATCGCGCGCCGGCGCAACGTCGTGAGGATGAGAGCCTGCGGGAACGGCATACTCCTGAAAGCCGGTGGCGGGCGCGCCCGCGGATGGTGTGACCGCGGACGTGACGGCCAGGGCAGAGGTGGTGAAGATGAAGATTAGCAGGGAAACCCAGTGATGTGGCCTGGCATGTCCGCTCATGCGCATGCCTCCCGGGGGTGCGATCCTTCCCATACGAACTTCGCCATCGGGACGGGAATTCCTTAGGGGATCTAGTTCTTGCTGGCGAGCCTGCCGTAGAGCGCGCGGGCCCTGCGGAGATGCGTGATGGCTTCGCTCCGGCGGTCCATGGCCTCGTAGAGCAGGCCCAGGTTGTAATGGGCGTCGGCTAGGTCCGGGTCGCGTTCGATGCCCTTCCGGTAGGCCTGGATGGCCTCCTGGCGGCGGCCGACCTCGTCCAGGAGGACGCCGAGATTGAACCAGGGAACGGGATCGTCCGGCGCCTGCTGGGCCGCTACGCGGTAGTGCGCCTCGGCCGTCGCAAACTCGCGTGCCTGCTGGAACAGCCGGCCCAGGTTGACGTGGGCGTCGGCAAGCGTGGGGTCGTGTTCCAGCGCGTGCTGGTAGGCCCGGCGCGCCTCGTCTGGCGACGTGGCCTCGAGCTCCGAGGCCAGGTTGAACCACTCTTCACCGGTCATCGACGGTTTGCCGGCCCGTCTCGCCGACACGGGCACCGGGACTCGTTCGGCGACGTCCTGCGCGTCGAAGTTGAAGAGAAACTGGCCCGAATCCGGCTGCCACCGCGCTTGGCCGTCCCAGGCGACGACGCGGCGGCCGTCTGCGTAGATGGTAATGGTCGAGAGATGCTGGTCGTCCGGCAGCTGCCGGCGTAAGGACGCGAGCATCCGCCGAATCTGCTTGACCGGGACCCGGGCGTCGAGGAGGTCCTTCGTCGTCTTGAGGAGCAACAGATCCTGAAACTCGAACAACAGTTGGCGCCCCGCCCCCTTTCGGGGGCTGATCAATCCGGAGCGGACACAAGCGCGAATCCGTGCTTCTGTCAAATCGAGGATCTTCGCCACCTCACCGGTGGTGAAGGTGGTCATCTCCTCCCGGCCTGAGCCCTCTTCTCCGGTCTGGCGGATGCGCCTTGCGGCCCGCGGGCTTTGACGGCCGGTTTCTTCTCGGCAGACGCGCGCTTCTCGAGGCTCTTCTTCAGCGCGTCCATGATGTCGATGACCTGGGCACGCTGGACCTGTGGCCCGACCGCGGTGACTTCTTTGCCCTCGATCTTCATGTTGAGCATGTCGAGGACGCGCAGCCGGTAGTCATCTTTATACTGTTCGGGTTTGAACTCTTGGCTGGAGAGTTCGTCGATCAGCCGCGTCGCCAGTTCCAGTTCGCCGGCCTTGATCTTCGCATCCTCACCCTTGTCGATCTCGCCGAAGTCACGTAGCTCGTCGGCAAAGTACATCGTGTGCAGCATCAGCCCGCCCTGGGCCGGCCGGATGAGCACCAGGCTCTCCTTGCCGCGCATCACGAACTTGGCCAATGCGACGCGGCTCGTCTTCGCCATGGCATCGGCCAGCAGGCGGTACGCTTTCTCGCCGCTCTTCTCCGGACCGAGATAGTAGGTGTTCTCGAAGAAGATCGGATCGACTTTCGGGAGTGGGACGAATTCCGCGATGTCGATCACCTGCGAGGCTTCGCCTTCGAAGGCTTTCAGCTCTTCATCGGTCACCTGCACGTATTGGTCCTTCGCGTGCTCATAGCCCTTCGTGATGTCCGAGCGCTCGACGACCTCATTGTCGACCGGGCAGTAGTACTGCTGCTTCACGCGATTGCCGCACTTCTTGTGCAGCATGTTGAAGCGCACGTTCGCCGATTGTGCGGCCGAGTACATTCTCACGGGGATGGATACCAGGCCGAATGAGATGGTGCCCGAGCCGAGCGAGTGCGAAGGCATCGTCCGGTCCCCCCAGGGTCGATTTGAAGGTGATTTGAACCATACCACGAACCCCGGAATGCCTCAAGGTGTTCCGATGAGCCGACCCGACTCCCTGGAAGCCTACCGGCGCAAGCGCGATCCCGAGCGGACGCCGGAGCCGTTCGGTGGGCGACCCGCGGCCGGGCTCCCTCGCTTCACTGTTCAAAAGCACTGGGCGCGCCGTCTCCACTACGACCTGCGGTTGGAGATGGACGGCGTGCTGAAGTCCTGGGCCGTGCCCAACGGTCCCTCGGTGCGGTCCGAAGAGAAGCGGCTGGCGGTCCACGTCGAGGATCACCCGGTTGAGTATGCGGATTTCGAAGGCGTCATCCCGGCCGGAAACTACGGGGCCGGATCGGTGATCGTGTGGGACCGCGGCTGGTACCGGATCGTCAAAGACGGCGACCCGCTCGACCACCTGGCGCGGGGCAAACTGGAACTCGAGGTCTTCGGCTACAAGATGCGCGGCCGCTGGACGCTCGTGCGGATGTCGAGGAGCGAGAAGGATTGGTTGCTGCTCAAGAAGGCGGATGCGGCTGCCGCCGAGGTCGAAGCCACCGAGCGGTATCCGCAATCGGTCATCTCCGGACTCACGGTCGAAGAGATCAGAGACATCCCGGCCAAGCGGGCCGCGATCCGCGAGCGCGTGCAGGCGCTGGGCGCGACGAAGCGCGAGGTCGACGCGCGCACCCAACCGATCATGATGGCCGCTCTCGAGAAGACTCCGTTCTCGGGCAGCGATTGGCTCTTCGAGGTCAAGTATGATGGGGTGCGTGTCCTGGCGTCGCGGCGCGGGGACGTCGTCACCCTCTATGGGCGGAGCGGGCAGGCGATCACGACGCGCTATCCGGAAGTCACCGCAGCCCTGCAGGCCCTGCCGGTCGAACACTTCGTCATCGACGGCGAGATCGTGGCGCTCGATGAGACCGGTACGCCCAGCTTCCAGCGCCTCCAGGCCCGGATGGGGTTGACCAAGCCCGGCGACGTCCGACAGGCGATGGCGCAGGTACCCGTGACCTGCATTGTCTTCGACTGTCTGGCGCTGGAGGGGTACGATCTGCGGCGGCTGCCGCTCGTCGACCGGAAGACGTGCCTGCAGATGTTCGTGCCGCCTCTGGGACAGATCCACTACGGCGACCACGTCCTGGAGCACGGTGAGGCCTTCTTTGAGGCGGCGGACGAACAACATCTGGAAGGGATCGTGGCCAAGAGGGTTCGCAGCGCCTACGCCGGTGGTCGCTCGCGCGACTGGATCAAGCTGAAGTGCCAGCGCCGCCAGGAGTTCGTGATCGGCGGCTACACCGATCCCCAGGGGTCTCGTGGATACTTTGGCGCGCTGCATATCGGGCTGTATGACGGGTCGCGTCTGGTCTACGCGTCAAAGGTCGGCACCGGATTCGATCAGGCGCTGCTGAAGCGCACCTGGGACCGGCTGCAGCCGCTGCAGCGAGAGACCTCGCCGTTCGACGCCGGGGGGCCGGCCGGCCGCGGGCACCACTGGGTGGACCCCAAGCTGGTCTGCGAGGTGCGTTTCACCGAGTGGACCGACGAGGGCGGGATCCGGCATCCGACGTTTCTGGGGCTGCGCGATGACAAGCGGGCCGAAGAGTGCCGGCGGGAGACCGCGGTGCACATCGAGGCTCCGGCGCCCGCCGCGGCGCCGCCCACCGCCGAGCGGCCACAGGTTCGCATCACCAATCCCGACAAGGTCTTCTGGCCGGCGGAAGGGTACACAAAGGGCGACCTGATCGCATACTACGATTCCGTAGCATCTCTCCTCCTCCCCTACCTTGCGGGTCGACCGCTCGTGCTCACCCGCTATCCGGACGGGATTGACGGCAAGTCCTTATTCCAGAAGGACGCCCCGGACTTCGTCCCCGCCTGGGTGCGAACCGAGCGCATCTATTCGAAGGATGCCGATCGGGAGATCAACTACTTTGTCGTCGACGATGCGGACACGCTGCGGTACGTGATCAACCTCGGGACCATCCCCCTCCACATCTGGGCGTCGCGTCTGGACTCGCAGGATCGTCCCGACTGGCTGGTGCTCGATCTCGATCCCAAGGGCGCGCCGTTCACCGACGTGGTCACCGTGGCGCGCGAACTCCACCGCCTGCTTGGAGAGATCCGCCTCCCCTCATACGTGAAGACATCGGGTGCCACGGGTCTGCACATCCTGATCCCGTTGGGGGCGGCCTACACGTACGAGGACGCGCGCACGTTCGCTCGCCTACTCGCGATGCTGGCGCTCGAAGGGGCTCCGGAGGTCGCGACCCTGTCGCGGCCGATCCAGTCGCGTGAGGGCAAGGTCTACGTGGACTACGTCCAAAACGGTCACGGGCGCACGATCGTGTCGCCCTTTTCCGTCAGACCGGTGCCTGGGGCCTCCGTGTCGTGCCCGTTACGGTGGGAAGAAATCACGCCCGCGCTCGACCCCGCGACGTTTACGATCAAGACGCTCCCGGCGCGGTTCAAGAGGTTGCGCGATCCGCTCCTCCCGGTGCTGAAGCAGTCTATCGACATGATGGCCGCGATCAAGCGCATTGAAGACCGGCTGGCGCACGGGAAGACGCCGCCCGTGAAGAGACCCGGAAGACCGTGAGAACACCCGCGTCATATTAGCCGCAATTCGCCAGAGGTATCTCCGCTCGCTCACCTGTTCGATCGACCAAATGTCCTCCAGTCGGAGGATAGCCGCTCGAGTGGCCCTCCAGTAGATTTGAGTACACAGCAAGAGACTCGCATCGTCTAAAGAGCAAAGTTTTGCCCGGGAGGTGAGAGAGCTCGTCACTTCGGTCAGCACACGTTTTTCGCACCACTGCCGGACATACTTGAAAGGAGCGATGGGGATGAAGATGCTGGCGAGATTGGGGGCGGCCGCGCCCGTGCTCGTGGCGGTGTTCATGATGCTGGTCATTGTCGGTGTGGCGAGTGCGTATGAGAGGTGCCACGAACCGACGCCGCAGGCCCCGGTCGTCGTCGCAGTGTCGACGACGGGTGGCGAGAAGAACATCGATGTCGAAGGCTATCGCGGTTGGGTCGTGCGCGTGGAAGGCACGCAGCGGGTGCTGGGTCCGTTCCGCCTGGAGGCCGATTGCTACGGGGCGGCCAGGATGCTCAACGGTGCGAGGCCCGGTTCGTACAACTGCATGGCCGAACGGCAGTAAATCCACCAACTCATCCATACTCATCGCAGAGGGGCCCCGCCCGGGGCCCCTTCTGTCTTGCACCGCGCGCGCGGAGTCTGAAGGAGGGCAGAATGCCGTGGTAGAATCGACGGAAGCGTGGCTGGGCCCGCGATACGCGCGCCATCTTGAGGAGGTAGGAACCGTGACGGTACGCCGATACGCGATGACGCTCTGCCTGACGATGATCCTGCTGGCCGTCGTGACCACCGTTGCACGCGCCGGCCAGGCGTTCCCGTTTCCCCCGACGCAGCCGAGCACGCCGGCGCAACCCGCGGTCGATCCGCGGCTGGCGCAGATCCGACAGTGGCTTGAGGCAAAGGGTTTCCGGGTGCTCGAGGTCGAGTCGCGGCGGACGTCCGCTGGGGATCCCCAGTGGTGGACGGAAACGGCGGCGAGGTACGCGCAGCCTACCGGCGACAAAGTCATCGATCAGGCCTTTTTCATCTGGGCCGCGATGTATGAGTCCCTCAAACAGGAAGACGGCAGGACCTACTTGTCGGGCAGTCAGCTCTGGACAAAGTACAAGATCATCTTCCACGCGCGTCTGTCGGAGCTCACGGCCTTCGTGCAGGCGTATCAGGCGGCGCGATCAGACGCCGAACGGGGGCAGGCGGTCAGCACGCTCTTGGGTCAGGCCCTCTTCGCGGTGTTTGACGTCGAGCGGGGTCAGCAAGTTGACCAGAAGGACTTCATCAACAAGAACTTCACGAGGTAGCAAGCGTGACGCCACGCCGATACGCGACGACGCTCTGCCTGACGATGATCCTGGTGGCGATCCTAACCACCCTTGCACGGGCCGGCCAGGCGTTCCCGTTTCCCCCCACGCAGCCGGGCACGCCGGCGCAACCTGCGGTCGATCCCAGGCTCGCGCAGATCCGTCGGGGACTCGAGGCCAAGAACCTCCGGGTGCTCGAGCTCGAGTTAAAACGGACGAGCGACGGCGATCCCCAGTGGTGGACGGAAACCGCGGCGAACTACTCGCAGCCCGGCCGCGACAAGGTGCTTGAGCAGACCTTCACGATGTGGGGCGCGATGTTCGAGGTGCTCAATCAGGAGGATGCCAGGACGTTGCTGTCGGTCAGCCAGCTCTGGACGAAGTACTCGATCATCTTCCACTCGCGTGTGTCGGCGCTGGCGACCTTCGCGAAGGCGTTTCAGGCGGCGCGGTCGGATAGCGAACGCACGGAGGCGTACAACGTGTTCATTCGGCAGGCGGGGGTTGCCGTTTGGGACAACGAGCGGGGTCAGCAGGTCGACCAAAAGGACTTCGTCAACAAGAACTTCACCAAGTAGGCCGCACAAAATGGGCGGTTGGCCGCCCATCGGGAGGAGTTCCCGGTGGCGCGGCGAAACCAGCAACGCGAGGCGTGTACAAGGACGCTGAATAGTTATTCGCCGCGATAAAGGCAGACCGCTCGCGAGGGCGGGACGCAAAGCCGCGGGACTGGAGCAATCCAGTCAGCCGGGCTGCCGAACGGGGAGGGTAGAGCGCCTTCCCGCGTGGGAGGCGTTTTCGCTTCCCGCGGGGGCGCGCACGTACAGTGTTGGGCTCCCGGTCACCCCCTGAATCCTCCCACAGTTCCTGCACCTGATCCCGACAATTCATTTGCTTTGGATGAGGGGAGACACGACACATGGCTATCACCATGCAGGGAAGCTGGACGGTGCGCGTCACAAGCAAGAACGCCTCGTTCGGTCAGCGCTTCGTGATCACCGGGGCGGACGTTGGCAACGGCACGTACGACGGTCTGGTTGGAACCGCGCTCTTTGCCAGCGGTGCGCAGTGGTCGATCAACATCCAACACCAGCCGCCGAGTGAGCCGTGGCGGGACTCGGCCCAGCGGATCACGTTTCCCACCGTTTCGGGTGGTCTGGTCCGCTTCAACATCGACTCGAACGACACCGGGCCGGACGCGGACTATGATGACCTGGTGCTCTCGTGCTCGATGCCGGCGAGTGCGAGCGACTATGTTGTCTACGGGACGATCAAGACCTACGCGGGTCTGTGCCTGTTCAATCCGTGCCGCGACGACTACATCGTCATCGACCCCCCGTACACGGCCTTGAATCTCTGCGCCAGGTTTCCGGAGTTGTGCGGCCCGCTGACAACGCTCTACCCGGAGCGTGTCCGCGTGCGGCCGCGGCCGATTCCCGATCCACCGCCCGAGGTCACCCCACTCGTCATCCCCACCGGGGCGCCCAGCCTGCGAAGCGGTGTCGTCTTCCAGTCGCGCTTCGGCGGGATGCCGATGTCCGGGGCTCCCCGCGCTGAAGCCAAGGGCGCCAAGAAGGGCGGCGAAAACGCGTCCTTGGATCGGTTCGAGGCGGACGCCGTTGAGCGGCTGCAGACCTCGGCGCGTGTCGTCACGTTCAGCGGTGCTCCGGCCAAGGCCGGGGCCGACCTGCTGACCGCCGCCGACTTCAAGGCGGTCGCCCACGTCCGCGACGCGCTCATCAGGTTCCGGTGCGACGTGCAGCTGGCTCCGGGCCTCCTGCTGCGGTTTCAGGAGTATGATCGCACGGCGTCCGAAAAGCTGGGCGGACCCTATACGGGGACCGGGCCGCGCGACGACCTCAGCCTCGCCGTCACGGACGAGCAGGGCAACTACATCTTCCGCTTCAGCCAGACGCTGATCGACATCGCCGCCGAGACATCCGACGTGGCGAGCGGTGAGGTGCTGGCCACACAACTGCGGCCCGACGTCATCATCCAGGTGCTCGGCACCGGGATGACAATGACGTACGAGACCGCTCCGTATTACAACATCGCCAACCTACAGCGGATCGACTTGTGCGTGCCGTACGACCGGGCACACCCCAGCCGCGCGTGCGCGGGTGACCGCGTGATCCAGCGCGTCGGGGACATCATCGTCTTGCACTCGGCGCTCGGCGGGCACCCGAACACGCTCGACAGCCAGGGTCGCATCACGTGCCGCAACGCCAACGCGCCTCAGGTCGACTGTGCGGGCTGGCGGGGCGGGCTGCGCCTCTACGGCTGTTTTGGCAAGCCGCAGGCGGTCCACTACGCCATCTACTACAAGCGCCCGGCCGAGACCCAGTGGCGGCCCGTGACGCAATCGCACCTGCTGAACCACATCCCCGATTTTGCGCCCGGGTACAGTGGCACGCCGGTTGGACCGACGCTACGGAGTGTCACACCCACCGTGCCGCTCGTGGGCGGTCCGCAGCCGGTGCCGACGTACGACAACCACGAGGGCGACCTGAACTGGATCGAAAACGACCTCAAGCTGATCCTGGATTCGGGGATCTACCGGCCGTGGGATCAACCCGGGTCGGTGCAGTTCCACATCGAGGCCTACGACACCGCTGGGAACATGGTGGCGGCGACGGGTGATACGATCACGTTCTACATCCACAACCGCACCGGGATCGCGGGGCGACCGAACAACTCCAAGGGCGACATTACATCCATCACGATGGGCACCACGACGCTGGGTGACTGCGGATTGTTCGAACTCACTGGCCCGCGGGCGGCCCTCACGGTGCGGTACCGCGCGGTCGATCCCGAGGGCTTCCTACACAGTTGGACGCTCTCGGCCAAGCGCGGGAACAACGTGGACGTGCCTGTATCTGTGGCCTCCGGGGTTGGCACGGCGGATGCGTCGGGTGTCGTGCGGAAGGGGTACGATCCGATGGCTCCGTGCAACTTCACGGGAACGCGCGACGAGCCAACGGCCGACGTCGATGACTATGTCCTGACGGGGTTACAACCGTCTGGGACGGCGAACTGGCTGCCGGCCGGGCACAACTTCTGCGCCTTCGCGTTCACGCTCGAAGTCTACGACCGGGTGACGGACGGGCGGACGGCGAACCCGCGCGTAGTATTCTGGCAGGACCTGATCGGGCTGAGCACGGGTCCCTAAGGCACGTTCGTTAGAAAAACCGAGGCAGGGGGACGGCGGTCCGGAGCCGTCCTCCTGCCTAGTACCTGTCACCCCGCTCGCCCGGGGTTGGAACCGGCCCCGAGGGCCGGGGCGGTCGTCCAGCAGTCCAGATACCGGCCCAGGTCCGGGCGCGAAAGATCCAGACACGGTTGACACGATCACTCTCGACGCCAAAACTCGCGCCGACGTCATCATAGACAAGGACAGACGTCGTCGGGTTGAATGCGATGGTCGCCGTTGAATTCCCGTAGGCCCCGATGATGTTGGCTCTGGTGGATCCGACGCCAATGCCTTTCTCTGTCTTGAACTCTCCGCCGACCACCGACAGCGCTTCAATCCTTCTCCGATCTTTGGTGAGCGCGGCCAGCGGGCTCGTCCGCCAGGCCACGACCGTGAATCCGGCTACATACGAAGGGTGTGATAGCGTTGAAAAATCCGCCTGGCCGTTCACACGGAAGAGATCGTCAACGGTCATGTCCAGCGACCACTTGCCGATGCGAAGACCAGGGACGATGAGGGCGTCGTCGGGAACCTGTGTCGCTGCCGGGGAGGCGGCAAGGAGCATGATCAACAGCACCCAGATCAATTTCACCTGACCCTCACCTCCCCGTATCCTCGCTCAGGAATTTGCCCAAAGTGTGCGCCGGGTAGCCACTTATCCACGGATCGCGGCGAACATGTCGTCATAGACGGTGGCGTCGATCCGGGCACAGATCAAGACGGGGCCGTCCACGCTCAGCGCCCACCGCATCGCCTCTCTAAACTCCGGCACCGTCGACGCGGTGCGGGCTGGGACACCGAGGGCTTCTGCCACGCGGTCGAGCCTCGAGGCGCCAAAGTCGACCCCGGCAGTCCCGTACCCCTTCCGCGTCTGTTTGACGCGGATCAGCGAGAACCCCGTATCGTCGAGCACGACGACGACGATACGAGACTGAAGCCGGGCGGCGGTTTCCAGCTCACCGATTTGCATGAAGAGCCCCCCGTCTCCCGTGAAACACACCACGGTCGTGTCGGGTGCGACCAGGGCCGCGGCAATGGCGGCGGGCAGCGCGTACCCCATGGTCGCGAGCCCATTGGAGATAAGGAATCTCCCCGGCTGAGTAGCGGTCCACAGCTCCGTGGCGAGAAACATGTGCGCGCCGGAGTCTACGGTGGCGATGGCGTCATCGGGCGCCAGCGCCCACGCGTTCTCGATCACATCGGCCGGTTGGAGGCCCGCCACCGGTGATCGAAGACGACCAACGAGGCTCCGGCGATGCTCCAGTAGGACGCCAGCGCTCCACGTCGGCCGCCACACCGTCCCGGAGGAGATCCGTTCGAGACCCGGACCGAGCTCCGTGACGAGTTCGATGTCAGGAACGACATATCGTGAGTCACTGGGCGTGCGCCGCAGCGAGATGACTTGGGTTTGGTAGGTCCAGGAGCGAGGGATAAGTTCGACGGGGTCGACGCCCACCAGCACGATGAGGTCGGCCTGGTGAACGAGCGGCTCCTCGGCGGCGGCATTCGTGAAGATACCCCCCCACCACTCGCTCGTTTCGGGGACGATGCCTTTCGCCTTGTATGTGGTCAACACGGGCACGCCCGCGTTGAGGATCGGACCAAGCGCCCGAGCCACAGCGGTGGCCTCATGACGAGTCTCGATTCCGGCGATGATGAGGGGTCTCTTCGCCGACCCCGTCAATGTTCGCACGCGCCCAACCAATTCGGATGAAGCTGTGATCGGGTCGATCTTGCGCAGCGGGCTTTCCGGGGCGTCGCGCGCGGCCTCCTCCGGTGACGCAGAGTCTTCACCCTGAGGGAAATCCAGGTGCACCGGTCCGGCGGGTTCCGCACACGCTTCGCGAATCGCCCGCTCGATGACGCTCCGCGCGTCCCCCTGTCGAAGGGTCCCGGTCCACTTCGTGAGCGGGCCCACGACCGCCGCGTGATCGAGCGTCTGGTGGGTCACCACGCCTACGTGGCCATCCGGATATCGATCGGAGATCAGGAGAACGGGAGTCCGGTCGAGGAACGCGTGGGCCAGGCCGTTGGCGCTGTTGGCGACGCCCGGTCCGAGCGTGCAGAGGCCGACACCCGGGCGCCCGGTCATCTCTCCGTACGTGGAGGCCATGAAGAGCGCCGCCGTCTCGGAGTGCGCGAGGACAAATCTGATCCCGGCGCGCTCCCCCGCCTCGATCAGGTCGAGGTTCGTGCCCCCGCCGGGCACGCCGAACATCATTGTCACGCCGCGCGCCCGCAGCGCCTCGACGACCACGTCTGCCACGCTTATCATGGGCTACTGGGTTCGAAGAATTCTGCTCGGCTTCCCCCTGCGTCTTGTTAGCTTACCTAATACCGCCCTTCCCGCTCGCGGGGAGCAAACTTCCAGGATTGCCGATACCCATGTAAGTGTGCTGTAATTAGATTACATGTAATTAGGAGGCCCTGTCATGTTGGAGAAGTTCACCAAGCGCGCCAAACGTGTCGTCATTCTCTCGCAAGAGGAGGCACGTCTACTAGACCGCCCAATCGGGCCTGAGCATGTGCTGCTCGGTATCGTTGCTGAGCATGACGGAGTCGGTGGTCGGGTGCTCGGCAAACTCGGTGTGACCCTCGAATCGGCTCGCGGGATCGTTGAGTCGCTTGGCGGTCGGATGGAGCGGGCCCCGAAGAGTCCAGAGACCAAATTTTCGGAGGAGGGCAAGAAGGCTCTCGCACTCGGCTTCGCCGAGGCACGCCGTCTCAAGCACCGGTACATCGGAACCGAGCATCTTCTGTTGGGCCTCTTCCTGCTCAAAAATGGTCCCATCGTCGATGTGATCCGACGGTTACAGCTCAGTCGCGAGCGCGTTTTGGAGGAAATCACTCGAGCGCTGGCCTCGGGCAGCGATCCGAATGCGTGGTTGGAATGGGCGCCGTTGGACTTGGTGGCGCCGCAACTACCTGGAGGAGCGCGGAACAATGTCGTGATGTGTCGGGTGAGTGATCGGGATCTGGAGGCAATCGATGTACTCGTTGAAGGCGGTGTCCGCGCCACCCGGAGCGAGGCGGCGGCCTGGCTGATCCGCGCGGGCATCGAGAGTAACGGGGCCCTCTTCGACAAACTCCGCGCCACCGTCGCGGAGATCCGTCACCTGAGAGAACAGGTCCGAGAGATCACCGGACGGGTGGCCCGGGAGGACACGGGGCCTGCAGAGACACCGACAGCCGAGCACCTCAGACGTCCGAAGGCGAAAGCCCCGCGGTTGAAGCACGTTCCTGAAGCCTGAATACGTTGGCACCACACGCGGCAGGCTCAGACGCGGATCTGGCGTAAGAGTGTGTCGACCTGTTCGAGGTGCCAGGCCGCCCCCAATCCCTCGAGTAGGCCGCGTGCGTCTTGCAGCGCGCTCATCGCGTCGCTGTGCTCGCCGGCTCGCCACCGAGCCGTGGCCAGCACCGTGAGCGACTGCGCGTGCTCTAGCGGCTGAGGTAGTGGCATCTGCGCCCCCAGCGTGACAGCCTCGCCTGCCGCCTGGACCGCGCGATTCGGGTCGCCGGCATCCATGGCAAGACGCGCCCACGCCCGTCGTACTCGAATCCGCGTCGCGATGTGACCGATGTCTCTCGCCACACTTTCGGCATGGTCCGCGTGCTCGCGTGCGCGGTCTGTCTCTCCCATCGCGGCATAGAACTCGGCCGTCACGCCGTCCGCCTGACATCCGCAGATGATGCAGTGCCAACGGGTGCTGGCTTCGATCGACCGGTCCATGGCGAGCCTCGCGGCGTCGGTATCCCCGAGGCGGTGCAAACACTGTGCAAGATCGTGATTGAGCCAGATGGGCGCGTGGAACCGCGCGTGCGGCAACGCCTCTTCGAAGATCTGCCTCGCCTCATCGAGCCGGCCCGCCCCCATCGCGAGGTGGCCGCGAAACAGCGGCAGCCAGATATGGTACATCCCCTGCAGCCTGCCGCCCTGGAGCTGGATCAGGTGGTGGGCGCGCGCGATGTGATCGTGGGCCTCGGGCCACGCGCCGGTGATGAACGTCGCCCATCCCATGATGAGTCGGAGGGCCGCTTCGTCCCGTGTCCAGCCGTGCTCCACGGCTCGGTCGAGCGTCTCGTGTCCGGCCCGCAGCACGTCGGCGTCCACGATCCCGCGCGTCCAGACGTCACTCAGGAGGAAATGCCGAGCTTCGATGATCAGCCGTTCATCGCCGCTGGCGGTCGCTTCGGCGACCCACGCGCGCATGATCGCGCGTCCTTCATCGCCAAGGAGGGGCAGGATGGTCGGATGGGCGAGCACGCTGTACGCGCGTGAGCGGTCGTCGAGCGTCCCGATACGGTTGGCAATCGACACCGCCTGGCGGGCGTCATCGAGGCCCTCACGATATCGGGTGTCCATGATCAACGTCAACGCGCGGACGCGGTGAAAGTCGCTCCACAGTGGGTCGTCGGGCGGAATCAGGGCTTCGGCTTCGCGCAGCAGTGGCCGAGCCTCGGCGTGTTGATTGTCGTTTGCCAACGCCAGCGCCGAGCGGATCGCCGCACGCGCTCGCCGGGCGGGGTCGATGGTCGGATCCGTGTGAGCCATGACCAGTGTCCACACGTCGAGCGTTGCCTTGGGGCCACGGTCGTGGACGCGCACGTACAGGTCGCCGAGCAGTTCGCACGCGGTGACCGCGAGAGCGGGCGTCCCGGCCTCCTCTGCCTGTTTGCGGGCTTCCTCCAGCAACTCGATCGCTTCCCGCGTCGCGTATCGGGCCGCGGCACGCTCGCCGGCGCGCGTGAGATACGGGACCGCGTGCAACGGGTCGGCACCGCGCGCGTAGTGCGTGCCGATCATCTTCGCCAGGTCGTCGGCGTTCGGATGCAGGCGTTCGAGGGTCTCGGCGATCCGACCATGGTGCGCGGTGCGCTCCTTCAGCACCAGGCTGGTGTAGGCGACCTCCCGCACGAGCGGATGCGTGAACCGGTACTCGGGATCGGACGCGAGCGGATCAAGCGCGCTCACGATGTCCGCGTCCTCCAAGGCATGGAGCGCCCCGACGACGTCGACGCCCGGGGCCAACGCATCCAGGAGCGAGCGCTGAAATGTGCCACCCAGCGCCGCGGCAAGTTGAATTAATTGTTGGGGGCCGTGCGCGAGTCTGTCCAGGCGTGCCCGTACTGCGCCCTGGACGGTGTCGGGGAGGACGTCATCGACCGGTCGAGTCAATCGCCACTGTCCACGATCGTCCATCGTCAGCGTGCCATTGCGGCGCAGTGTCGAGATTATCTCCGTGAGGTAGAATGGGTTGCCCCCCGCCTTGTCCAGCAGCGCTTCCCCGACCGCGCGGGGCAATGCGGCGCCGGCCATGGCCGCGAGCAGGGCAGAGGCGTGCACGGATGACAGCGGATCGATATGGAAAGTGGTGAGCGCCGCCCGTCGTCCCCAGATCACGGTCGGGGCGTCGGGCCGCTGTGTGACGATGAGCAGTAGCGGGCTCTCGCTCATGCGATCGAGCATGAACGGAAGGAGCTCGCGGGTGCCCGCATCGGCCCAGTGCAGATCCTCGATCCAGACGATCGTGGGCTGTACGATCATTCGGCGAATCGTCTCGGAGGCCACCAGCAGCGCGGTCTCGTGCGGGACCTCGGTGCCCGGCGGCACCTCGGCGAGGTTGAACAATCGGGCCAGCGCCGCCGCGGCTTGTGGCGCGCGATCGCCGAACGGCACATGTGATTCGACCTCTCGAAGGCTGACCGTACCGCGGAGCCCGGTGAGCTGGCGAAACAGGTCTGCCAGCGGTCCCAGGCTGATGCCGCCGTATGGCGGGCATGCGGTCTGGAGGAGTTGGGTCCCGTCCGGCCGCCGCGCGGCAAACTCCCCGACGAGACGCGTCTTGCCGATGCCGGGCTCACCGATGATAACGGCGGCCTGGGCGCGGCCCCGTGCCGCCCGCGCCAGCAGGTCTTGGAGCATTTGCATCTCGTCATCCCGATTGGTAAACGGCGATTGAGCAAGGGACTCCGGCCGGTCGCGCTCTTCTACCACTTCGTAGACGGCCACCGGGTCCGTCTTGCCTTTGAAGAGGATCGGCTCGAGGCTGGCGCATACGTACCCGCCGCGCACCTGCCGGTGGACATCTTCGGAGATCAGGATCTTGCCTTCCGTGGCCGCGCGCTGCAATCTCGACGCGAGATTCACGACGTCGCCCATGACCGTGGGGCGGGCGTGCCCCAGCGGTCCCACGGCACCCCACACGACCAGACCGCTGTGGATGCCGATACGAAGGCGCGCGGGATACCCGAGCACGCGTTGGATCTCGGGTTCGCGCGCGAGGACGGCGCGATGCATGGCCATCGCCGCACGTACCGCGCGCAGGGGATCGTCCTCATGGGCAACGGGCGCGCCGAACAGCGCCATGAGGCTGTCCCCGATGACCTTGTCGACGTGGCCACCTACAGCTTCGACCTCGAC
Source organism: bacterium (assembly GCA_041497675.1). GTDB lineage: Bacteria > Sysuimicrobiota > Sysuimicrobiia > Sysuimicrobiales > Humicultoraceae > JBGPNN01. The sequence continues at coordinate 526 of JBGQGY010000044.1, read as the reverse complement.
CCCGAGCGCGCTGAAAATCGTATTCATCGCATCGGTGACGGTTTCTGGGTCGAGCTTCTCGGACATCGCGGTGAACCCGGCCACGTCCGCGAAGAGGACGGTGACCACGCGCCGTTCGCTGGCAGTGGGAAGTGGCGGCTCCCTCATAATGCGCATGGTTCCTCGTGATCCCATAGAGCCCTGCCGCGTACTACCGTGAGGCGACCTTGCGCGTGCTCTCGGCCGCGTACCATCTGCTAGAAAACAGAGGACGCGAGCCGAAACCCGCGTCCCGTCTGACTTTGAGCTTGGCGCGCCCGGCAGGAATTGAACCTGCGACCTACTGGTTCGAAGCCAGTTGCTCTATCCGCTGAGCTACGGGCGCGCGACCTCCAAAAGTATAGCACGGTGAGTCCAAGGACTTGATAACATACACAGGGGACATGTCATTGCATGAGATGAGGAGGCCGCTCCGTGGCAGAATCCAACCATGAAATGATCCTGGACGCCGCTGTCAAAATCACCGTGGCCTGGCTTGGTTCTGCGC